>NZ_JBAUJR010000420.1:0-5154 GCF_049683935.1 Mycobacterium sp. | reverse complement strand
TGTGGCCGTAGACCGTCGAGAGCGACTGGCCGTCGACGGTGGTGTCGATGATGATCCAGTTGCCGAACCCGCTGGCGTGTTCGGCCTTGACGACCGTGCCGTCGGTGGCCGCATAGATCGGGGTCCCGATCGGGGCGGAGTAGTCCTGGCCCTGGTGTCCTTCGGCCTCGCCGGTGACCGGATTGGTGCGGGCACCGAAACCGCTCGTGGCCTGATATGTGCCTTCACGTAGCGGCATCACCACTGTTCCCGAGTGCGGGGCCACCGCCGCAGCGCCGGCCGGCAGGCACGTGCCGTCGTCGACCGGCGGTGTGCGGTCACCGGAGAGGACACCGAACATGCCGATCGCAGCGACCGCGGCGATCAGCAGCAGGCTCAGTGCGCCCGCACTGCCCTTGCTGCCCTGCTGTGATGCTGCCATCGGTGCATGTCCTCACGAATCGAAAGAATGATCAGTGCCCGCCCGGACACCTGTGGTGGTACGTGTAGTTCGGTTGTGGTGCTGTAGTTTTCGGCTGCTCTGCGTCATGCCCGCCCGGCTGCAGAGCCTGCTCGGCGGCTGGTCAGCCCCCGATCTTCTGGGTGAAGAAGTCGATGAGCCATTGCAGGGCGCTGCGGCCGGTGGAGTCGACCGTGAAATCGCCGTAGGACTGGTGCGCACCGGAGGCGAAGAACGTCGCCGCGTCGATACCGGCACCGACCAGCTCGGCGGCATCGCCTGCACTCGGTGACGAGGCCAGTGAGACGAGACTGCCTGCCAGACCGGCGAAGTCGCCGGTGGAGGCTTGTTGGCCGATCGCTGCGGACTGTCCGGTGACCTGGGTCTGTGTGCCGAGTTGGTCGGGGCTGGTCTTGGCGGCCGAGCCGGTCAGGACTCCGACCGCGACCGAGGCGAGGTCGAGCCCGATGGGCAGCAGCTCGGCGGCGGCCGCGAGGTTGCCGGTTTCGAGGATCTTCCACGCGACTTCCTGAATCGCGCCGACATCGTTGGCCAGGCGGATCACGTCGACGTTGCCGAGCAAGCTCAGCACCAGGGAGGCGATCTGCGCCGATCCGCTGGGGTCGGGGATCATCGCCACCAACGCCGCGAGCGTGTGCAGATCCACTCCCGCGGCCATTTTCACGATCGGTGCGAACTGGTTGTTCAGGTCCCCGGCGATCTTGTGCGATCCCGCGACGTCGAGAGCGGCGACCTTCTGCGGCAACGCGATCAGGTTGTCGACGATGCCTTGGTAGTCCAGGCTCGTGAAGCCGGTCGCGACGTTGACGACCTGGTTGACCACCGTCTTCGGCTTGAGCAGCGAGAGCACCTGCGTTGCCGAGGTCAGCGCATCCGGGGACACGGACTGCAACGGTGCGACCTGTCCGGTGAGCGTTGCGGCCGTATCGGTCAGGCCTGCGGTGGTGCCGGTGCCGCCCAGCACCGACGAGGCGGTGTCGGCGATCGAGGTCGCGGTGCTCAGGACTGCGGGAATGTCGATCTGATCGAGTGCGTCGAGCACCGTGGAGGTCTTCGCTTCCGGCGATCCTTCCGGTGCGGTGTCGAGAGTCGAACGGATGCCGGGGTTCGCGGCGATCACCGACTGCACATCGGCGACCGGTTCGAGGGTGTTGAGCAGCGATGTCGCCGAGGCCCCGACGCTGGCGACCTGCGACTGAGTACGGTTGGTTCCCACCGAGTCGGGCAGGGTGGCCACCCGCTCCCCGAGAGTCGATGCGGTGTTCGCGGCACCGGCCAGATCGACGCGGGAGAAGTCCGAGACCAGCGACGACGCAAAATCGCTGACCCCTCCCGACTGCGTCGGCGTCGTGCCGGGCTGTGTCCCGGCACCGGTGACGCCGCCCTGCGCCGTCGTCGACGGCGCTGCGCTACTCGACGGTGCTGCGGTCGTCGAGGGAACGGCGGTCGCTCCGGACGAGGTCAGGCCGCTCGCGGTGGAAGTGGCCGGGTCGATGGGCTTGTTCGCCAGGACCTTGCCCAGGCCCGCGAGCAGACCGTCCTTGCCGGCGTTCGTCGAGCAGTACAGGTCCGTGGGATTGCAGAGCTGCTTGACCACCGGGGCGAGAGAGCCGAAGCCTTCGGGCCGGACCCCGCCGATGCCCTGGCCGTCGACCTTCGGCCCGACGACGGTGCCGCCGGCGGTGCCCTGGTGCGGATCGGCGACCAGACCGACGCCGAGAATCCGGGCCGCGGGAACGACGCCGCGACCGTTGCCGATCTCGGCGGCGATGTCGCCGGCGGCGTCCGCGCCTTGGGAGTAGCCCGAGAGCAGGAACTTCGACGTCGCGCATGCCGAGGTGAGGATGTTGTTGATGGCGCTCTTGCCGGTTTCCTTGCTGTCGGCGTAGGTGCGGCCCTGGTCGAACGCCGACGCGGCATACGCGGGGTAGTAGACCTCGATGTCGTTGCCGTACTTCTGTTTCAGTGCGTTGCCGACGGTGGCGAGCATTCCGACCGGGGTGGTGGGATTCGCGGCGGCGTTGGTTTCCCACGTACCCGGGGCCATGATCGCGACGTACTTCGCGCACGAGGTCGCCGCCGTCGCTGCCGGTGCGGCGTGTGCGGGGACGGTGCCCGCGGCCAGGACCATCGCGGAGACGACGACGGTCAGCGCCGGCAGTGTCCGGCGTTGTCGTCGCCGCGGTGTGGTGTGCGTTCTCTGGCCGGTCATGGTGTTTCTCCTCGTGTGCGTCGAGCGGGGTGGGGACGGGTCAGGCTCCGCGACGGTCGCGGCTGCGCCGCTCCCACTGCGAGAGCTGTGGGGGTGGTGCGCTGTCGGGCTGGCGGTTCACCGATTGCGGCGAGTACGGATCGGTGAATGGGTAGGCCACGCCGTGCCGTGCCGCGGCGATGTTGTCGGCGACCAGGGCGGTGACGTTGGTGTAGGCCTCGATCGTGGCGGGCGGGAGGTCCTTGTAGACGATCCGGTCGCCGCGGGCGAGCGCTGATTCGTACGGGGCCTGAATGAAATTGCTGTCCTGGACACCGAGATTGCGCAGATCCTCGAAGACCGCCGACGCCAACTGCGGGTTGGAATCCGGTGTTGCACAGGTCACGATGACCGTCGACGCCAGCAGGTGCCCGTAGCCGCGGGCGATGATGCCCTCGAGCATTTGATAGACCTGTCGGGCGATGTCGAGGCGTAGCGGGAGCGGAACGACCAGGGCATCGGAATGCTGTACGGCCCACTGCCAGCTCTCGGCCAAGGGATTTGCGGCGGTGTCGATGACGATCAGGTCCCGGTGTCGGCGCAGCACCGCCATCACCGCAGCGCATTCGTCCCACCCCAGGTTGCGCTCACGGTCGGCCGAATTGTCCGCAGCGAGAATGTCTTCCATCGTCGGCTGACGCCGCAGGAACGCAGTGAGCGACCCCGACACCGCCGACGAGGACGCCAGCTCGTGTGCATGATCGAGCAGGTCCCACACCGTGAGCTCCGGATCGGTGGTGCGGGCGGCGCGATCGCCGAGACTGCCGAGTGATTCGCTGGCGTCGAACACTGTCACCCCGTGGCCCCGGTGCTTACCGAACGTCGAACCGAGCATGACCGATGTCGGGGTCTTGCCCGCCCCGCCCTTGGGGTTGATGACCGAGACCACCGAGCACCCGGGAAGAGGCTGCTGCACAACGCGAATCGACTGACGCAGTCTGACTTCGGCAGATGCAGGCTTGGGCCTCAGGTGAGTTCCCAAGGCGGCATTGAGCCGTCCCCGCAGGCCTGCTTCGGCCGGCTCCGCGGTCGGGTCTTCCTCCTGGCGGTCGAACAGTCGCGCTCGGTAGAACGCGGCGGGGTCGACATCGGGTGTCTCGACCGCTGCCAGTGCGTCCTGCCCGACTCCGTACGGATCCGGTGTCGCGTCGGCGTGGCTGTCCTCTGCAGGCTGTTCGTCCGGTTCGGATTCGGGTCGGCGTAGGCGCTGAGCGCGGAGGTTGACGGTGTCCTCGGCTTCGTACCCGGCGACGGGGTTGTCGACGTCCGGGCGCGGGTGCTGTTCGGCCATCAGCCGACCTCCGCTTGATCGTCGACGAGCAGGTCGGAGAGCCGGATCGCCTGCCACGGACGGTGTCCGGGAACCTCGCACCACACGGTGGCCGGATTGTCGTCGTCGATCTCGAGGCGTTCGAGGTGTACTCCATAGCGTGCCGCGAGGGCGGCGAGCCGGGTGCCGTCGAGGTGCGGGTTGGAGATGTGCAGAATCAGCCGGATCGCGGGGGCATTGAGCTCTTCGCGTAGCTTGCCGGCCAGAAAGGCTGCCTTGCCGGCCGCGGAGTCGTCGGCCGATGTCTGATCGCCCTGACGGAACACCGCGTCCTTGCTGTGGAATGTTCCGTACCAGGCTGTTTCGTCGCCGTCGCCGACCACCGCGAAGCTGCCGCGCTCATCGCCTGCAGCGTAGAGCTCGACCACCGGTGCGGCTGCCGCCGCGGAGGCGACCGCGTCGGTGACCTGCTCGGCTTCGTTGGCGCGCATTCCGTCGTAGTCGAGGTCGAGCTGCTTGTAGAGCTCTCGTTTGACCTTCTGCCACATCGACCAGCCGGACAGGCCCGCCTGCTCTGTCCAAGCGCGGATCTCGCTCGCGGTCGACGCCCTGAGGGTCTCGTGTGCCTGTCGTACTGCGGTGGCGGCCTCGGCCCATTCGCTCGCTGCATCGCTCATGTCCTGGCGTTCCTTTCGTGGTGGCTGTTCGCCGCGGTGCTGCGGCGGCGGGTGTTCATGCCTGCTCGATGGCGGCGATGACGTAGCGACCGTCGACCTGGTCGGTGGTGATCCGTTGGCGGTACTGCGTCCCGGGCCCGTTCGGTCCGCTCTCGGTGAGGGTGAGGGTGTAGGAACCGGTGCGCAGCGGGTCGATGTCGAGGCAGTAGGTGGTGCCGGCCGGGACGGTGGCGATACCTGCGTCGAGGTTGGCTTCGACGGTGAACGGTGCGCTCGTCGGGGCGTTCGGTGAGACCAGAGCGTGGGCGGCCGCACCCGATCGCTGGACGTAGTAGGCGTGCTCGAACGCGGCGATGACCCCAGGGCCGCTGTTCTGATCACCGGCCGGCATCGAGCAATCCGGCCCAGCGGCAACGGTTGTCGGTGCGACAGAGGAAGAGGCGATCGTGTCGGCGGCCGTCGTGTCCGGCTCGGAGTCGCCACCGCTGAGCAACAC
>NZ_JBAUJR010000419.1:0-2967 GCF_049683935.1 Mycobacterium sp. | reverse complement strand
CCTGCGGGGCACGCCGGAGGTCGTTGCGCAGGTCGGCGGTGGGGATGTCGATCAGCTCGGGTTCCTCGCCGTCGGGCCTGGCGACCACCAGCCGCGCCGACGCCTGCTCGCCATAGGACACCACCGTCGCGAGCACCGTCGACTCGTCGTCACCGACGCGGGCGACGGGCATGTTCAGCAGTGAGTTCAGCAGCAGGCTCTTGCCCTGTTTGAGCTGACCGGCGATCACCACCCGGATCTGCGGATCGCTGATGCGCCGTTTGGCGCGGGTGAGCCGCTCGACCAGATCGCCACGATCGTTGGTCTCGGCGATCTTGCTGGTGTGGTCGATGAGCTCGACGACCACTTTCACTTTGCGGGGGTCGTTCGGCTGCGTCATCGTGCCCCTCTTGTCCGGCGGCTGCTGCTCAGTGGTTCAACGGTATGCGCGCGCCACTGGCGGGGACCATCACGGTCCCCGCCAGTGTCGTCATCTGGTCGCGGTCACTCAGAAGGCGTCCAGATCGGTGTCGGTGGTGTTGTTGGAAGCGAGGTCGGTGTCGATTCCGGTGACGTTGTCCGAGAACAGGTCCGTGGAGGTCTCGTTGCCGGAGAACAGATCCGTGTTGGTCTCGTTGCCGGACCCGATCGCGGTCTCGTTGCCCGACCCGACGTTGGACTCGAAGTTCGACGAGTTGTCCTCGATCGAGCTCTCGGTCGAGGACGAGGTCTCCGTCTGAACCGAGGTGTTGACGGAATTGTCCTCGACGTTGTCGCTGCCGACGTTGCCGTCGATCTGGGTGCCGGAGTTCACATCGGTGTCGGTGATGATGATCCCGCCGCCGCTGCCGCCGTCACCACCGGACGCGTTGCCGCTGCCGATGCCGATCAGGCTGTCGCCGCCGGCCGCACCGCCGCCGTTGCCGCCGCTGGTGTCGACATCGTTGAGCACCGGCGCGTCGTTGTCGGTGATCAGGTCGTCACCCGCGGTCTGCGAGTTGTCCTCGACCTCGTTGTCCTTGCCGACAACAACATTGGAGCCGGAGCCGGCCAGGATGTCACCGTTGTTCATGGTGTTGCCGTCGCCGAGGGCGGCGCCGTCACCGCTGACGATGTCGCCGTCGTTGTCACCGCCCACCACGACACCACCGTCGGTGGCGGTGTTGCTGGTCTTGTCGCCCAGGGTGATGTCGCCGAAGCCCAGGTTGAATGCACCGTTCTGGGCGTTGGCGCCGGCCGCCTGATCAGGGCTGGCGACCGGGACGTTGTTGCCGCTCAGCAGGTCGGTGTCGTTGCGGCTGGCGAACTCCGTCGTCGGAGCGAAGGACGTCTGCGGCGAGAACGGCGACGCGATGTTGGAGGCCAGCTGATGGTGGTCGGCCACCGCCCGCTGCAGGCCGAGGACCGGGTCGCCGCCACCGAGCGCATATCCGGCGGGAGCGGCCGTGGCGGCCACCGATGCCAGCTGCGCGGCGGTCACGTTCGGCAGACCCGCTTCACGCAGCGCGCCATCGGGGTCGAGGACGAAGGAGGTCGCCGCGGCGGGGCTGCGGAACAGGTCGAGGATGAAGTCGATGAGGGTTGTCATGGAACTTCCTTTCGTGGTCTTCCCGGGAGTCGGGGAGAGGTCTCTCGCCGGGCTCCCCGGCGATCTGCAGACCACGTTATGGAGTCGGGGACCTGCCGCAAACGGGGTCCGGTCCCGTCCCTGAGCCACCCCGACTAGGGATGTTCGCCCATCCCCATTAGGGGATTAGGGGATCACCCGGGGAGCTGGGGGATGCAGGGGTTTTTGCAGCTCAAACGACAAAACCCGCGTGGATCGTCAGATCCACGCGGGTAGGGTCGGCTTGTCGGTCAGTCGAAGATGTCGAACCCGGGGGTGGGATCACCAGGGTGGGGGTCGGCGACCGGCTGTGCCCAGTCCTCGGCGAAACCGGATTCGGTCAGCTGGGTCTCTTCGAGCTCCGGCACGTCGAGCTGCAGCGATTCGGCCGTGTCGATCAGATCGGTGCCCGTCGGCGCCGCCACCCCCAGGTCGGTCTGGTCGAGGATGTCGGTCACCACGACGGGTGCGTCGATGACGTCTACGCCCGCGACCTCGGGCACGTGGTCGAACGCGTCGAAAGCCGCCGTGGCCGCGCCACTGGTCCAGACGTTGCCTACCCCATCGGCGCCGAAGTCCTCGAAGGCATCCAGGCCCGGCGACGGAGCGGCCATCGACAGCGATTCCGCCACCACCGGGATCAGGTTCTGGACGTCAGCGCTGGTCACGTCCGTCAAGTCGGCGTCGGCCAGAGCCTGCGCAGGATCCGCGGCATAACGTGCGGCGACATCGGGATCCCGCACCAGTGACATGACGAAGTCGAGAAGCGAGTTGGCCATCCCCCACCTTTCTCGGTTGTTCTCCGTGGCATACCGCCGTCGTCGGGCTTGTCACGATGCTATCCAGCCCGAACGCGCACCGGATCGGTGCGAAGCCCAGCGCGGGACAGAGACCATTAGGGGACCAACCATTAGGGGATCGACGCCACTAGGGGAAATCCGCGGACCTCGCAGGACCAGCCGCTAAGGTGGGGACCGGCCAGGACAGGAGACACGCCATCATGACTGAACCACTCGGGTTGTCGATCGGGATGACCCATCTGGTCGCGGCCCGCGTCGGTCGCCCACCGGTGATGCGGCGATCGATCCTCACCGTCTTCAACAACCGTGCCCCCGAGGTCGGAGCGCCCGGGGAGAACCCGAACCTCACGGAGCCTGGCCTGGTCCTGAGCGGTTTCGTCGAACGCGTCGGAGACCCGGTTCCACTGGTCGCGGCGGACGGCACCGCCCACCGCGGCGAGCAGGTACTCGCGGAAGCCCTCGATGCGATGGCACGGTCGGTCGACGGTGGATCGCCGGTTGCCATCGCCGTGCCCGCCCACTGGGGGCCGGGAGCCGTCGGCGCACTGCGCGGCGCGCTGCGCACCCGGCCGAGCCTGGCAC
>NZ_JBAUJR010000418.1:0-17006 GCF_049683935.1 Mycobacterium sp. | reverse complement strand
CTTCTCGGGGGGATCGACGTCGGCCCGATCGTCACCGCCATCGAGCACGGCTCGCCGGTCACCACCGGGGCGCGGGTGTCGGCCCGAGAGGTGCTCGCCGCGCTTCCCGAGGTGTCCGCCGTCGCCGAGATCCAGCAGCGGCTCGAGGCCCAGTCCGACGGCCAGCGGGCCGCGGCGATCGAGTTGGCGCTCGAAGCGCTCTACCTCGCGAAGCGGATCGACAAGGTCTCCGACGAAGGCGAAACCGTTTATGGCTAAAGCGTCCCGGCGTACGACCAGGTACTCCACCTACACCGGCGGGCCCGATCCGCTGGCTCCACCGGTCGACCTCCGCGAGGCGCTCGAGGCGATCGGGCAGGACGTCATGGAGGGTACTTCCCCGCGACGGGCGCTGTCGGAACTGCTCAGGCGCGGGTCGGCGAACATGCCGGGTGCCGACAAGCTGGCCGCCGAGGCCAACCGGCGTCGGCGGGAACTGTTGCAGCGCAACAATCTCGACGGCACGTTGGCCGACATCAAGAAGCTTCTCGACGAGGCGGTGCTCGCTGAGCGCAAAGAACTGGCGCGTGCGCTCGACGACGACGCCCGGTTCGGGGAATTGCAGATGGAGTCGCTGTCGCCGTCTCCGGCCAAAGCCGTCCAGGAGCTCGCCGACTACGACTGGCGTTCGCAGGAGGCCCGCGAGAAGTACGAACAGATCCGGGACCTGCTCGGCCGGGAGATGCTCGACCAGCGGTTCGCCGGGATGAAGCAGGCGCTGGAGAACGCGACCGACGAGGACCGTCAGCGCGTCAACGACATGCTCGACGATCTCAACGATCTGCTGGACAAGCACGCCAAAGGTGAAGACTCGCAACAGGATTTTGAGGACTTCATGGCCAAGCACGGGGAGTTCTTCCCCGAGAATCCGAAGAATATGGACGAGCTGCTGGATTCGCTCGCCAATCGGGCGGCTGCCGCTCAGCGGTTCCGCAACAGCCTCTCCGAACAGCAACGGGCAGAGCTGGATGCGTTGTCGCAGCAGGCTTTCGGGTCACCATCTCTGATGAACGCACTCAACCGCCTCGACGGGCACCTGCAGGCCGCTCGGCCGGGCGAGGACTGGGACGGCTCGCAGAGGTTCTCCGGCGGCGACCCGCTGGGCATGGGGGAGGGCGCGCAGGCGTTGGCCGACATCGCCGAACTCGAACAGCTCGCCGAGCAACTCTCGCAGAGTTACGCCGGGGCGACCATGGACGACGTCGACCTCGACATGCTGGCGCGCCAACTCGGTGACGAGGCCGCCGTGAACGCGCGCACTCTGGCCGAGCTGGAACGCGCGCTGGTGAACCAGGGCTTCCTCGACCGTGGCGCAGACGGACAGTGGCGACTTTCGCCGAAGGCGATGCGTCAGCTCGGGCAGGCGGCGTTACGTGATGTGGCGCAGCAACTCTCGGGTCGACACGGCGAGCGTGACACCCGCCGCGCCGGCGCTGCGGGCGAGCTGACGGGTGCCACCAGGCCGTGGCAGTTCGGGGACACCGAGCCGTGGAACGTCACCCGCACCCTCACCAACGCGGTGCTGCGTGAAGCGGGAACCGGCGATCAGGCGGGTCCGATCAGATTGACGGTCGAGGACGTCGAGATCTCCGAGACCGAGACCCGCACGCAGGCCGCAGTGGCGTTGTTGGTCGACACCTCGTTCTCGATGGTGATGGAGAACCGGTGGCTGCCGATGAAGCAGACCGCGTTGGCGCTCAACCACCTCGTCAGCACCCGGTTCCGTTCGGACGCACTGCAGATCGTCTCGTTCGGCAGGTACGCCCGCACTGTGACGGCCGCCGAATTGACCGGACTCGAGGGTGTCTACGAGCAGGGCACCAACCTGCATCACGCGCTCGCGCTGGCCACCCGGCACCTGCGCAGGCATCCGAATGCGCAGCCGGTCGTGCTGATCGTCACCGATGGCGAGCCGACAGCGCACCTCGAGGACTTCGACGGCAACGGAAGTTCTTCCGTCTTTTTTGATTACCCGCCGCATCCGCGGACGATCGCTCACACGGTCAGGGGATTCGACGAGGTCGCCAAGATGGGCGCGCAGGTGACGATCTTCCGGCTCGGTAGCGATCCGGGTCTGGCCAGGTTCATCGATCAGGTCGCGCGTCGAGTGGGCGGCCGGGTGGTGGTACCCGACCTCGACGGCCTGGGTGCCGCGGTGGTCGGCGACTATCTCGGAGCGAAACGGCGGCGCTGACCTTCTCGGGTCAGCTGGCGTCCTTGCGGTTCTTGCGCTTGACGCCGACGCTGCCCCACAGCGAGAAGCCGCGGATGCGGACACACGGCGCACCGGGAGATCCCTCGCCGCTCACCCTCTGCTCGAAGCTGCCCATCACCGCCACACCGCGCAGGTCGACGTTGACCTCGGGTGGCACCAGGATCGTCTGCCCGCCCATGATCGAGTAGGACCGGATGTCGACGTCGTGAGAGGTGAAGTCGGCGTAGCGCAGGTCGACGACCCCGCCACCCCACAGCGCGAAGGTGGTCATCCGCTTCGGGACGTTCCACCGTCCGCGGCGTTCGAAGCCGGTGAGGATGGCCAACAGCAGGGTCGACGGAGCGGGGTGGCACGGACCGCCCCGACCCCGGGTGACGGCGCCGGGGAGATCGGCGGACAACCGGTCGAGTTCGGCGTACGTCTGCGCAGCGTAGGCCTTGGTCAAGCGGTCTTCGTACTCGGTGACGCCGAGCGTGCCCGACGCCGCGGCATCGGTCAGCAGCTGAGCCACCTGGATCCGGTCGGTGTCGGCAGCACGCATCGACCCGTTCCGCGCCGGAGACGGGCTCATCGGGACTCGCTGTACTTCGCGCGTGCGCACATCGCCCACGAGCCTACGACGAACGTGGGTACATGCAAGAGCCTTGACGAAACTGTAAGCAGCTCAGCCGACCCAATCCGGTGGCCGCTTCTGGAGGAAGGCCATCATTCCCTCCCGCGCCTGGTCGGAGACGAACAATTCTGCTGACTGCCTGGTCAATTTCTCTGCGCGGCGATCGAAGTCTTCGATGATCGATGCGGTGGTCAACGCTTTTGATGCGGCCAGGCCCTGCGGCGAACCCAGCGCTATCGCCGACGCCAACTCGGCGACTGTCGCCGCCACATCGTCGGTGGCGATGGTGACCAGGCCCATGTCCGCGGCGGCATCGGCATCGAACTTCTCGCCGGTCACGAAATAGCGCCCGGCGGCCCGTGCCGTCATCCTGGGCAGCAGCGTCAGCGAGATGATCGACGGGGCAACCCCGATGCGCGCCTCGGTGAGTGCAAACGTGCTGGCGCGCCCAGCGACCACGATGTCGCACGCACCGACCAGACCGAGCCCGCCCGCCCGCACATGTCCGTCGATCGCCGCGATGACGGGCAGCGGCGACTCCAGGATCCTGCGCAGCAATCGGGTCAGCTCGTGGGCCCGCCCGACCGCTACCTCGCCGAGGTCGGCCCCCGCCGCAGACGTCTCGGTCAGATCCGCGCCGGCGCAGAAAGTCCGTCCGGTGTGTCCGAGCACCACCGCCCGCACACCCTGTTCGGCCGATGCCCGCGTCAACCCCTCATGGAGCTGCTCGACCAACGCCGTGGACAGTGCATTGCGATTGTGCGGGGAATCCAGCGTCAGTCGCGCGACCGGACCCTCGGCGTCGTACCGGACCAGTGGTTGGTCCATCAGTAGGACCGGGGCAGGCCGAGCGATGTCTGCGCCACGAAGTTGAGGATCATCTCGCGACTGACCGGCGCGATGCGGGCCAGCCTCGAAGCGGTCAGCACCGAGGCGATGCCGTACTCCTTGGTCAGGCCGTTCCCGCCCAGCGACTGCACCGCCTGGTCGACGGCACGCACCGATGCCTCACCGGCGGCGTACTTGGCCATGTTGGCGGCTTCGGCGGCGCCCATGTCGTCGCCACTGTCGTAGAGGGCCGCGGCCTTCTGCATCATCAGCTTCGCCAACTCGATCTCGATGTGGTTCTGGGCCAGCGGATGGGACAGTCCCTGGTGGGCGCCGATCGGGGTCTTCCACACCTGGCGGGTCTTGACGTAGTCGACCGCCTTGTCGATCGCGAAGCGGCCCATGCCCACTGCGCTGGCGGCGCCCATGATGCGCTCGGGGTTCAGCCCGGCGAACAGTTGCGCGATCGCCGCATCCTCCGAGCCGACGAGTGCATCGGCCGGCAGGCGCACCTCGTCGAGGAACACCTGGAACTGGAACTCAGGGCTGACGATCTCCATCGGGATCTTGGTGAACGTGAACCCCGGGGTGTCGGTGGGCACCACGAACAGCGCTGGTTTCAAGTTCCCCGTCTTGGCTTCTTCTGTCCGGCCGACCACCAGCACCGCCTGGGCCTGGTCCACGCCGGAGATGTAGACCTTCTGGCCCGACAGGATCCAGTCGCTACCGTCGCGTCGCGCGGTCGTCGTGATCTTGTGGGAGTTGGACCCGGCGTCGGGTTCGGTGATGGCGAATGCCATCGTGATCGACCCGTCGGCGATCCCGGGGATCCAGCGCTTCTTCTGCTCCTCGGTGCCGAACTTGGAGATGATGGTGCCGTTGATCGCGGGAGAGACCACCATCATCAACAGTGCCGCACCCGCGGCGGCCATCTCCTCCATCACCAGGGCCAACTCGTACATGCCGGCGCCGCCGCCACCGTACTCCTCCGGCAGGTTCACGCCGATGAATCCGAGTTTGCCCGCCTCACTCCACAACTCGTCGGTGTGCTGACCCGCTCGGGCCTTCTCCAGGTAGTAGTCCTGCCCGTAGTTGGCGGCCATCGCGGCCACCGCCTTGCGCAGTGCCTGCTGTTCCTCGGTTTCGACGAAGCCGTTGGTCATGGGGTTCCTCCTGGGTTGTCTGCGGGCGCCGGGGTGTCCACCCGGGCGAGGACGGCACCGACCTCGACCTGCTGGCCGGGTTCGACGTTGAGTTCGACGAGCACGCCGTCTGCGGGTGCGGTGATGGTGTGCTCCATCTTCATCGCCTCCAGCCAGACCAGCGCCTGCCCTGCGGTCACCGGGTCGCCGATCGCGGCTCCCACGCGCAGCACAGATCCCGGCATCGGGGCCAACAGCGAACCGTGGGCCAGGGCGTCGTCGGGGTCGGGGAAGCGGGGCAGTGCGACCAGATGCACCGACCCGCCGGGTGAATCGACGTAGACGTCGTCCCCGTAGCGGGTGACGTCGAACGGCCGATCCACCCCGGCGACGGTGAGCACGACCTGCTCGGCGGTCGCCGAGACCAGCACGACGTCATCGTGGTCGGCGAGGTGCAGACCGCTGCGGGTGAAGCGGTACCGGACGTCGTGGGTGACCCCGTCGGCGTCCTCGTAGGCCTTCGTCTGGTGACCGGATGCGAGGTTGCGCCAGCCGCTGGGTGCGGCACTGAAAACCGGTGCACTGGAACGGTTGTAGGCGGCATCGGCCAGGGCTGCCGCGACCGCGGACATCGCGGTGACCTGGCTGCCGACAATGGGGGCGGCGAGCGCGGTGAGGCCGTGGGTTCCGAAGAAGGCGGTGTCGGTGTCCCCGTCGAGGAAGGCCTGGTGGCGCAGCACGTTGACGAGCAGGTCGCGGTTGGTGCGGACGCCGTGGATCCGGGTCCTGCTGAGGGCGTCGGCCAGTAGCGCCGCAGCCCGCCGGCGTGTCGGGGCGTAGGAGATGACCTTCGCGAGCATCGGGTCGTAGAACACCGAGATCACCGACCCGTCGACGATTCCCGAGTCGAGACGGACCCCGGAGATGTCGAGGGGGCCGAACTCTGTCGTCGCAGTGGGTACGGCGAATCGATGCACGGTTCCGGCCTGCGGTTGCCAGTTCTCGGCGGGATTCTCGGCGTAGAGCCTCGCCTCGATCGAGGAACCCTGTGACAGCGGGGGTGTGGCACCCAGCGGTGCGCCCTCGGCGACCGTCAGTTGCAGTTCGACGAGGTCCAGGCCCGAGGTGAGCTCGGTGACCGGGTGCTCGACCTGTAAGCGGGTGTTCATCTCGAGGAAGAAGAACTCGCCGACCGAGTCACCACTGCCGGAGGCCATGAACTCGACGGTGCCCGCGCCGGTGTAGCCGATGGCCGTCGCGGCGAGCCGCGCGGCTTCGAAGAGCTTGTCGCGCATCCCCGCAACGCGCTCGACCAGTGGTGAGGGCGCCTCTTCGATGATCTTCTGGTGGCGGCGTTGAATGGAGCACTCGCGTTCGCCGACCGCCCACACCGCGCCGTGTGCGTCGGCCATCACCTGGACTTCGACGTGGTGGCCTGCCTCCAGGTAACGCTCGCAGAAGACCGTCGGATCGCCGAACGCCGACTGGGCCTCTCGGCCGGCGGCCCGCACCTGATCCGGCAGTTCGGCGAGGTCGCGGACCACCCGCATGCCGCGACCGCCACCGCCCGCGGACGCCTTGATCAGCACCGGCAGCATGTCTGCGGTGACGGTGTCCGGGTCGAGTTCCTCGAGCACCGGCACGCCCGCGGCGGCCATCATCTTCTTCGCCTCGATCTTCGACCCCATCGCCGCGACGGCGGCCACCGGCGGCCCGATCCAGGTCAGCCCCGCATCCTGCACCGCTGCCGCGAATTCAGCGTTCTCCGAGAGGAATCCGTAACCCGGGTGGATCGCGTCGGCGTCGGTCGACAGGGCTGCGGCGATCAGCTGGTCCTGATCGAGGTAACCGCGGGTGCCCTCGAGGCGCACCCGGGCGTCGGCCTCACGCACATGCGGTGCGGCAGCGTCGGGATCGGTGTACACGGCAACGGTGCCGATGCCCAGGCGGCGGCAGGTGGCGAACACCCGGCGGGCGATCTCGCCGCGGTTGGCAACAAGGACTCGGCTGATCACGTGACCCTCCCAGCGAATTCGGCGCGCTCGCGGACGCTCACGGTGCTCCAGCGCGCCGGATTTGCGGACATCACGGCGCTCACATCCGGAAGACGCCGAAGTTCGACGTCCCCTCGATCGGGCCATTGGCGATGGCGGACAGGCACATTCCCAACACGGTCCTGGTGTCCCGCGGATCGATGACGCCGTCGTCGTAGAGCATGCCGGAGAGAACCATCGGCAGTGACTCGGCCTCGATCTGTCCCTCCACGGCCGCGCGCATCGCGGCGTCGGCCTCCTCGTCGACCACCTGACCGCGGGCCTCGGTGGCGGCGCGGTTGACGATCGACAGCACGCCGGCAAGTTGTGCCCCGCCCATCACGGCGGACTTGGCGCTGGGCCAGGCGAACAGGAACCGTGGATCATAGGCGCGCCCGCACATGCCGTAGTGCCCGGCGCCGTAGGAGGAGCCGATCAGCAGCGAGATGTGTGGCACCGTCGAGTTCGACACGGCGTTGATCATCATCGAGCCGTGCTTGATCATCCCGCCTTCCTCGTAGTCCTTGCCCACCATGTAGCCGGTGGTGTTGTGCAGGAACAACAGTGGTGTGTTCGAGCGGTTGGCCAGTTGGATGAACTGGGTGGCCTTCTGGGACTCCTCGCTGAACAGCACGCCCCGTGCGTTGGCCAGGATGCCCAGCGGGTAGCCGTGCAGCGTGGCCCAACCGGTCACCAGTGAGCCACCGTAGAGCGGCTTGAACTCATCGAACTCCGAACCGTCAACCACGCGGGCGATCACTTCCCGCGGGTCGAACGGAATGCGCAGGTCCGGCGGAACGATGCCGATCATCTCGTTCTCGTCGAACAGCGGCGCCCGCACGGGTGCCGGCTGCGGACCCTGCTTGCGCCAGTTCAGCCGGGACACGATTCGGCGTCCGATGCGGATCGCGTCGAGTTCGTCGACGGCGAAGTAGTCCGCCAGGCCCGATGTGCGGGCGTGCATCTCGGCACCGCCGAGCGATTCGTCGTCGGATTCCTCGCCGGTGGCCATCTTCACCAGCGGCGGGCCCGCCAGGAACACCTTCGAGCTTTCCTTGATCATCACCACGTGATCGGACATGCCGGGGATGTAGGCGCCACCGGCGGTGGAGTTCCCGAACACCAACGCGATGGTCGGGATGCCGGCGGCCGAGAGTCGGGTCAGGTCGCGGAACATCTGGCCGCCGGGGATGAAGATCTCTTTCTGCGTGGGCAGGTCGGCACCGCCGGATTCCACCAGGGAGATCACCGGCAGCCGATTCTGGCGCGCGATCTGGTTGGCCCGCAGGATCTTTCGCAGCGTCCACGGGTTGCTGGTGCCGCCTTTGACGGTGGGATCGTTGGAGACGATCAGGCATTCCACTCCGCTGACCGCACCGATACCGACCACGACGCTGGCGCCGACGGTGAATTTCGTGCCCCAGGCGGCAAGGGGGCTCAACTCCAGAAAGGGCGAGTCGGCGTCGAGCAGTGCCTCCACACGTTCGCGGGCAGTCATCTTGCCGCGGGCGTGGTGGCGGGCGACGTATTTCTCCCCACCACCCGCGAGCGCCTTGGAGTGTTCTGCCTCCAACTCGGCGAGCTTGGCCGACATCGCTTCGGCGGCCTCGGTGAAGCCGGGGGAGCGGGTGTCGAGGACGGACTTGAGGGTCATGCCTGAAAGCCGAGTGATTTGGCGGCCAGTGAGGTCAGGATCTCGGTGGTGCCCCCGCCGATGCCGAGGATGCGCATGTCGCGGTACTGGCGCTCGATCTCCGACTCGGCCATGTAGCCCATGCCGCCGAACAACTGCACCGCCTGGTTGGCCACCCACTCGCCGGCTTCGACGGCGGTGTTCTTGGCGAAGCAGACCTCGGTGATCAGGTTCGCCTCACCATCGAGTTGTCGTTCGACGAGGTGTCGGGTGTAGACCCGGGCCACGTCGATGCGCCGCGCCATCTCGGCGAGCGTGTTCTGGACCGATTGCCGCGCGATCAGCGGCTTGCCGAACGTCTCGCGGTTGCGGCACCAGTCCACGGTCAGGTCCAGGCACCGCTGCGCGCTCGAATAGGCTTGTGCGGCAAGGCCGACACGTTCGGAGACAAAAGCGCCTGCGATCTGCAGGAAGCCGGTGTTCTCGACGCCGATGAGGTTGGCGACGGGCACCCGCACGTCTGTGTAGGACAACTCCGCAGTGTCCGACGAACGCCAGCCCATCTTGTCCAACTTGCGGCTGACCTCGAATCCAGGCGTGCCCTTGTCGACGACGATCAGCGAGACCCCTGCGGCGCCGGCGCCCCCGGTACGGGCCGCGGTCACGACGTAGTCGGCCCGTACCCCCGAGGTGATGTAGGTCTTGGCGCCGTTGAGGATGTAGTCGTCTCCATCCCGGACGGCGCGGGTGGTGAGGTGCCCGACGTCGGAACCGCCACCGGGTTCGGTGATCGCCAACGAGCCGATCTTCTCTCCGCTCAGGGTCGGTCGCACGTAGGTGTCGATGAGACGTCCGTCGCCGGAGGCGATCATGTGCGGCACCGCGATGCCGCAGGTGAACAGCGAGGCGAACACGCCGCCGGGCGCCCCGGACTGGTGCATCTCCTCGCAGATGACGACCGCGTCCGCGCCGTCCCCGCCGTCGCCGCCGACCGTCTCGGGAAATCCGGCGCCGAGCAGTCCGGCCGCGGCCGCCTTGGTGTGCAGGTCGCGCGGCAGCTCGCCGATACGCTCCCACTCGTCGACATGCGGCAGCACTTCGCGCTCGGCGAAGGCGCGCACGGTCTTTCGCAGGTCGTCGCGCTCGGGTGTGGTCCAGATGCTCACGTCAGGAACTCCTCCGGTATGTCGATACTGCGGCTGCGCAGCCATTCGCCCAGCCCCTTGGCTTGCGGATCGAACCTCGCCTGGTAGGCCACGCCCTTGCCGAGGATGCCGTCGATCACGAAGTTGACGGCCCGCAGATTGCCGAGCACGTGTCGGGTGACGGGGAGATCGGCCGTCTCCGGTAACAGCTCACGCAACTTCGCTACCGTCAGAGTGTGTGCAAGCCAACGCCATTGATCGTGTGTCTGGACCCAGACGCCGATGTTCGCGCTGCCGCCCTTGTCCCCGCTGCGCGCTCCGGCGACGGTGCCCAGTGGCACCCGCCGGGTCGGTCCGGCTGGAAGCGGTTCGGGCAGCGAAGTGGGCGGCGCCGTATCGAGTTCCAGCGTCTCGGAGGCAGGCGCGATCTCGACACGGGAGCCGTCGGAATGTACCGCGGCGTGATCGACCTCACCGGCGGGCACGTAGGCCGCGGTGAACACGCCGTACACCTGACCGTCGCCGGGTGGGGTGGTGCTGGTGAACCCCGGATAGCTGGCCAGCGCGAGTTCGACTGCGGCCGAGGAGAACTGCCGGCCGACCGTGGCGGGATCGGCGTCGCGCACCACGCAGCGCAACAGGGCGCTCGCCGTCTGCTCGGTGTCGGCGTCCGGGTGATCGGTGCGCGCCAGCGTCCATTGCAGCTCAGCGGGCCTCACGGGCAAGCTCGTCTCGAGTTGCCGGCGCACCAGTTCGGCCTTGGCCTCGATGTCGAGGCCGGTGAGGATCAACGTCATCTCGTTGCGGAAGCCACCGATGCTGTTGAGCGACACCTTCAGCGTGGGTGGTGGCGGCTCGCCGGCGACCCCGCTGATCCGGACCCGGTCGGGGCTGTCGGCGGTCAGCTCGATCGAGTCCATGCGAAGGGTCGCATCGGGATTGGCGTAGCGCGGTCCGGTGATCTCGTAGAGCAGTTGAGCGGTCACGGTGTCGACTGTCACTGCGCCGCCGGTTCCCGGATGCTTGGTGATCACCGACGAGCCGTCGGCATGGATCTCGGCGATGGGGAAGCCCGGATGGATCAAGGCCGTCAGATCGGGAAAATCGCGAGCGAAGAACGAGAAATTGCCACCGGTGGCCTGGGTGCCGCACTCGATCACGTGTCCCGCTGCGACCGCGCCTGCGATCTGGTCGTGGTCGGTCCGTCGCCAGCCGAAGTGTGCGGCAGCAGGACCCACGATGACCGACGCGTCGGTCACCCGTCCGGTCACGACGACGTCGGCACCCGAATCGAGGCAGTCGACGATGCCCCAGGCTCCGAGGTAGGCGTTGGCGGTGAGGGGACTGCCCAGGCCCAACCGTTCGGCGCGGGGGAGCAGGTCATCACCTTCGACGTGGGCCACCGAGACTGTGAGGCCGAGTCGGTCCGACAGCGCGCGGATCGCCTCTGCCAGGCCCGCGGGGTTCAGGCCGCCGGCGTTCGTGACGATGCGGACGCCGCGGTCCGTGGCGATGCCCAGGCACTCCTCGAGCTGGCGCAGGAAGGTCTTGGCGTACCCCTTGTCGGGGTTCTTCATCCGGTCGCGGCCGAGGATGAGCATGGTCAGCTCGGCAAGGTAGTCGCCGGTCAGATAGTCGAGCTCACCGCCGGTGAGCATCTCCCGCATCGCCGAGAGGCGGTCGCCGTAGAAACCCGAGCAGTTCCCGATACGGACCGGGGCGGCGCCCTTGCCGCGACCCTCCGCAGATATCACCCGCACTCCCGCCGTCGAACACGCGACCAACCAACCGGTAGGTTACTGGGTACCGTCGGTACCGCGTCAACCCCTCAGGGCTCCGACGTCCTCGAGCCCGGGGCGATCTCGAGACTGCGGTGGTGGCGACGGCCACTCGAACATCTTCTCCAGGGCTGCAGTCTCAGCGTCAAGGCCCGGTGCGGGAGTTTGGAGCCCGCGCTGCTCAGCGGTTATCCTGGCTACCACTAACCGACGTCGGCTGGTTCCAGCACGTCGGCAGCGTCACCCAGACACCACCCCGACAGATGGAGAGCTCGATCATGGCTGTGCCCAAGCGCAGGATGTCGCGCGCGAACACCCGTAGCCGGCGCGCGCAGTGGAAGGCCACCGCGACCGGCCTCGTCGGCGTGACTGTCGCAGGTCAGCAGCACAAGGTCCCGCGTCGCCTGCTCAAGGCCGCTCGGCTGGGTCTGATCGACCTCGACCGCCGCTAGCCGATCGACACGCCGCCTCGGCGGCGCGCCTCTCAGGTCTATCTCAGACACGGGGTCGACACTGTGCCAGTGCGCATACTTGTCGTTGATGACGATCGCGCGGTGCGCGAATCCCTGCGACGATCCCTCTCTTTCAATGGTTACTCGGTCGAGTTGGCCCAGGACGGTCGGGAAGCCCTCGAGCTGATTGCCAGTCACCGGCCCGACGCCCTGGTGCTGGACGTCATGATGCCGAGGCTGGACGGCCTCGAGGTGTGCCGGCTACTGCGAAGCACCGGCGACGATCTCCCCATCCTGGTGCTCACCGCGCGCGACTCCGTCTCGGAGCGGGTCGCAGGCCTGGATGCCGGAGCCGACGACTACCTCCCCAAGCCTTTTGCGTTGGAGGAGCTGCTGGCGCGGATGCGCGCACTTCTGCGCCGCACCAATCCCGAGGACGGCAGCGAATCGGCGGCGATGACGTTCTCGGACCTGTCGCTGGACCCGGTGACCCGTGAGGTCACCCGCGGTGATCGCCCGATCAGCCTCACCAGAACCGAGTTCTCGCTGCTGGAGATGCTGATCGCCAATCCTCGCCGGGTGCTGACCCGAAGTCGCATTCTCGAGGAGGTGTGGGGGTTCGACTTTCCGACATCGGGAAACGCGCTCGAGGTCTACGTCGGCTACCTGCGGCGCAAGACCGAGGCCGAGGGGGAACCGCGACTGATCCACACCGTGCGAGGGGTCGGGTACGTGCTGCGTGAGACTCCGCCCTGATGAGCGCCACGCGAGAAGACGAGAGAGCACCGATGGCCACGCAGCCGCCCGGACCGTGGTCGACCAGTGCCGCGCCGGCCCCGCCCACAGCCAGCTCGGTGTCGCTGCGGTGGCGCGTCATGCTGCTGGCGATGTCGATGGTGGCGATGGTCGTGGTGCTGATGGGCGTCGCGGTGTACGCGGTGGTGTCCCGCGCGCTGTACGACGACATCGACACCCAACTGCGCAGCCGGGCCCAGCTGTTGGTCGAGAGTGGGTCGCTGCAGGCTGATCCCGCCAAGGCGATCGAGGGCACGGCCTATTCCGACGTGAACGCCATGCTGTTCACCCGCCAGGCGATCTACACGGCCAACCAGAAGGGGCAGACGCTTCCGCTGGGTGGGCCGGAGAAGGACGTCATCCAGGGCAAGCTGTTGATGTCCCTGCGGACGGTCAGCCACCAGCGGGTCCTGGCCCTGTATCTGGACAACGGCAGTGCGTTGTTGATCTCCAAGAGTCTGGCCCCGACCGGGCAGGTCCTCAAACGCCTGGGCTCGGTTCTGCTCATCGTCGGCGGGATCGGGGTGGCCGTGGCGGCCATCGCGGGTGGAATGGTGGCGCGTGCCGGGCTGCGCCCCGTGGCCCGACTCACCGAAGCGGCCGAACGGGTCGCCCGCACCGACGACCTGCGCCCGATCCCGGTCTACGGCAGCGACGAACTCGCGCGCCTCACCGAGGCTTTCAACATGATGTTGCGCGCGTTGGCCGAATCGCGTGAGCGGCAGGCACGGCTCGTGACCGATGCCGGCCACGAGCTGCGCACCCCGTTGACCTCACTGCGCACCAATGTGGAGCTCTTGATGGCCTCCATGGCGCCGGGGGCTCCCCGCCTCCCTGAGGAGGAGATGACCGGGC
Source organism: Mycobacterium sp. (assembly GCF_049683935.1). GTDB lineage: Bacteria > Actinomycetota > Actinomycetes > Mycobacteriales > Mycobacteriaceae > Mycobacterium. The sequence goes on along the minus strand of NZ_JBAUJR010000418.1, from coordinate 3,478 downwards.
TGCGCACCGATGTCATAGCTCAGATCGAGGAATTGTCCACGCTCGTCGGTGATCTGGTGGATCTGACCCGTGAGGAGGCCGGCGGCGCCATCCACGAGACCGTCGAGCTGGCCGACGTGATCGAGCGGTCACTGGAACGGGTTCGCAGGCGCCGCAACGACATCGAGTTCGACATATCGGTGACGCCTTGGCAGGTGTACGGCGACGGGGCGGGCCTGGCACGCGCCGTGCTCAACCTGTTGGACAACGCGGCGAAGTGGAGCCCACCCGACGGCCGGGTCGGCGTCAGGCTCACTCAGGTCGATGCCCTGCACGCGGAGCTCGTGGTGTCCGACGAGGGTCCCGGAATCCCGCCACAGGAAAGAACTCTCGTGTTCGAACGGTTCTTCCGCTCGACTGCCGCCAGGGCCATGCCGGGTTCAGGTCTCGGCCTGGCGATCGTCAAACAGGTGGTGCTCAAACACGGTGGCACCTTGCTGGTCCGCGAAACCAACCCGGGCGGTCAACCTCCGGGTACGTCGATGCACGTGGTGCTTCCCGGTCGCCTCTCGGTCACCCAGACCGCCGACGCCGAGACGGTGTGAGAAGCCGCGACACGCGGTGAGTGCTCGCTGCGGTGAGCACAAAGACAGGCGAGGATGGTGGGCGGAAACCTGAGGGTGCATCAAATTGTTATCGCTGGTCAATAGATCTCTAAGGCGATTCTCAGCACATTTGGGCACGCTGAGGGAGAACCTTTCGTTGTCCAGGCGACGGAACCTACTCCAGGAAGAGCATCGCAGCGACATGACCAACCACCCGAGGTACTCGCCGACCCCGCCGCCGGGTCGCCAGCCCGGTCTTCATGGGCACGCGCCGCAGGGCCATACCGGACCGCAGCAGCCTGGCGCCTACGAGCAGCAGCAGCCTTATGACTGGCGCTACGCGACTGAGCAACAGCGACAGGCGTTTCGGGCGCAGTATGACCCCTATCGCGGCGCCCCGATGCCCACCGCCCCGGGTCAGTACCCGCGACCCGGCATGCCCGGTCCGTCGCAGTCGCAGCCCCGGAAACGTTCCCGCGCAGGAGCTTTGACGGCTGGCGCGGCTGCCATAGCCATCGTCTCCGCGGGTATCGGCGGCGGCGTCGCGGTGCTGGCACACCCCGATCACGGTCTGCCCGGCATCAGCGCTTCCGGCGCCGCTCCAAGCAGGCCCGCCGCCAGCGTGCCGGCCGGCTCCGTCGAGCAGGTGGCCGCCAAGGTCGTCCCCAGTGTCGTGAAGCTGGAGGTGAACCAGGGACGCAGCTCTGAAGAGGGTTCCGGTGTGATCCTGTCCACGGACGGGCTGATCCTCACCAACAACCACGTGGTCACCGGGGCCGCCGACGGCCCCGGCGCCGAAACGAAGGTGGTGTTCGCCAACGGCAATACGACGTCGTTCCGGGTCATCGGCACCGACCCCGGAAGCGACATCGCGGTGGTTCGCGCCGAGAACGTCTCCGGCCTGACACCGATCGAGATCGGTTCGTCTGCCGACCTCGTGGTCGGTCAGGACGTGGTGGCCATCGGATCGCCCCTCGGTCTCGAGGGCACCGTGACCACGGGCATCATCAGCTCCCTGAATCGTCCGGTCGCCGCCGGCGGCGACGCGCAGAACCAGAACACCGTGCTCGACGCCATCCAGACCGACGCGGCGATCAACCCCGGTAACTCGGGCGGCGCGTTGGTGAACATGAACGGTGAGCTCGTCGGCATCAACTCCGCGATCGCCACCATGGGCGCCGACTCGGGTGCAGCGCAGGGCGGCTCCATCGGGTTGGGATTTGCGATCCCGGTGGATCAGGCCAAGCGGATCGCCGATGAGTTGATCCAGACCGGAACCGCATCTCGGGCGTCTCTCGGTGTCCAGGTCGGTAACGACGCCGGGGCTGACGGCGCGAAGATCGTCGAGGTCACCGCTGGCGGCGCTGCCGCCGCCGCAGGATTGCCCAGCGGCGCCCTCGTCACCAAGCTCGACGACCGGTTGATCGGCAGCGCCGACGCCCTGGTTGCGGCGGTGCGGTCGAAGGCGCCGGGCGACAAGGTGACCCTGACCTATCAGGATGGGTCGGGCAGCGCCCAGACGGTGGAGGTCACGCTCGGTAAGGCGGACCAGTGAAGCTGATCGCCGGCCAGGTCGGCCCAGACCTGCGAGTGGCTGCACTGACGTCGGTGCCGAGATATACGGTTGAGCGCATGGAACAGCCTCTTGCGTTGGTCGGCCGGGCGCTCGTCGTGGTCGTCGATGATCGCACCGCCCACGGTGACGAAGAGGATCACAGCGGCCCACTGGTCACCGAACTCCTCGGGGAGGCCGGATTCGTCGTCGACGGCGTGGTCGTGGTTTCCTCCGACGAGGTCGAGATCCGCAACGCGCTGAACACCGCGGTCATCGGCGGTGTCGATCTTGTGGTCTCCGTCGGCGGAACCGGGGTCACCCCGCGCGACGTCACCCCCGAATCGACTCTCGACCTTCTCGACCGGGAACTGCTGGGCATTGCCGAAGCCCTTCGCGCGTCCGGGCTGCAAGCCGGCATCCCTGATGCGGGACTGTCGCGCGGGTTGGCCGGTATCTCCGGCAGCACGCTGGTCGTGAACCTCGCCGGATCTCGAGCGGCGGTTCGGGACGGCATGGCCACGCTCGGACCGCTGGCTGCTCAGATCATCGCGCAGCTGTCCAGCCTGGAGATCTGACGAATTGGTCGTAGAGGCCAGTTGTTGTCACAGCGCTCCGTCGGGCTGTTCTGCCGGCGCCGAGCGGATCGCCGCGCCGACTGCTGCGTTACGACCAGGTGAACACCGAGGCCACCTCAATTGTGATCTTAATCACTTGGATGCCGCACGGTGACGCCCCGGTCACGCCGTTCGCGGGACGCAGTTAACAAGGTCTTCGGTGATGATCTGTCGGAGACGTCTGCGAACGACTGCGACGATCCGTCGCCAAATGACGACGCCGACCGTGAGCGTTGGCTGCGTGACAATGTTCCCCCTCATCACGAGTGAAGTTTGATCGCGCAATTACCTCAGGGAACGCACAGGTAACAGTAAGGGCGCCCGCAGCGAAGATCTTGATGCGGGGCCAGTTACTGCGACGTGTTCCATGTGAGTCACCCCGCCGTCGCGGGTAGGGGGTCGAGGGCGCACGGGGAAGCTTCAGCAAACTACGCGCAACTCTGCATCGAGATCGTCGACGCCGAGCGTCCGCATTGCCGGTCCGTAGTCTCCCCGTTATGTTCCTCCTGTCAACGATGAGCTAATCGTAAGAAGAACATGTGGGCTTTCTAATTCCACTCACATGGAGCTCTTGCGAGGTGTGTGGTGTAGCGGTTAGGCCAGGCACGGACAATTCGGTACTCCCGCCCGGGGTTCCGACTACATATCTAAGGGAGAACATGAAGGCAATCAGTCGGGTGCTGATCGCGATGGTGGCGTCCATCGCGGCTTTGTTCGTGAGCACT
>NZ_JBAUJR010000417.1:0-6399 GCF_049683935.1 Mycobacterium sp. | reverse complement strand
ACGCGCGGCCGTCCAATCGGTCGGCCAGTAGGCGGCAGGCTCGGGCAGCGTGGCGTCGCAGTTCGCCGTGATGGCGCGGCGGGAGGACAAACAGCGCCGCGGGTACACACACCGCCAACGCAATGGTCCACCCGAGCAGGCGGTCCCCGATCGGCCCGGGGGGTGTGCAGGCCGGCAACACGAACGTCAGCAGTGTCGCGCGCTGGCCGGCGGCGACGGTCTCACTCAGCACTCCGGAGAACGTCACCGCCACTCCGAGGACGAACATCGTCAGCACGGCGGGCACCGGGAGTGGGGCGACGAGCGTGCCGAGCGTGATCAGCACGAACCCGTTGAGCGCCAATCCGGCATAGGCGACCGCACGGTTCTGCCGATTGCCGGGGAAGTCGGTGAACACCAGCAGCGCCACCGACCCGAAGACGGTGAACAGCGTCGTCTGGGCGTTGTCCCCGATGGCGAAGCTCATTGCCGCCGCGACCGGCACGATCAGCGCGGCCCGCAGCGCGCGGCGCAGCGCGTCGTTTTCGGGGTCGCGTTGTTGGACGCGTCGCGTCACCCGGTCTCGCAGGGTGTTCGTGCTGGTAGTCATCAGTGAGCGAGGATCTTGATGCCGATGACCAGCACCCCGACGCCCGTGAGTAATAGAACTGTCATTATTTGCTGCCACAGGGGAAGCCGCGTCCTGCGGACCGCGAGTAGGGCGATCAGCCCCAGTTCGACGACCAGGATCCATTTGGCGATCCACATCGCGGTGTCCGTGTCGAGCAGGTCGAGCCCCGCCGCGGCCAGCGCCCCGAGTGGAAGCAGGCTGGCCTGCAGGATCTGACCCGAGGCCTGCAGCATCCGCCAGACCTCGACGCGACCCGGCGCGCGTTCGTGCACCGACAGATGTGCGACCCAGTCGGCGAGCAAGCTGGCCGCCCACAGGCCACCCATCGTGACCGCGACATCGAGCATGCGCGCCCAGGCGCTGGTGTCCTCTTCGGTGTACCGGGTCAGGACCGCGAGCGTGGCCAGGCAGGAGATCGCGCCATAGAGACGCTCCCGCAGCATGGAGACGACGTGTTCGACCGGGACGCCGGACTCTGCGCCGTCCGTGCGGTCCACGTCGCCTGCGCGGACTCGCCCTCCGCCGGCTTCGTCGGGGTCAGCCATCGGTGGGCACCGCGGAGAACCGGCACGTAGATCGGTGACGTCGTGAACACCAGCCTCGCGACGTCACCGACCCCATGCCTGGAACCCTAGTTCGACAGTGCTCGGTGCAGCGGCGTCAACGACGAGCGAGTCGGTGGTAGCCGCGGTCCGCTATCCCTGACGAGTTTGCTGGAAATCCGGCCGGACGGGCTCCGAGCCAACGTGCGGCCAACTGCCAGGTGACGTGTGGCACAATTTGACTATGCCGTATACGGCGAGTCGAGGTCCAGGGCGACCTCCCGCAGCCAAGGCCGCTGAAACGCGGGAGCGCATCGTGCGTGCTGCTCGGGAGGTGTTCAGCGAACTCGGATATGACGCAGCGACGTTTCAGGCGATCGCCGTCCGTGCCGACCTGACGCGTCCAGCGATCAATCACTACTTCGCCAGCAAACGCGTGCTGTGGAGTGAGGTGGTGGAGCAGACGAATGCGTCGATTGTTAGCGCTGGCATCGCCAGAGCGCAAGAACAGACGGCGTTGATCGAAAGACTGTCGGCGTTCCTGTCGGTCGCGACGCAGGCCGATGTCGAAGACCGCTCCGCTGCGGCGTTTCTCGTGACGTCGGTGCTGGAGTCGCAACGTCATCCCGAACTCAGCAACGACGAACACGACTCGCTGAAGAACTCGCGTGAATTCGTGGCCTGGGCGGTCGACGACGCCATCACCCGCGGCGAACTGAGCACGGACACCGACGTCGGTCACCTGGTGGAGATGTTGGTCGCGGTGGTGTGGGGCATGGGCTTCTACGCCGGGTTCGTCGGCGACCGGACCGAGCTCGGCGCAGTCGTGCACAAGCTCGAGCTTCTCCTTGCCAACAAGCTCTGGACGCTCGGCGGGTAACCAGCTGCCCGCTGTCTGTTTCCTGTGGATCTAGCTGCGGTGATGTGTTGTGAGCCACAGCGCGGCTGTAGCGCGGCCATTGTTAGATAGCCTTGCGAAGTAAATTCTTTCTTCCATCGATGGAGCCCGCCATGAGTTCACTGCGCACCGACAACGACACGTGGGACATCGCGTCCAGCGTCGGAGCAACCGCTGTCATGGTGGCCGCCGCCCGTGCCGCCGAGACCGACCGGCCCGACCCGCTCATCCGTGACCCCTACGCCAAGATCCTGGTTGCCGACGCCGGTACCGGAGCCTGGGAGTTCATGCTCGACGACACCTTCGTCGCCAAGGTCTCCGAGGCCGACGCCGAGGTCGCCGCGATGTTCGAGCACATGGGCAGCTACCAGGCCGTGCGCACCCACTTCTTCGACGACTTCTTCGCCCAGGCGGCGCATGCCGGCATCCGGCAGGTCGTCATCCTCGCGGCCGGCCTCGATTCGCGGGCGTTCCGGCTGACGTGGCCCGCCGGCACCACGGTGTTCGAGATCGACCAGCCGAAGGTTCTCGAATACAAGAGTGCGACCCTGGCCCGCCACGACGTGGACCCGACGGCGGACCGCCGCGAGGTGGCCGTCGATCTTCGCCAGGACTGGCCGGCCGCGCTGGTGGATTCCGGATTCGACACCACGCAGCCGACGGCCTGGCTGGCCGAGGGTCTGCTGATGTATCTGCCCGCCGACGCGCAGGATCGGCTGTTCACCCAGATCACCGAACTCTCCGCGGCCGGCAGCCGGGTGGCCGCCGAGACCATGGGATTCCACGCCGAGGACCGCCGCGAGCAGATGCGCCAGCGGTTCAGCGCGCTCACCGCGCAACTCGACATCGACCCCATCGACATCACCGAGCTCACCTACGAGGACCCTGACCGGGCCGACGTCGCCGTGTGGCTCGCCGCGCGCGGTTGGCGATCCGATGCCGTCGACTCGACCGACGAGATGAAGCGCCTCGGCCGCTACATCGAGATCGCCGACAACGACGGGGAATCCTTCTCGACATTTGTGACCGCCGAGAAGGCCTGACCTCTTTCGGGAGACTCATTGGCTCCCAACGGCGCTGTTCACCAACCAGGTGGTTGGTTAGGATTCGGGTACTCCGCAGGTCAGGAAGGACCCCATCATGACCACCGAATCCGTCGCCCCTGTTCAGGCAGGTGGGACCCCCGCCGCCCAGGACATTCCGGCGACCGTCCGCCGCCTCCGCCAGACCTTCGCGTCCGGCCGTACCCGCAGCGTCGAGTGGCGTAAGGACCAGCTCAACGCCCTGGCGCGGCTGATGTCGGACAACGAGCCCGCGATCGCCGACGCGCTGGAACAGGACCTGGGCCGGTCGCCCTTCGAAGCCTGGCTGGCCGACATCGCCAGCACCACCGGCGAGGCCCAGACCGCGGCGAAGAGCGTCGGCAAGTGGATGAAGCGCCGCTATCGACTGCTCGAGCTATCCCAGCTGCCCGGCCGCGGGTGGGTGGAGTACGAGCCGTACGGCACGGTGCTGGTCATCGGCGCGTGGAACTTCCCGTTCGCGCTGACCCTCGGTCCCGCAGTGGGCGCCATCGCCGCAGGCAACACCGTCGTGCTCAAACCCTCCGAGGTGGCGCCGGCATCCTCAGCCCTGATGGCCGACCTGGTGGCCCGCTATCTGGACAACGACGCCATCGCGGTCGTCGAAGGTGACGGCGCGGTCAGCCAGGAGCTCATCGCTCAGGGCTTCGACCATCTGTTGTTCACCGGCGGCACCGAGATCGGCCGCCGGGTCTACGAAGGCGCGGCGTCGCATCTGACGCCCGTCACCCTCGAACTGGGTGGCAAGAGCCCGGTGATCGTGTCGGCCGACGCCGACATCGATGTCGCCGCCAAGCGGATCGCGTGGACCAAGCTGCTCAACTCCGGCCAGATCTGCATCGCGCCGGACTACGTGCTGGCCGAGGCTCCCATCCGCGACAAGCTGGTCGACAAGATCAAGGAAGCCGTCACCAGCTTCGAGGCCGGCAACACCGGCGGCAAGCGCATCGTCAACGAACGCCACTTCGACCGGCTCACCACCGCACTGGCCGCCACCAAGGGCGCCGTCGCGATCGGTGGCGGCTCGGACGCGGCCACGCTCAAGATCCAGCCGACGGTCGTGGTGGACCCCGACCCGGGTGAGCCGTTGATGACCGACGAGATCTTCGGCCCGATCCTTCCGATCGTGACCGTCCAATCCATGGACGAGGCAATCACTTTCGTCAACTCGCGGCCCAAGCCACTGGCCGCCTACCTGTTCACCAAGGCCAAGGCGGTGCGCGAACGCGTGATCAAGGAGGTCCCGGCGGGCGGCATGCTGGTCAACCATCTGGTCTTCCACTTCGCCACCCACAAGCTGCCCTTCGGCGGTGTCGGTCCCTCCGGGATGGGCGCCTATCACGGCAAGTTCGGCTTTGAGGAGTTCAGCCACCGTAAGTCGGTCATGACGAAGCCGACCCGACCCGATGTCACGGCGATGATCTACCCGCCGTATACAGAGAAGGCATGGAAGCTGGCGCGCAAGCTCTTCTGAAGCTGACGTCGGCTCGGACCCTTCAAGAGAGGAACACCAGTGCCAGGAGTGCAGGATCGTGTCATCGTCGTCACCGGCGCGGGAGGCGGACTCGGGCGTGAATACGCTTTGACGCTCGCGCGAGAAGGCGCCAGAGTCGTCGTCAACGACCTCGGTGGCGCACGCGACGGCACCGGTTCCGGTTCGGCGATGGCCGACGAGGTCGTCAAGGAGATCAAGGACGCGGGCGGGCGGGCGGTCGCCAACTACGACTCCGTCGCCGAGTCCGACGGTGCGGCCAACATCATCAAGACCGCCATCGACGAGTTCGGCAAGGTCGACGGTGTGGTCAGCAACGCGGGCATCCTGCGCGACGGCACCTTCCACAAGATGGAGTTCGGCAGCTGGGACTCCGTCATCAAGGTGCACCTGTACGGCGGGTACAACGTCATCCGCGCCGCGTGGCCGCACTTCCGGGAGAACGGTTTCGGCCGCGTCGTCGTCGCGACCTCGACCAGCGGGCTGTTCGGCAACTTCGGTCAGGCCAACTACGGCGCCGCGAAGCTGGGCCTCGTGGGGATGATCAACACGCTGGCCCAGGAGGGCGCCAAGTACAACATCAAGGCCAACGCCGTTGCGCCGATCGCGGCCACCCGGATGACGCAGGACATCCTGCCGCCCGAGGTGTTCGAGAAGCTGACGCCGGAGTACGTGGCACCCGTGGTGGCCTACATGTGCACCGAGGAGATGCCCGAGACCGCATCGGTGTTCATCGTCGGCGGTGGCAAGGTGCAGCGGGTCGCGCTGTTCCAGAACTCCGGTGTGACGTTCACCGACGTGCCGTCGGTCGACGACGTCGCGGGCAGGTGGGGCGAGATCTCCGACCTGTCGGCGGCCGAGCGCGCCGCCTTCAGCCTCGGCTGAACAAGCCCATGAAAGCGCTTGTCGCGCAGGAGCTGTCAGGTCCAGCGGGACTCACCTACGCCGATGTGGAGGGCCCGGTCGCCGGACCGGGCCAGCTTGTCATCGATGTCGGCGCCGCGGGTGTCTGCTTCCCGGACCTGCTTCTCCTGCGCGGTGAGTACCAGATGCGGCTCGACCCGCCGTTCACCCCCGGTATGGAGGTGGCCGGAGTGGTGAACTCGGCGCCAGAGGGGTCGGGATTCGCTGTCGGTCAACGGGTTTCGGCGTTCACGATGCTGGGCGGGTACGCCGAACAGGTGGTTGTCGCCGCCGACTCGGTGATCCCCACTCCGGCGGACCTCGACGACGGCGAGGCAGCGTCCCTGCTGGGCAACTACTACACGATGTACTTCGCGCTGCAGCGCCGTGGCGCGCTCCGTGCCGGCGAGACGGTGCTGGTCCTCGGCTCCGCAGGCGGTGTGGGGACTGCGGCGATTCAGATCGCGAAGGCATTGGGCGCCAAGGTCATCGCGATGGTGCATCGTCCCTCGGCTATCGAGTTCGTCGAATCGCTCGGTGCCGATGTGGTGCTGCCGCTGACCGACGGCTGGCTCGACACGGTCAAAGAGCACACCGGGGGCCGAGGTGTGGATCTGGTGGTCGACCCTGTCGGCGGGCAGGCTTTTGACGTTGCCGTCCGCGCGATGACAACCGAGGGTCGACTGCTGGTCATCGGCTTCGCCGCGGGCGGCATCCCGACAGTGAAGGTCAATCGGTTGCTGCTGCGCAACGTCAGCATCGTCGGCGTCGGGTGGGGTGAGTTCGTCAACCGCAACCCGGGTGCGCAGGCGGAGGTCGGGGCCGGGTTGGGCGCGCTCGTCGACGCGGGGCTACGACCCCCCGCGCCGGTG
>NZ_JBAUJR010000416.1:0-2731 GCF_049683935.1 Mycobacterium sp. | reverse complement strand
GGCCGGGGTCGATCAGCATCGACTCTGCGCGCAGGCTGAACGAGCCCAGCAGGGCGCCGCCGACCAGGGCCATCAGCCCGAGCGCGGTGAAGGTGATGGGCAGGATGCGGCCCCACAGCGCCACCGTGTCGCGCTCGTCCTGTGCGGCGGCCACCTGGGATTCGACCGACTCCTCGTTGGTGGTCAAGCTGTAGTCGGCGAACGTCACCTCGGGCCGCAGCGCGTCGCGTGCGTAGTAGTGGTACGCACGGTCTGTCTGCTTGACGATGGTGCCCGACACCGGGTCGACCCAGAACGTGCGCTGCGCGGCGTAGTAGCGCGACATCGTGATCATTTCCTCGGGGTCACCCTCGATGCCCCACAGACGGGCCGGAGCCGTCGCCTGGCTGTCGGCGTCGTCGTCGTACAGCGACGCGTATCGCACCGGCTCCACGAGTTCGCCGTCGGCGTCGTAGCCGACGTTCTGGGTGAACTTGAAGGTCGTCAGCCCGTTGACGTCCTCCTCGCCGGAGTAGTTGGCGTCGAACGGCTGCTGGGCGATCGGGTCGAAGAACGGGTAGGTCTTCTTCTCGGTGTCGAACGGGAAGCGGTAGGTCAGCCCCTCGTGCGGCAGCGCGATGTTGGTCGGCGGGTTCTCGTCCTCGATCGCGCGTGGCCTCTGCACCGCGCCTCCGGGGTTGCTCTCGCTCGACACTGCGAGCGCAGTTGTGCGGTCGAGCGTCACGGTGTCCACCATCGCCAGTAGCAGACCGTTGTCCTGCTGCTGATCACTGCGCCGCACCGTGTTACCGACCTGCAGCGTCACCACGTCGGCGTTGGCCGGTGACTCCACGCTGATCTGCTGCTGCATCACCAACGGCACGTCCTCGTTGACGATGAACCGCTCGCCGAGTAGCGACGCCGGATCGAACGCGTCGCCGGTGCCGTCACTGATCAGCGTGGCATCGATGTCCAGCGGGATCTTGGAGATCTTGCTCGTGGTGTAGGTGGACAGCAGCAGCGCGGCAATCAACAGGGCGGCACCGAGGCCCATGATTCCGCATGCGGCGATCCGCAGCGCAACTGCGCGGTTCAATACCGTTTCTCCCTTCGCGCACCGCCACCAGCCCCTACCTGGCCCGGTGGGGCAAAAACCTGTTCGACCCTAACAGCACAAGCTAAGGCCGTCGCTTACTGCAACTCGTTCGCGACACCGTCCGCATCGGATGGGTCCGTGCGGCAGGACTACCCGTTTTCCCGTCCTCAGACCGGACGGGCAGACTGTTCGACGTGACCGGAACCGCAACGGCCCACGTCGGTCGGCGGGACGCCGCACCCGTCGGCGGGACGCGCGCGTTCCTGCCTGCCGTCGAGGGCATGCGCGCCTGCGCGGCGATCGGGGTCGTGGTCACCCACGTCGCCTTTCAGACCGGGCACACCGGCGGGTTCTCCGGGCGGTTGCTCGGCCGTTTTGATCTCGCGGTCGCCGTGTTCTTCGCGCTGTCCGGTTTTCTGCTGTGGCGTGGGCACGCCGCGGCGGCCCGCGGGCTGAGATCCCGGCCGCCGACCGGGCACTACCTTCGCTCCCGCATCGTGCGCATCATGCCCGGCTACCTGGTGGCCGTCGTCGTGATCCTGACCCTGCTGCCGGATGCCCGGCCCGACCTCACGGTGTGGCTGGCCAACCTGACCCTGACGCAGATCTACGTCCCGCTGACGCTGACCGCGGGCCTGACCCAGATGTGGAGCCTCTCGGTCGAGATGGCCTTCTACATCGTGCTGCCGTTCCTGGCGCTGCTGGTGCGGTGGGTGCCGGTGCGGGCGCGAATCGGCGTCATCACCGCCGCCGCGGTGCTGAGCCTCGGCTGGGCCATGCTGTGGCAGCTCCTCCCTGTCGAAACGCCACTCGGGGTCAACCCGCTGAACTGGCCGCCCGCATTCCTGTCGTGGTTCGCGGCAGGGATGCTGCTCGCCGAGTTGACGGTCAGCCCGACCGGGTGGGTGCATCGGCTTGCCCGCCGTCGCGTGCTGATGGCAGCCATCGCGGTGGCCGCCTTCCTGGTGGCGGCCTCGCCGCTGGCCGGCCCGGAAGGACTCACGCCGGGCAGCGTCGACCAGTTCATGGTCAAGACGGCCATGGGCGCGATCGTCGCCGGGGCGCTGCTCGCCCCGCTGGTGCTGGACCGGCCCGACACGTCGCACCGGTTTTTGGGCAGCACCACGATGGTGACGTTGGGGCGCTGGTCCTACGGCCTGTTCGTGTGGCACCTGGCCGCGCTGGCGATGGTGTTCCCGGTGATCGGCCAGTTCGCGTTCAGCGGTCACATGCCGGTCGTGTTGGCGCTGACGGTGGTGTTCGGCTTCGCGATCGCAGCGGTCAGTTATGCGCTGGTGGAGTCTCCGTGCCGGAACGCGCTGCGCCGCTGGGAGAGACGGGTCGACCCGACACCGCTGGACAGTTCGGTCGACGCTGAGATCGAGCCCGCCACCGCGCGCTAGTCCGATTGCGCGGCCCCGGGGGTGGTGAACCGCGAAAGTGTCTGTGCTGCTGGCGGATCGGACTTGTCGGACCTGTCTGTGATGATGGTGTCATGTCTTCGGCTGCACCGTGTTTCATCCCGAGCCCGCCCCGGGGGGCGCGGCTGGAGGTGTTGTTCGAGGAACTGTCCGAGCTGGCCGGGCAACGGAATGCGATCGACGGGCGCATCGTCGATATCGTCGCCGAGATCGACCGCGACGGGCTGTGGGCGAC
>NZ_JBAUJR010000415.1:0-1521 GCF_049683935.1 Mycobacterium sp. | reverse complement strand
GTTCGTTTTGGCGTTGTTTGCGGAAGGTGGTCAAGGTGACCAGCTGGCGGTCGGGGTCGGCGGTGTAGGTTATGCGTTGGTTGACCTGTCCGCAGCGAAACCGCAACTCCCACAGTTTTTCTGAGAGATAGCGGTTGTGAGGCATGCCCAGGGTGATGCCCTCGGCGGCGAGCCGGTCGAGGGCCTGATCGGCCTGGGCGAGTTCACTTTCAGACAGACCGACATACCAGCGCTCCACTTCGTCGCTGAGCATGATCCGCCACTCATCACCCACACCCCCACTATATCGAGTCCGATATATATCGTCAACGATCTATATCGGGTGCGGTGCCGGTCAGTCGATGTCGAGGCCGTGTCCGCGGTCGCGGTCTCTGCCCCAATCGCGCGTGGGTCCGGTGGTGAGGGTTCGCCAGCTGCGGGCGGCGATGGCGCGGTGTTCGTCGGCGGCGGCGGCGAGTCTGGGATTGTCGATGCCCGCTGCGGGGCGGGTGTTTTCAGCCCAGGGGAGGGTGAGTCCGTCGAGGAGTCGTCGGGCGCTGCCGAGCTGTCCGTTGTCAACGAGTAGGAGGCGGCCGTGCGCGGGGACCAGGGCGGTGGCCACCGCTGCCAGGGTGTCGGGGTCGGCGGCCGCGGCGTCCTCGACGACGATGACCGGTCCGCACCGGGTGGGTTCGTGGATGGTGATCTGCTCGGCGAGGTGGTTGAGGCTGAGCCGGTCGGGCTGTGGTGTCGCGGTGACGCGGACGTGGTGGCGGTTGGCGTCGGTGGCCGCTGTGTGGATCGCTTCGGCGAGTTCGGGGGTGTAGCGCTCGGCCGCCACGGTGGCCACGACGTAGGGCACCGACAGCGCGACCGCGGCGGGGTCGGTGCGTGGCCGCGCCAGGGGGAGCGGGTCAGCGTTGCGCCAGGAGGCGGCCAGAACCTCGACGAGCGCACGCTCAGCGGCAATGCTTGCGTGCAGGCCGTCGCCCTGGGCGGTGGCGTGGTCGACGACGGTCCGATCGGGTATGGCCGCAGTGTGGGACAACGCGTCGGCCAGCCGCCACCACAACGCCGCGGCGGGCATCTCATCGGGCAACGGTCCTCGCTGGGCCGCCGCGGTGATCGCATCGCTAATGTCGTTGCCGCGCGCGGCATTTGTGAGGTGGGCGGCCAGGGTGGGCCAGTAGGCGTCGGCGCGGATGCGTGGGTCGATCTGGTCGAGGAGGTCGTTGAAGCGGGTAGGGTCGGCGCTGTTGCGCTCGATGGCGTCGGTGCCGTGGCGTTGCAGCAGGTCTTGGATTGCGCGGGTGGCCACCGGGTATTGGGCTGGGCCGGTGAGGCGGGTGTCGGCGCCGTCGACGCCGGTGGCGGCTCGGAACACGGCGATTTCTGCGGCCAGAGCAGGGTTGGCCGTGACCAGGGGCTGTGCCCAGCTCGGCGCGGTATCGGGGGTCCACGCGCGGGCTTGTTCGCGGATCTGGTCGGCCAGGTCGCTGACGAGTTGTCCGCGGCGGCGCAGGTAGTCGCCCCATTGCGGGT
>NZ_JBAUJR010000414.1:0-29573 GCF_049683935.1 Mycobacterium sp. | reverse complement strand
GGGCAGGCCCGTGGCTGTCAGAGCGTCCGCCAACGCCAGGCCGGCCAAGGCGGCTGCGGTCACCCCGGCCAGCACCGCCACCCCGTACAGCACCGTCCACACCGGCGTGCTGTGCACGCCGGTGGAGGCCAGACGGCCGGGTGAGGTCATGCGCCCAGCGTATGGCCTCCGCGTCGACGACTACTGGACAGGCTGGCTGCGTAGCGCGCGACGACGCCGCTCGCGGACGATGAACTGCTCCCGCGAATAACTGTCGACCTTGTCCATGTCGGTGAGGATCCCGCGGAGTTCGTCGCGGAAGGCCAACCGTCGCTCGGCGAGGTCGGCGGCCGGCGCGAGGAGCTTCTGATCGGCGGCGACCTGTCGCGCCGTCGTGAACAGCAGCGCCGACGCCGACTCCGCGCTGCGGAGCACGCCCTGGGCCACGTACTGCTGACCCAACCCCAGCGCCTTGGTCGTCATGTCCTTCTCGGCGATGTCCGCGGGCGCGTCGATCAGCACATCGGCGACGATGCGGTACGCCTCGAAGAAGGGTCGCAGCAGCGGCCCGGCGATGGCCGGCCGCTTGGCGCGCAGGAGCGCGTCGATCCGGTCACCCCCGGCAGCGACGTCGTCCTCCCAATCCGGGTGCCACGACATCTCCTGCAGGACGTGTTCGCGGAAGCCCGCGGAGTCCGCGAAGTAGAAATCGAACTTGAGCAGATCACGCAGCCGGGTCACCTGTGTCCAGAATGCCTCCAGGCGATCGGATTCCGCGCGAGCGGCGTGGGCGAGTGCGAGTTCGACCAGAGACGTCTCCAGGAACGCGTCGATCAGCGAGTTGCGGTAGAACGCGGCCTCGTGCTCATCCTGTGGCGCGATGTACCAGACGGGTTCGCGGCCACCGTCGATCCGGGTCACCGGGTGCCCGTTGGACAGCGCGTCCACCGCGGCGCGGACGCCGTCGGGCGTGCGCAGCCGCAACGCACTGTTGGTCATCGGGGTCTGCTTGCGCTCGAGGTAGTCCAGCGAGTCCTGCAGCGTGTGGTGCAGCTGATCGAGGGTCAGCGCGATCCCCCGGGTGCTGAGCAGCAACGCCGACACCAGTGCCGTCGCATTCACCGGGGTGACCTGAAGGATCCGGAAGGCGACCTGGAACGCCATCTTCTGCAGCGCAAGGCGTTTGGCGTCCTCGTCGGTTGCCATCGATCCGTGCGGCTCGCCGAGGTACTCCCGCATCGACACCGCCTCGGGGAACCGCACGTAGATCTTGCCGTAATTGCGTTCGCCCTGGGCCTTGATGAAGTTGTACAGCCACGACAGACCTTCGGGGGTCTTCTCCCCGCCCCGGGCGTAGGCCGCGTACTCGGCGGTCTCGTGCAGCTGGTCGAAGCTGATCGAGACGGGCTGCAGCAGGATGTCGTCACTTCGGCCGTCGAGATACGCATCGGCGACGTAGGCGAGCAGACCGAGCTTGGGGGGCAGCATCTTTCCGGTGCGCGAGCGTGTCCCCTCGATCGACCAGCTGAGGTTGAAGCGCTTTTCGACGATGTAACCCACGAACTGACGCAGCACGAACTTGTAGAGCGGGTCGTCGAGCTTTCGGCGGATGAAGATGACTCCGGACCGCCGCATCAGCGGACCCATCGCACCGAAGGACAGGTTGATCCCCGCAAACGTGTGCACGGGCGGCAACCGGTTCTCCTGCATCGCCACCGGCACGATCGCGCCGTCGAGGTAGGAACGGTGCGAGAACAGCAGCACCGCCGGATGGGCCTCCAAGGCCTGTCGCATCGATTCGACTTCGAGGCGGTCGTAGTCGATGTTGGGATCGAAGCCCCTACTGAAGATGGCCCGGCCCAGAGACGGGATCAGGTCCACCGAGAACCGGCTCCACCCGGTGCCGAGTTCGTCGAGCATCTCCCCCGCCTGCTCGACGGTTGCGCCCGGGATCTTCTCGAGCCCTTCGCGGAACCGGGCCGACGCGAGCATCTCGGGTTTGACCAGACGCGGCGACTTGTACTCGGGTCCCAGTAGCCGGAGCTCGACCCGCTCGATCGCCAGGATCGCCCGACGAAGCACGAATCGGGCGAATTCCCTTGGGTTCTCAGCGACGGTGGTGTCGCTCCACTGCTGCATGAGCTCGGACACCTTGGCCGGCTCACCCGCGACGACGCGGGCGCGCGCCGGATCCCGCTTGAGGATGCGCTGTTGGAGCAGCTGCGGTGGGCAGTACGTGTCGCGGCCCGACAGCAATGCCACCACCTTCGACCGTGTCGGCAGGCCGCCGGGAACCCAGAACACGCGCACCGGGACGACGGAGCGGTCCTCGTCGGCCTCGAGCAACTCCACGAGCCGGGCGAGAACTGCCGGCGGCGGATCGTCGTCGGCGGGTAACTCGAGAACCTCGATGTTCGAGTCGGGGTGCTCCGCGCGTTGCCGCTGCAGCCAGTCCGTCAGCAGTTTTCGCTCTGCCGGCGAGGACACCGACGCCAGGACGAGGGTGTCGTCGGTGGCCGTGAAGGACGCGATGTCATCGAGGCTGAGCTTCATGGCCGTCCCTTGGCGCCGGTGTGTTTGGTTGGCGCCTTCTTGGCCGGCGTCTTCTTCGCCACCGCTGTCTTCTTCGCGGCGGCCTTCTTGGCCGGGGTCTTCTTGGCAGGGGCCTTCTTGGCAGGGGCCTTCTTCGCCGGCGCTTTGGCACGCTTGTACAGATCCGGAGTGGGCAGCTCGTCGTGCGGCCAGTTCACGAGGGTCTCGAGATAGAGTTCCCGAACCTCGGCGATGCGCTCCGACAGGTTGTCGTGTGTCCAGTCGTCGACCGGAATCGGCGGATAGACAACCACATCGACGGTACCCGCGTTGAAGGTGCTCGAGTCGCGCGCGGCGATCACCTCGGCGTTGCGGATCACGATCGGCACGATCGGGATGCCCGCCGACATCGCGATGCGGAACGGCCCCTTCTTGAACGGCCCGACCTCGTGGGTGTCCAAGCGGGTGCCCTCCGGGGCGATCAGGATGGAAAGGCCCTTGCGAGCAAGCTCTTCGACCTTCTTGAGGCCCTCGACCGCTTTCTGTGGATCGTCGCGGTCGATGAACGCCGCATCCATGATCTTGCCCATGGTGCCGACGATCGGATCGTTCTCCAGTTCCTTCTTGCCCACCGACGTGAAGTTGTCGCTGACCAGTGTTCCGGCGATCATCGGGTCCGCCTGGTTGCGGTGGTTGAAGATGAACACCGCGGGCCGCTTCGCCGTCAGGTTCTCCTTGCCGAGGACTTGCAGGTTGATCCCGACGGTGGTCAGCAGAGTGCGGCCGAACACCGAGGTGAAGAAGTTGACGCCGGTGCGGCGGTTGCGGGTCAGCAGGCCGATGCCGAGCGCGCCCGCGGCGATGGGCATCATCGACGCGATCCCCGCGGCGGTGCGCAACTGGGAAAGCGGACTGGTGCCGCTACGACTGCTGAATTTGAGCACCGGCCACCCGCGTTTGGCGGCGACGGCGGCCATCTTGCCCGCAGGGTTCGTCGGGCGCGGGTTGCCGACGAGGTACATCAGCGCCACGTCCTCGTCGCCGTCGGCGTAGAAGTAGCTCTTCGAGAGGTCGACGCCGTTCGCATCGGCGAATTCCTGGACGGCCCTGGCCTTTCCAGGTCCCCAGATGATCGGCCGCTCGACCTCGCCGGTGATCAACCCGTCGTCGTCGGTTTCGAACCTGTTGCTCAGCACGTTGTTGATACCGAGGAACCGCGCCACCGGTTCGACCTGCACGGTCAGCGCCGAGGAACTGAGCACGACGGTGTGACCACGGGCCATGTGGGCGCGGACGAGTTCACGCATCTCCGGGTAGATCCGGCCGACGATCTTCTGCGCGAACAGTCGTTCTGCCAACTCGTCGATCTCGTCGACCGAATTGCCCCGGAGCATGCGCGCACCCTTGCCGATGAGATCCTCGAACTCGGAGCGCCCCAGCTGATGATTGAGGCCGGCCTGGACCATGCCGATGAACTCGCCGACCGACATCTGGCGGCGCCGCAGCCGGTCCTGCGTCATCACGACGCCGGTGAACCCGGCAACCAGTGTTCCGTCGAGATCGAAGAAGGCGCCGACCTCGGGTCCGGACGGGCTGGCTTCGACTTCAGCGACAGAACCCGGTAGGCGCATCTGGCCGTTACTTGGGGTCGCGGATGTCATTGTGCGGCAACTCCGTTGTGTGAGGAGGGACGGGATTTCCGGATGAAGGTTACCGGCGAGGCGCGGCCGTCGCCGCCGAGCGCGAGCACTTCGTCGAAGCCTGCCACCAGACACTCGGCGAGCAACTCGGGGTCGGTGATCGACGCCTTGTCGTAGCGAACGGTGATCGTGCAGTAGCCCGACCGCGAGATCAGCACAACCATCATCGCCACGCCCGGCAGTGGCCCAAGACCGTACTGTCGCAGCACCTTCGCGCCGGCGATGAAGGTCTCGCCGGCGTAGACCGGCACGTTGCTGGCCTGCACGTCGGAGTTGACGATGGACCCGGCCATGGATTCGAGCACCGAATCCGGCAGCAGGCTCACCACCGGGGCGATCGCACCGACCATGTCCAGGGCGCGCTCGTCGCGCTTACGGGTCATCTGCGACCGGATCTGCTTGATGCGGACCTCGGGATCGGACAGGCCGATCGGCGCGGCGAGGTTGATACCGGCGAACCTGTTGCCGCCCGCCGGATCTGCATCGGAGCGCAGGTTCACCGGGACAGCCATCGGCAGCGTGTCGACGGGCACCCCCTTCGCCTGGTGATAGAGGCGGAGTGCACCGCACAACCCGGCCAGGTAGGCGTCGTTGATCGATCCGCCCGCCGCTTTGGCTGCCCGATGCAGATCGCCGAACTCGATGTCGATGGCCTCACTGCGCGACGACAGGCTACGACGACGCAGCAGCGGCGACGGGGTGGCGACCGGACCGATCACCCGGGCACCGGACATCGCGTAGTCGATCACGCTGCCGAGCCGGGACACCGGGTCACGCACCACATGGCCCATCGCCTGTGCGGTGCCGAACAGCACATCGCGCACGCCGCCGACGATGGTGCCCGGCAGCCGGTTGATCCCCCGCCGCATCAGGTCGTTGGGCGACAGGTCGGACGGGATGGGCAGGGGCGCGGCGTGCTGCGGCGGGGGGTCACGCTCGAGGTCGTAGAGGTTGGCGAACATCTCGACCCCGCCGACACCGTCGGTCACGGCGTGGCTGAGATGCACCATCAGCGCGGCCTGGGCGTTCTCCACTCCCTCGATGAGGGTGGCGGTCCACAGCGGGCGGGAGATGTCGAGGGGCGACTGCGCGGCGACCTCCGCGAGGTCCATCACCTGGCGCAGGGTTCCCGGCTCCGGCACCCGCACCCGGCGCAGGTGAAAATCCAGGTTGAAGTCGGGATCGACCACCCAGCGGGGCGCGGCGGTCGGCAACGTCGGCGTCACGACCTTCTGCCGCAGCCGCAGCACCTTGCGCGAGGCATTCTCGAAACGGCTGCGAAACAGGTCCCAGTCAGGTGTGGTGTCGAGAAGTTCCAGCGTCATGATGCCCGAGCGGGTGCGCGGATTGGCTTCGCCGCGATGAAGGAGCTGGTCGAGGGCGTTGAGTTCCTCCGGGAGTCCGGCCGCATCCAGTTCCGGCGCGTTGCTCATGCGCACCACGCTAGTCGCCGACCCTGGCACGCGGAGCAGCTTTAATGGCTGTTGTGATACCGCAGCAGCTTCCCTGCTGAGACGTCGTCAGTGTGGACATCGGGCCGGAAGCGCGGCGTCCCGGCCGACACGAATGCGCGACTACGCCGCCCCATCCGTTTGCGGCAGTTCGGCTAGGGTGGTTGCGCGCTGCCCCCGTAGCTCAGCGGATAGAGCAGCCGCCTTCTAAGCGGTTGGTCGCAGGTTCGATCCCTGCCGGGGGCGCTGGTCAGAGGTGGTGATTTTCCATCATTGCGCCACAATCATTCTCGCAACTCTTGTGCAGATGCGCCGACAGACTCATTCCTTGGTTTGTCGAAAGGGGCAGTGGCGCAGAATCGACACCGATGTTCCTATCAACACCGGCGACCGGGGGGGTCAGCGTCGCGGGCCGGCGCGTTCGGCGAAAGCGTCGAGGGCGGCAAGCACATCGGGTGCACGCCACACGCGGTTTCGAGGTCCATTGGTTGCCTCGACGAGGATTCCCGCCTCGGTGAGTGGGTTGAGGTAGCGGTGCGCGTTGGTGGACTCGATCCCCACCTCCTGCCCCAGTAGTGCGGCGTTGACGACTGGGCGGCGGGTCAACAGATCGGCGACCTTCCACACCGCGGAGTCGGACCGTGCGGTGATCACACCGTTCCAGGCTTCACGGATATCGCGGAGTTCAGTGACCAGTTGTCGCCCGTTGGCGATAGCCCCGATGGTGGCTTGCGAGAAGCGCTCGACAATCGGCGCGGCGTCACCTTCGCGGTAGCTCGTCAAGGCGGCGAAATATGCATCGGTGTCTGCCAGAAGCCCGGCCGAGACCGGCACTGTCACCTGACGCGTGAGGCCTTTGTTCCGCAGCAGCGCCTGCACCAATGCGCGGCCCGTGCGGCCGTTGCCGTCGGTGAAGGGGTGAATGGTCTCGAACTGGGCATGGCCCAGCGCGATCTGCGGAAGCGCAGGAACATCGGTTCGCTGCGCGAACGCGATCAGGTCGTCGATCGCTTCAGGGATCAACTCATGGCGTGGGCCGACAAACGTCGCGCCGATGGGAGTGGAACCACCGCCGATCCACACAGGTTCTGTCCGGAACTCACCTGGCGTGTGACGTGGATCGTTGATCATCAACGCGCGGTGCATGGCCAGGATGGCTCCGGCGTCCACCGTGTCGGACAGAGCGACCGCTGCGTTCATCGCAGCGGTATTGGCCACGATCATCTTGGCGTTGCGTTTAGCCTTGCCACCGGGCAGCTCGGCCTCGCCGATCGCGCGCGCTGTTGCGGTCAAGTTTTCGATATGCGAGCTTGCGGCGGATTCCGACCGCAGCAACACAGCAGCAAACGGTGCGATCTCGGTGCCGAGTTCGGCGTCGAACCGTGCGATCTCACGGCTGGCAGACTCAGCGTCTGCCAACGCCGACGGCGGCAAGTCGACAACCACGTCGACGATGCTCGCCGGGACGGCCGGGTGATAGATGCCGTACCTCGGCCGTGCCCCGTTCACGTGTCGCCCGCCCTGCGGCTCCCAACGAACATCCTCGTAGGTGATGGGGCAAAGTGAAGTCACTGGCGCATTTTAACTTCATTTATGACGTTAAGTGAAGTTAGCGGGCAGAGTTGACTTCAGTTAGCAAGGGCCCGTTCCATGTGGGTGAACGGTGTTTTGACCACCATGCCCCGCCTTATCGCGTTGCGGCCTATTCGGCGTCATGACCAAGAATCGTCCGGATTCGGTCGCAGGTTCGATCCCTGCCGGAGGCGCCAAATCCCCCGCGAAGAGCAGCGAACAGTTCTCGCCGAGCGGCGGCCCGTACTCCGTCACCCCGCACGCACGACACCACCACGTCGTGTGGCCGCCGCGATGGTTGCAGTGCGCGAATCCGACCAGGCACCGATCAGGCCCCAGACCGTGTCCAGCCGAGCAGCGTGCGGGCGGGCGAGTGATCCACCGATTGTCAAGGGACTGAACCAGATCACCGATACCCACGGAGGGGACGCTACCTCCGAGCGGTGACAGCCGGATGCGAGGGAATGCGGGGTGTCGTCAACCGCCGGTCAGGGTCTCGGGTCGGACACTGATCACCCGGTCGTCCCCGTCGCGCGGGTCGCCGCGACCGTCCCTGTTGCTGGTCGTGAACCACAGTGCCCCGTCCGGTGCCGCGGCGACCGTGCGCAAGCGGCCGAGGTCCTCCACGAAGTGGGCGACGGGCTCGCCGAGCTGCCCGTCAGCACCGACGGGTAGCTGCCACAGACGCTCGCCGCGTAACGCCGCCACCCACAGCGAGCCGTCGGCGAAGGCCATTCCCGACGGTGACGCGTCGCTGGTTCTCCACTGCACCTGCGGATCGATCAGGCCGGGAATGCCGGCCCGCCCCTCGGCTTCGGGCCAGCCGTAGTTTCCATCCGGCTCGATCAGGTTGACTTCGTCCCAGGTGCTCGCGCCGTACTCGGTGGCCCAGGCGCGGCCCTGACCGTCCCACGCGAGACCCTGCACGTTGCGATGTCCGTACGACCAGACCGGCGATGCCGGATCAGGATTGTCCGCGGGGATGGACCCGTCGGGATCGATGCGCAGTATCTTGCCGCCCAGAGACGACTTGTCTTGCGCCAGACCCGAATTCCCGGCGTCACCGGTGGTCACGTACAGCTTTTGGTCGGGACCGAAGAGGATGCGCCCGCCATCGTGGATCGCCGCGGCGGGAATGCCGGTCAGGATCGGTCGCTGGTCGGTGAGCGTGTCTCCGTCGAAGCGGGTGGCCACGACGCGGTTGTCGGCCTCGGTGGTGAGGTAGGCGAACACCGTCTGGTCCTGCGCGAAATTCGGCGATACCGCGACGCCGAGCAGTCCCGCTTCACCTCGAGGCGCCACCCCGGTGACACCGCCCACCTCACGCAGCTGACCGGGTGCCGTCAGGTGTGTGATGACCCCGGTGTCGCGCTCGGCGATCAATGCGGTTCCGTCGGGCAGGAACGAGATTCCCCACGGCACATCGAGTCCGGTGGCGACGTCTTGGGTGCTGACCGCAGCGCTCTGAACATCGGGAGAGCCTGAATCGCCCGACGAGCATCCCGCGGCGAGCAGAGTCGCCATGGCCGCGACAACCCGCGTCGTCTGTTGTCGACCTCGATACCTCATCGGCCTCCAACGTAGCCACGCTCGACGCCGGCCGCCACGACGCATCGAACCGTCCGATCATGGCTCGGCCCTTGACGCCGGGCTCTGTTCCGTCCAGAATCCTACGCCATGTAGCAATTTCCTACAGTGTGTAGGAACTATGCAGGAGGCATCGATGAGCACCATCAGCAGATTGCTGTCACTTCCCCAGCCGGCCCCCGCCGAGGACTACGGTTTCTTCGGTCCCGGCTCCGTCACCTGGAGGGTATGGAGCTACCCGACATCGCTGTCCATCGGATTCCAGCGCGCGGTGGTCATCGAGGAACTCGACCCGGCGTTGGTGGCCGCCGTCGACAAGACCCACGACATCTACCGCCGACCGCGCACGCGCTACGACCGCACACTGCGGTATTTCGCCATGGTGGCGTTCGACGACAGCCGTTCGACCACCAAAGCCGCCGACGTGCTGGTCAAGATCCATTCCAAGGCGGTCGGTGACGATCCGGTGACGGGCAGACGCTACGACGCCAACGACCCGGACTCGCAGCTGTGGATACACCTGACGGCCTGGCACTCGATCCTCAAGGCCTACGAGCGCTACGGTCCCGGTCGCCTGTCCGACGAGGAGGAAGCGCAGTACTGGGCCGATTGCCGGTTGGCGGCCGAACTGCAGACCTGCGACCCCGCGCACGTGCCGCGAACGCGCCAGGGCGTGCAGGCCTATTTCGACCGGATGCGGCCACAGCTGATCGGCTCCGACATCGCCAGGCAGGCGATGACCCACCTGCTGCGCGCCGAGGTCATGCTGCCGGAGATGCCGGTGCTGACGCGTCCCGCGACCTCGATCGTCACCGCCTTCCTCCGCCGTGGCACCCTGGCGACCATGCCGCGGTGGATGCGCGAGATGTCCGGCCTGGGCACCTCTCGCACTCTGGACGCACTCAGCAGACCCGTACTGCGCGCAGGTTTCTGGACCGTCGCTCAGAGCACGAGGCTCCAGCTGGGTCTGCTCAAGGTGCTCTCTCCCAGCACCGTCGAGGTCGCCGCCCGGGTGCTGCTCTCCGTGCCGCCGGCGGACCCCGTCACCACCACACCGCGGCAAGCGCAGGCGCGGTTCGGCTACGACGCACCCCGGCAGGCACACCACGCGCTTCGGCAGCGCCAGAAAGAGCGCGTGTTCGGCCGGCACCTCGCTCCCAGCGACGAAGGCATCATCGAATCACAGGCGATCCTCGGCACCGTCGGATGAACCGGTCGTCCGCCAGAGCCCGCCACCTCGGCCCGGACCGACGTCGGCCGCAGGTGCTCGACGCCGCGCTCGACATCGCCGCGGAATACGGACTGGCCGCCGTCACGATCGCGGCGATCTCGAATCACCTGGGCGTGAGCCGTCCGGTCGTCTACGACTGTTATCCCGGGCGGGGCGAGATCCTCGCCGCGCTGTTGGACCGTGAGACCGACGTGGCGCTGGCGCGCCTGCTCGCGATCCTGCCGCCGCTGAAGACCGGTTCGGTGGAGCAGATGTTCGTCGACGGCTTCCGATCCCTGCTCGACGATGTGCGCAGCCGCCCCGGATCGTGGCGCATCATCTACGCCAGCGACCCCGATCCGATTCTGGTAGAAGCGATTACGCACGGGCGGGGGCAGATCGCCGACCAGGTGGCGGTGGTGATGCGGCCGCTGTTCGAACGCTGGCAGGTCGCCGACCTCGACGATGTGGCGCCCGTGCTCACCGAGGTGTTCCTCGGGATCTGTGAGACCGGGGTGCGCATGATGCTCGACGACGCACGGTCATGGGACTCCGAGACCCTGGCACCGATCGTCGGCGCCGCGGCCTACCGCGCCCTGCGCGCCCGCGCCTGATCCGCGTGCGCAGCGGCATCGGAATCAGGCGTTCTCCGCGATCCACTTCGCGGTGAAGCGCTGAATGACAGAGAACTGAGGGACCATCAGCCGACCCATCAAGCCCTCGACCTTGCCCCCCACCAGCGGGACCTTGAACTCCACGGTCGCAGTGCACTGCAAGCACGAACCACTCTCGGAGGGCGCCAACAACGCGGTACCACGCCCCGACCCGGGGGCCCCGCGCGCTGCGATGCCGACCTCGCCGTGCACCACTCCGGCATCGGCGGGGCTCCACGTTTCGTCCTGCACCACTTGCCAACTCCGAGGAAAGAACTTGGCGATCGCCTTGGGGATTCCGTCCGGCTGCAGATCGTGGATCACCGAAACCGCCACGCTGCCGTCGGTGCCGATGGTCAGCGTCTCGAGCCTTCCGAAACCGCCGAAGGCTTTGATCCGCGCGTGCCAGTACGACTCCTCAGAGAACGCCCAGAAGATCTGCTCGACGCTCGCTGCAGATTGGACGGAGAAGTCGACCGATCGTGGCATGGCGGGTCACCGAAGGCCAGGTCGATACCTGGTGGCGGCTGCCGCAAAAAACTCGTCTGCCGACTCGGTGCATCTGCTCACCACACACCCCGCGCTCTGCAGTCGGCTACTTCCCGACCGCGACTGAACCGTACCTCAAAACCTGGATTCTTGACACCCGCGTCAAAAGTGGGACTAGGCTCGCTGGACATACATGCAGGTCTCAGCTGAATGCGACCCCAAGAATGGACACTGGGCAAGCGGTGCGGGAAATCCCCTCCCTCGCAGCCGGATTCAATCGAGCGCCGCTCGTCGCACATGCCGATGGCGGTGGCGGACGTGATGAGGCCAATGTTCGCCCGGGCTTCACTCCCAGCCTGGACCGCTAGTGCGCCGGCCGACGGAGGCACCGGGGTCACCCCGGACGGACACGGCGGGCACCACAGTGCCGGAAGGCATCTTCAAGCGACTGGGTGACCTCGTCGTGCGGTGGCCGTGGCTGGTGATCGGGCTCTGGATCGCGGTCGCGGTGGTCCTTCCGCCGTTGTTTCCGACGCTGGTCGAGGCCACCCAGGACCAGCCGGTCTCTCCACTACCGGCCGACGCACCATCGATCGTTGCGACGCAGCACATGGGTGCGGCATTCGACGAAGCCGGTTCGGAGAACGTCCTCCTCGTGCTTCTGAGCAACGACGACGGTCTGACCGAGGCTGACGAGCAGGTCTACGGAACCCTGGTGGACCGTCTGCACCGGGACACCCAGTACGTCGTGATGCTGGAGGATTTTGTCAGTACCCCGCAGCTACGCGAAGCGCTCACGAGTCAGGACGAGCAAGCCTGGCTCATGCCGGTGGGCCTGGCAGGCGAGTTGGGGTCGACCGAGTCGTACAGCGCGTACACCCGGGTCGCCGATATCGTCCGGCACACAGTCGACGGGTCGACGCTGACGGCGAACCTCACCGGGCCGGCCGCCACCTTCGCAGACTCTCTCGACATCGGGATGCGCGATCAGGTCAGAGTCGAGGTGGCGATCGTCACGTTGTTGGTCACCATCCTGCTGATCATCTACCGAAAACCGGCGACCATCCTGCTCCCGCTGATCACGATCAGCGTCTCGCTCGGGATCGCTCAGGCCGTGGTCGCCGGAGCCACTCAATTGGGCCTCGGTGTCTCGCCCCAGACCATCACCCTCCTCACCGGCATGATCGCCGGAGCGGGAACGGATTACGCCGTATTCCTGATCAGCCGATATCACGACTTCATCCGCCTCGGCATGGACTCGGATCTGGCCGTCAAAAACGCCCTGGGAACGATCGGCAAGGTGATCGCCGCGGCCGCCGCGACAACCGGCATCACCTTCCTCGGTATGACGTTCGCGCGGCTGGAGTTGTTCGCCACCATCGGCCCCGCGTTGGCGATCGGTATCGCGGTGGCATTCCTCGCCTCGGTGACTCTGCTGCCGGCCATCATCACGCTCACCGGACGCCGCGGTTGGATCACACCGCGACGCGACCTCACGACCCGCTTCTGGCGGCGATCCGGAATTCGCATCGTGCGGCGGCCGGCGGCGAACCTGTTGGCCAGCCTGGCCGTACTGGTCATCCTGGCCGGCTTCGTGTTGGCTGTGAGCTACAACTACGACGACCGAAAGGCACTGCCGGACAACGTTGCAAGCTCCCTCGGCTATGTGGCCGTGGATCGCCACTTCCCGGTCAACACAACCATCCCCCAGTACCTGCTCGTGGAGTCGCCGGACGACCTTCGAACCCCGGAGGCACTCGCCGACCTCGAGCAGATGGCGCAGCGAATCAGCCAACTTCCCGACGTCGCCGCGGTCCGCGGGATCACCCGACCCAGCGGAGAGCCGCTGGAGGCGGCCAGCGCTGCGTTCCAGGCCGGAGAGGTCGGCACGAAGCTGAACGACGCGTCTGTGCTGATCCGCGACCGCAGTGGTGACCTCGACACGCTCGCCTCGGGCGCCGGCCAGCTGGCCGACGGCCTCAGTACTCTCCGCGAACAGATCACCACCCTGACGTCCGGCCTCAGCGACATTCTCGGCACACTCCAGACCGTTCAGAGTCAGTTCGGCGGCAACACCACCTTCGGACAGATGGGCGATCCGGACCGTCTGATCAGCGGCATGCAGGCCCTCGGCGACACGGTGCAGGCGACCTTCGGCAAGATGGCCGAGAACCTCGAGTGGCTCGACCCGGTGGTGATCGCACTCGACGGCAGCCCCTACTGCACCGGTAACCCGGTGTGTGTCTCCGCTCGCGATCAATTCCGGCAACTTCAGACCGCCCGCAATGACGGCACCCTCGAAAGGCTTGTGGGTGAACTCCAGTCCACCGGTCCGACGTCGAACCTGTCGCAGACAATCACCACACTGAGCAAGTCGATGAACTCGCTCACCGGTTCCCTCGGCGGGATGGGGCTGTCCGGTTCCGGCGGCGGCGGCGGCCAGTCTCCGCTCGACAACATGGAAGAAGGTCTCGACTCGCTCGCCGACGGCGGCCGCCAGGTGGCCGACGGGGTACAGCAACTGGTCGACCAGACCAAGAAGATGGGCTCAGACCTCGAAGACGCGTCGGAGTTCTTGATGACGATGAAGAGAGGTGCGACAACACCGTCGATGGCCGGCTTCTACATCCCCTCGGAGGTGCTGAACTCGGACGACTTCACGAAAGCCGCCAAGTTCTTCATATCGCCCGACGGGCACGCGGCGAGGTATCTCGTTCAAACGGAACTGAATCCGTTCGGCACCGCGGCGATGGATCAGGTCATCTCGGTCACCGACACCGCCCGAGAAGCACAACCGAATACTGCACTCGCCGAAGCCTCGATTTCGATGACCGGGTATCCGGCTACCCTCCGCGACGCCCGCGACTACTACAACCACGACATCCGTTTCATCATCGTGATGACGATCGCCGTGGTGCTGCTGATTCTGATGGCTCTACTGCGCGCGATCGTTGCGCCCCTGTATCTGATCGCGTCGGTGGTGCTGTCCTACTTGGCCGCCCTGGGTCTCGGCGTGCTCACCTTCCAGTTCATTCTCGGGCAGGAACTGCACTGGAGCGTTCCGGGGCTGACGTTCATCATCCTGGTCGCCATGGGTGCCGACTACAACATGCTGCTGATCTCCCGAATTCGGGACGAGTCTCCCCGAGGCATTCGGTCCGGCGTCATCCGGACCGTGGGCGCCACCGGGGGTGTGGTCACCGCCGCGGGCCTGATCTTCGCCGCATCGATGTTCGGCCTGCTGTTCGCCAGCATCAGCACGATCATCCAGGCCGGCTTCGTCGTCGGCACCGGGATCCTGCTGGACACCTTCCTGGTTCGCACCGTCACGGTGCCGGCGATGGCTGTGCTGGTGGGGCGCGCGAACTGGTGGCCGTCCCGGTGGCGGCCGCAGCCGCCACCAAAGCGCGTGGAGCAACCGGCAATGCTCGGCGTCGAGTGAACCACCGCAACCGAATCCGACCGATGGTCGAGGATTGATCGAAACTGGGAGGACGCTGTGACGGACATCGAGGAGCCGATCGACCCGACCAGTGGCCACCAGGGCACGGTGGACTTCACCGGCGTGCGTTGGAAATCCGTCGAGTGGACCAACCTGTGCATGCTCTATCTACGCGCCTGCGAGAGTCGACAACCCCAATCCATCCTCGGCGATCACGTCGCCGCACGAGACGTCGAGCGCATCGAGTACGACTTCAAGCGCTTGCACCGAGTCCTCCGCCCAGACACCAACCAGTTCATGGTGGCGCTACGCAGCTCCCAGTTCGACGCGATGGTCATGCACTTCCTCAACCGCCACCGCGACGCGGTCGTCCTGCATCTGGGCTGTGGTCTGCACAGCCGCGCACTTCGCATGGCGGGGCGGGCCGGCGGACCGTGGTTCGACGTGGACCTGCCGAATGTCATCGCCTTGCGGCGCCAGTTGCATTCCGAGTCGGAGACATACCGCATGATCGGCTCGTCGGTCACGCACTCCGAATGGATCGACGACCTACCCGAGGGCGGTCCGGTCCTGATCGTCGCCGAGGGTCTTCTGATGTACGTGACCCCCGACGAGGTTGCCCGACTGCTCCATCGGCTGGTCGACCGCTACGACACCGGTGAGCTCGTCGCCGACTTCCTGTCGCCGTGGGGACCGCGGCTCTCGAAAGTCCTCACCTCCGGCATGATCAAGTGGGGCACCCGCGACGGTGCGGAGCTCACCCGGTGGGAGCCGCGGCTACAGCTCGTCGAAAGCAACTCGATCATCGCGGGCTACGATAGAATCCCGATGCGCCGCCAACGATTGCTGTACCGCATGCAGTATTCGGTCCCGATGATTCGCGACTACGACCGAATCTTCCGGTATACGTTCTGAATTGCCGGATCTTCGGCAGTGCATGTGAATACCCGCGTGGCAGCCGAAACCCTCGATCTTGTCCGCATGGTTCGTCAATGACGTTGACCACCAACCATTCTTGTCGATGGCATCGCGTGTTCTGGCGCGGTGAAGTCACTCGTTGTTCTCCCAGCGAGGGCCGCAAGCCTGTCGCCGCGACCGTCCCGGGACCAAACCCGCACGAGCCGAGAATTACGCGGACCGGCCAGCCCACCGACCGTCGCTGGAATACTGCATCGAGATGCGGAAGTTGATGCCGGACGACGGATTCAGCAAATATATGGGAGCGTGCAGTCCGTCGTCGGCACAGGTTCGCCAAGGGGGCCGATAGTTCCGGGTTCACCTGCATAGATCGTGATCTTCCGGTCGATCTTCTTGAGTAGGCAAATATTCGCTCGGCTTCCGATATAGCGAACTCCGTTCCTTTTTCGAAAACCTCCGATTCGATCCCACCGACTGCAGTAACGTTCGCGTCAATTGGAGTCAACGACTCGACAGTCGGAGCAGCGATGAGCATCAATCCGTTCGACGACGACAATGCCAACTTCCTCGTGCTGGTCAATGACGAAGAGCAACACAGCCTGTGGCCGACCTTCGCCGATATCCCGGCCGGCTGGCAGGTGGTCTTCGGTGAAGCCGATCGTGCTGCGTGTCTGGACTACATCGAACAGAACTGGACCGACATCCGTCCACGGAGTCTGCGGGACAGATTGGCAGAGAACAGGGGCTGATCCAGCCCAGCCGATTGGAAATGGGGGCGGTCGGATGGCGCTTGGTTACCGAGCACTTCCGCCGATGGATCGACGAGAAAATACCGGGCAACTGCTGGAATCGAACCCTCTCAGAATGGAGCCGGCACGCAGATCCACACGGCCTAGGGATCTTTCGTCGACAAGGGCACTCCGCCGACCGAAGTGGGTGATCGTCCGTGGCTGACTCACGTGTGGCGTCCATCGCTGTCATCGGCATGGCTTGCCGGCTTCCCGGCGGAATCGACTCGCCGGAGAAATTGTGGGAAGCGCTGTTACGCGGCGATGACTTGATCACCGAGATTCCACCCGAGAGGTGGGACGCCGACGAGTACTACGACCCGCAACCGGGTGTGCCCGGCCGGTCGGTGACGAAGTGGGGTGGCTTCCTCGACGACGTCGCCGGCTTCGATTCCGAGTTCTTCGGCATCAACGAGCGTGAGGCCACCGCAATCGACCCGCAGCATCGACTGCTCCTGGAAACCTCCTGGGAGGCGATGGAACACGCCGGGTTCTCGCAGGAAACAGTCACCGACTCGTTGACCGGTGTGTTCGTGGGTCTGACGCACGGCGACTATCAACTCCTGGCCGTCGACGCGGACGCCGTGGAAGCCCCGTACGGCTTCACCGGCAGCAGCTTCAGTTTGGCCTCCGGTCGGATCGCCTACGCCCTGGGCGTTCACGGCCCGGCGCTGACAGTCGACACGGCGTGTTCGTCCGGCCTGACGGCCGTGCACCTGGCCTGCCACAGTCTCATCGACCGGGAGAGCGACCTTGCCCTCGCCGGCGGCGCATCAGTGATGCTGGACCCGCGCAAGTTTGTTGCCGGGTCAGCTGAAGGCATGCTGTCGCCCACCGGCAGATGCCATGCGTTCGACGTCGCGGCCGACGGATTCGTGTCGTCCGAAGGCTGCGTCGTGGTGTTGCTCAAGCGTCTGTCCGACTCCGTGCGTGACGGAGATCGGATTCTGGCGGTCATTCGCGGATCGGCGGCCAACCAGGACGGCCACACCGTGAACATCGCCACGCCGTCGGTCACGGCTCAAACAGCGGTGTACCGGTCGGCGCTGTCCGCGGCGGGAGTGGATGCCCGCAGCATCGGGATGGTCGAGGCGCACGGCCCCGGCACCGCGGTAGGAGACCCGATCGAGTACGCGAGTCTGGCCAACGTCTATGGCATCACGAACCCCTGCGCGCTGGCGACTTTGAAGACGAACTTGGGACATGCGCAGTCGGCCGCCGGCGCACTGGGGCTGATGAAGGCGGTGCTCGCCACCCAGCACGGCGTGGTTCCCCGGAATCTGCACTTCACACAGTTGCCCCCGGCGATGGCCCACATAGACACGAATCTCTTCGTGCCGCAGAGGACAACGGACTGGCCGCTCAACGGACATCAACCGCGCCGGGCGGCGGTGTCGTCGTACGGGCTCTCCGGCACGAACGTCCACGCGATCGTGGAGCAGGCACCCGACCAGAATTCACAGCTCCGATCCCCTGTCCGGGTTGCGTTTTCGGCTGAGACGTCCTCCTCCGAACCGCTGCTGTTCCTGCTGTCGTCCACCTCTGCCGACGAGTTGCGGCACACCGCGGCCCGGCTGTCCGAATGGGTCTCGTCACACGAGGACGTGGCGCTGGAGGATGTGGCGTACACGCTGGCGCGTCGGCGCACGCACCGACCTGTCCGCACCTCTGTCATCGCGACCCGCCGGTCCGAGCTCCTCGAGGGCCTGCGCCTGGTCGCCGGAGGCGACGTCCCGTACGAAGCCGCGGCCGGCCGCGACGACCGGGGACCTGTCTGGGTGTTCTCCGGGCAGGGATCGCAATGGGCCCGGATGGGTGCGGAGCTGTTGGCAACCGAGCCGGCGTTCGCCGCCGCCGTGGCACAGGTCGAACCTCTGATTGTCCGCGAGTCCGGATTCTCCGTCACCGCGGCGATGTCCGCGCCCGAGGTCGTGACCGGCATCAACCGGGTGCAGCCGACCCTGTTTGCCATGCAGGTCGCGCTGGCCGCCACCATGCGGTCGCACGGCGTCCAGCCGGGCGCCGTCATCGGCCATTCCCTCGGCGAGGTCGCGGCAGCTGTCGTCGCCGGGGCACTGACGCTGGACGACGGCGTGCGCGTCATCTGCAGGCGCTCACAGCTGATGTCCAGAATCGCCGGTGCCGGCACCATGGCATCGGTGGAATTGCCTGCCCAGCAGGTGCTTTCCGAGTTGATCAACCACGGCGTCCGGGACGCTGTGGTGGCAGTGGTGGCTTCGCCGCAGTCAACGGTGGTCGGCGGTGCCACCTCCACGGTGCGTGAGCTCGTCGCGGCCTGGGAACAGCGTGAGGTGATGGCACGGGAGATCGCCGTCGACGTCGCCTCGCACTCGCCTCAGGTAGACCCGATCCTCGACGAACTGGCCGACGCGCTCAGCGAACTGCAGCCGACAACGCCGTCGGTTCCGTTCTATTCGGCGACGCTCTACGACCCGCGCGAGTCACCGGTGTGCGATGCCGAGTACTGGGTGCACAACCTTCGCAACATGGTGCGGTTCGCCCCCGCGACACAGGCCGCGCTGGAGGACGGCTACCGCGTCTTCGCGGAGCTGGCGCCCCACCCGTTGTTGACCTTTGCGGTCGAGCAGACGGCACGCAGTCTCGACACGCCGACGACCGCGCTGGCAGCGATGCGTCGCGAGCAGGAGCTGTCGTGGGGGCTGCGCCGCTTCGTGGCCGATCTGCACAGCGCCGGCGCCGCGGTGGACTTCTCCGTCCTCCATCCGCGCGGGCGGCTCGTCGACGCACCGCTGCCCACTTGGACCCACCGCTCGCTGCTGTGGAGCCGCAACGGGCATGAATCCCCGACACACGGCGGCTGCACAGTGTCGGTGCATCCTCTGCTCGGCGCGCATGTGCGCCTGCAGGAGGAGCCGGAACGCCACGTCTGGCAGGGTGATGTGGGCACCGCCGTCCAGCCCTGGCTCGGTGATCACCGGATCCGTGACGTCGCAGTGCTTCCGGGCGCGGCGTATTGCGAAATGGCGCTCGCGGCCGGTCGCGCGGTGCTCGGCGAGAACTCCGAGGTCCGTGACATCCGCTTCGAGCAGGCACTCCTGCTGGACGGCCAGACCACAGTCGGGACCTCAGCGGCGTTGTCGTCCACCGGCGTCGCCGACTTCGTGGTGCAGACGAATCTGGCGGGCGAGCAGGTACGCCGGGCAACGGCCGTCCTCCATGCCGCTGCCGAGGAGCAGCCGCCCGCCTACGACATCCCCACGCTGCTCGCCGCGCATCCGCACCGCGTGGACGGCGCCGAGGTGCGGAACCGTCTGGATCTGCGCGGCGTCGGGTATGGTCCCGCATTCACAGGTCTCGTCGTGGCGCACACCGGGGAGACCGACAACGAAGCCGTACTGGTCGAGGTCGCACTGCCCGGCCAGATCCGTTCCCAGCAGGACGCTTACGGCATCCATCCGGCCCTGCTGGACGCCTGTTTGCAGTCCGTCGTCGCCCATCCGCGGGTCCTGGCCATGGACGACGGCGTGCTGGCACTGCCGTTGGGCATCCGGCGGCTGCGCGCCTACGGCCCCGCCCGCAGCGCCAGGTACTGCTACGCACGGATCACACAGGTCGACACGACCTCGTTCGAGTCGGACCTCGATGTGCTCGATGAGCACGGGACAGTCCTGCTCGCCGTGCAGGGTTTACGGTTGAGCACCGGCGCATCCGGGGGCGGTCACGCAGATCGGGTCCTGGCCAAGCGGCTGCTGACCATCGAGTGGCGGCACCGGGACCTGCCCGAGACGGAACCGGTCGACACCGGTGGCTGGTTGCTCATCGCCACCGCCGACAACTCGGGTGCATCGTCGCTGAGCGGCGCGCTGAAAACCGCTGGAGCGCAGTGCATCGCCATGTACTGGCCATTGCACGCCGATGATGCGTCGAAGGCCGAACAGCTCGCCGAGCACCTCAGCACAGGGGGAATCGCCGGAGTGGTGATCCTCACTTCGGCCGAGGGCGCCGGTGACGGTTGCCCACCCGATGCCGGCCTTTCCTGCGTGCAGCATCTGGCGAGGATCATCCGCGAAGTGTCGGACATCCCCGGCCGACTCCCGCGGGTGTACGCCGTGACGCGCCATGCCCAGTATGTGACGACCGGCGACGACATGAACCTCGGACAGGCCGGCTTACGGGGCCTGATGCGCGTGGTCGGCACCGAACAGCCGAATCTGCGTGCCACCCAGATCGACGTGGACGACACCACCGATGCCGGACAGTTGGCCGCGCAACTGCTTTCCGGGTCGGAGGAAGACGAGACCGCGTGGCGCGACGGCGCGTGGTACGTCGCTCGGCTGTGTCCGTCGCCGCTGCTGCCCGAGGACCGGCAGACCACGGTCGCCGATCCCGAGCATGACGGGATGCGTCTGCAGATCCGGGTTCCCGGCGATCTGGAATCGATGGAATTGATTGGAGCCGAGCGTGTTACGCCGGGCCCGGGGCAGATCGAGGTCGCGGTCAGCGCGTCGAGCATCAACTTCGCCGACGTACTGATCGCCTTCGGCCGTTACCCCGCCTTCGAGGGCCGGTTACCGCAACTGGGCACCGACTTCGCCGGGGTGGTGACCGCCGTGGGACCGGGGGTGAGCGACCGCGCGATCGGCGATCGCGTCGCAGGGGTGTGTGCCGACGGCTGCTGGGCCACCTTCATCACCTGCGACGCCGACAGGACCATCGCGGTGCCCGCCGGCCTGAGCGACGGGGAAGCCGCGGCGGTGACCACCGCCCACGCCACCGCCTGGTACGGCCTGCACGTACTCGCCCGTATCGGCAGTGGCGACAGGGTGTTGATCCACTCCGCGACGGGCGGCGTCGGACAGGCAGCGCTCGCCATCGCCCGGGCTGCGGGAGCCGAGATCTTCGCTACGGCGGGTAGCGACGAGCGGCGGCAACTGTTGCGCGACATGGGCGTCGAGTACGTATACGACTCTCGCAGTCTTGCGTTCGCCGACGAGATACGTCGTGACAGCCAGGGATACGGCGTGGACATCGTGCTCAACTCGGTCGTCGGTGCCGCACAGCGCGCAGGCCTCGAACTGCTGGCTACCGGCGGGCGGTTCATCGAGATCGGCAAGCGCGACATCTACGGTGACACCCGGTTGGGGTTGCTCCCCTTCCGTCGTAACCTCTCGTTCCACGCCGTCGACCTGGGATTGCTGGCTTACAGTCATCCCGCTCGTTTTCGAGACCTGTTGACCAGCGTGTATCGGATGACCGCAGACGGCACCTTGCCGAAACCGCAGATCACCCGTCGACCCCTGACCGACGCCGCTGCCGCCGTGCGCACGATGAGCGGCGCCGGGCACACCGGCAAGCTCGTGCTCGACGTCCCACGCACCGGCCCGATTCGGGTGGTCGTACCACCCACGGAGGCTCCGGTTTTCCGCGGCGACGGTGCCTACCTCATCTCCGGGGGGCTGGGCGGACTCGGGTTGTTCCTGGCCGGGAAGATGGCCGCCGCCGGGTGCGGACGGATCGTGCTGTCGTCACGGTCGGAGCCCACGCTCGAGGCTCTGGATGCGATCGCGCAGATCCGCGTCACCGGCGCCGACGTGGTGGTGGAGTGCGGCGACATCAGCCGGCCCGGCACCGCGGCAACTCTGGTCGCCACCGCTACCGCCACCGGTCTCCCACTACGTGGGGTCCTGCACGCCGCAGCAGTGGTCGAGGATGCCACGCTGGGGAACATCACCGATGACCTCATCGAGCGTGACTGGGCACCAAAGGTTTCCGGTGCCTGGAATCTGCATCTCGCCACCGCCGATGAACCGCTGGACTGGTTCTGCTCGTTCTCCTCGGCGGCGGCGCTGGTGGGTTCACCCGGGCAGGGCGCCTACGCCGCGGCCAACAGCTGGCTGGATTCCTTCACCCGGTGGCGGCGGGCTCGGGGATTCGTAGCCACGGCGATCGCGTGGGGCGCATGGTCCGAGGTCGGGCGCGCCACCGCTGTGGCGGAGAACTCCGACACGGCCATCGGCAGCAGCGAGGGCGCCTATGCCTTCGAAACGCTGCTGCGCCACGCGCGTGCCTACACCGGGTACGCGCCCGTCACGGACACGCCGTGGTTGACCGCCTTCGCCCAACACAGCCCCTTCGCCGAGGCCTTCCGCACCGTCGGCGGGAACTCGAGAGACACCAGCAGACTGCGCACCGAACTCGACGAACTGCCCACAGAGGAGTGGCCGTCCCGGCTGCGGCGTCTGATCTCCGATCAGGTCAACGTGATCCTGCGCCGCACTGTCGATCCCGATCGCCCGCTCTCCGGGTACGGCCTCGATTCTCTGGGTGCCCTGGAACTTCGCACCCGCATCGAGACGGAATCGGGGGTTCGCATCGCATCCACCGATCTCGCCACCATCACCGTCCGCGGCCTGGCGGAGTTGCTGAGCGAAAAGCTGGCGTCATCCGACGCCGCGTGAGATCTATGGGGGCGGTCGGATGGAACTCGGTGACCGAACACTTCCGCTGACGCAGGGTCAGCTGGATATCTGGCTTGCCCACGAGACAGGGCATTCCGCTACAGAATGGCAGCTCGGCCTTTTTGTCAAGATCGCCGGCCCGGTACAGCGTGATCCGCTCCGGTGGGCGATCCAGCGCGCCCTCCAAGAAGCCGAACCGGTCAGGGCTACGTTCTTCCAAGAGGATGGCCGGGTCTTCCAGAGGGTGAGTGACCACGCGAAGATCGACCTGGCGTTTCATGACCTGACGGGCTCGCAGGATCCCGAGCGCGAAGCCATCGAGCGGGCGGCGTCGATCCAACGGACCGAGATGCCGTTCTCCGGTCCGCTGTTCAGCTTCGTGCTGTTCCAGACAGCACCCGACGCGTACTACTGGTTCACATGCTGCCACCACATCGTCATCGACGGATCAGGCATCGCGCTGGTCGGGCATCGAATCGCGGCCATCTACTCGGCCCTCGTCTCCGGTGCGCCCATCCCGCCCCCGTTCTTCGGCTCGTTGCAGGACCTCGTCAACAGCGAGTCGGAATACGGGTCATCGGCGGAATACGCAGCGGACCAGGACTATTGGAGCAGGAACCTCCCCTCCGAGGATGAACCGGAATGGCGGTGCAACGATGTCGCCCGCGACGGCGACCGGAGTCCTTCAGCATGGCCTTCCGCACCGGCCCAACTGGATCCGCAGATCCTGCGACAGGTGCAGGGGTTGGCCGAGGAATGGGATATGCCCCGGTCCTCGGTCATCACCGCGGCGTGCGCACTGCTGGTGCACGGCTGGGGCGCCGAGGGTTCGGAGGTGGTGCTCGATTTTCCGGTCAGCAGGCGGGTGGGTGCGGAGTCCAAGGCACTACCCGGAATGGTCGCCGGGGTCGTGCCCCTCGTGCTCAGAGTCTCACCGCAATCCACGGTCGCCGGGTTCTGCGGGCACGTCCACACACGGATTCGGGAAGCGGTCGCACATCAGCGATTTCCGGCTCGCGCTCTCGAACGAAGCGCCCGCAGGCACAGTTCGGGACAACCGACTCAACGGGTGAGCGTCAACTTCATCCCCTCTTTTTTCGACTTGGACTTCGGGGGCATCAGAGCCACGGCGTCGTATATCAGCTCCGGAGTCGTGGGCGGGTTCGGGTTGTTCTTCTCCGGCGTCGGTGACCAACTGTTTCTGAGCACTGCCGGTCCGGGACGGCCTTTCCCGAACCTCGACGTCTCGTCTCTTCGGGAGCGTCTGCACAGTGTGCTCGCCGCCATGACTGCCTATCCACAACGTCGGCTTTCCTCGCTGGATGTGCTCGATTCCGGAGAGCGCGCCCGAATCGACGCTGTGGGCAACCGGGCGGCCCTCACCGATACCGGTTCCACGGCAGTGTCGATTCCGGCGTTGTTCGCCGAACACGTCGCCCGCTCCCCGGACTCGGTTGCGCTGGTGTGTGACGAGACGTCGCTGACCTATCGCGAGTTGGACGAGGCTGCCAATCGCCTGTCCCATCTGCTGGCCGGCCGGGGCGTCGGCCCGGGACAGTATGTGGCGCTGATGTTCTCCCGCTCACCGGAAGCGGTCGTGGCGATCCTCGCGGTGCTCAAGACCGGAGCGGCGTACCTTCCGATGGACCCCGCCGTACCCGCGGCGCGGATCCGGTTCACGGTGGCCGACGCGGCACCGGTCGCGGCGATCACCACCACCGCATTGGCCGGCACGCTGGAAGGGAGTGGACTGTCGGTCATCGACGTCGACGACCCGCGCATCGCGGATCAGCCCGCGACCGCGCTTCCGGCACCACACCCCGACGACATCGCCTACCTGATCTACACCTCCGGCACCACGGGGGTACCCAAAGGTGTTGCCATCACACATCACAACGTCACAGATCTACTGTCGTCGCTGGACGCTGGGCTGCCTTTCCCAGGGGTCTGGCCACACTGCCACACACTGGCATTCGACGTCTCGGTCTGGGAGATCTTCGGCGCCCTGCTGCGTGGTGGTCGCGTGGTGGTGGTCCCCGAATCGGCGGCAGCTGGATCCCGGGAGTTCCACGATGTCCTCGTCAATGAAAAGGTCGACGTTCTCACCCAGACCCCCTCGGCGGTCCGGCATTTGCCGCCGGAGGGCCTGGAATCGGCGGCGCTCGCGGTGGTCGGTGAGGCCTGCCCGCCCGAGATCGTCGACCGATGGGCACCCGGACGCATCATGGTCAACGCCTACGGCCCCACCGAGACGACGATGTGCGTGGCGATCAGCGCGCCACTGACCTCGGGAGGGGGCGTGCCGATCGGCTCGCCGGTGCCGGGAGCGGCACTGTTCGTACTCGATGCATGGTTGCGACCGGTGTCGGCGGGGGTGGTCGGTGAACTGTATGTGGCCGGCCACGGGGTGGGGGTCGGGTATCGACACCGCGCCGCACTCACCGCGTCGCGGTTCGTCGCGTGCCCGTTCGGTGGGTCGGGATCCCGGATGTACCGCACCGGCGATCTGGTGTCCTGGCGCCCGGACGGGCAACTGCACTACCTCGGCCGCGCCGACGAACAGGTCAAGATCCGGGGCTACCGCATTGAACTCGGCGATGTCCGGGCCGCTCTGAACGACCTCGACGGCG
Source organism: Mycobacterium sp. (assembly GCF_049683935.1). Taxonomy (GTDB): domain Bacteria; phylum Actinomycetota; class Actinomycetes; order Mycobacteriales; family Mycobacteriaceae; genus Mycobacterium. The sequence goes on along the minus strand of NZ_JBAUJR010000414.1, from coordinate 4,182 downwards.
TGAACCAGGCCGTGGTGGTCGCCCGGGAGGATCGACCCGGCGACAAACGCCTCGTCGGCTATCTGGTCGAGGCCGCCCCGGGCTCGGTCGAACCGGCGCACGTGCGCACCGCCCTGGCGAAGCGGTTGCCACCGTACATGGTGCCCGCCGCGGTGATGGTGGTGGACGCGTTGCCATTGACGGTCAACGGGAAGCTCGACATTCGCGCGCTGCCGACTCCGGAGTATCAGGATGTGGTGCGCTACCGCGTGCCGGCCACCGCGGTCGAGGAGATTTTGGCCGGCATCTACGCGCAGGTCCTCGGCATCGACCGCGTCGGTGCCGACGACTCCTTCTTCGATCTGGGCGGGGACTCGCTGTCCGCGATGAGAGTGATCGCCGCAATCGCGAGATCGCTGGACGCCCACCTCACGGTGCGCACCTTGTTCGACGCGCCCGCGGTGTCTCAACTGGCCTCCCGTCTCGGCGGCGGCGCCCATCCGCGCACGCCTCTGACACGGCTCGAGCGGCCCGCGGCAGTTCCGCTGTCCTTCGCTCAGAGCAGGTTGTGGTTCGTCGACCAGTTGCAGGGCGGCACTGCCACGTACAACATGCCGACGGCGTTCCGGATCAGCGGACCCCTCGACGTCGTGGCACTCGGTGACGCCCTCGATGACGTGATCGCCCGGCACGAGACGTTGCGCACCACATTCCCGGCCGCTGACGGTGTGCCGACCCAGCGTGTCCTGCCGGCCCGGGCGGGCATGTGGCGGCGCGGTGAACCAGTGGTGGTCTCACTCGATGAGCGGGAGTTGGTCCACGAGTTGACGGCGCTGGCGGCGCATCGGTTCGATCTGTCGACCGAGATCCCGATCAGGGCACGGGTCTACTCGGTAGGGCCGGAACAGCATGTGGTAGCGATCATGTTGCATCACATTGCTTTCGACGGCTGGTCGCTGGCGCCGATGGCCAGAGACATCAGCGAGGCATACCAAGCCCGCTGTGCGGGCCGCGCCCCCGGTTGGGCAGACCTACCGGTGCAGTACGTGGACTACACGCTCTGGCAACGTGCACAGTTCGGCGAGATCGACGACAGCGGTAGCCCGATCGGCGCGCAGTTGGCCTACTGGCACGACGCGCTGGCGGGGATGCCCGAGCGGCTGGAGTTACCGACCGACCGGCCTTACCCGCCGGCCGCCGATCAGCGCGGCGCCACGGTGCCGGTGGAGTGGCCCTCCGAATTGCAGGAACGGATCCACGCGGTGGCCGCCGAGCACAACGCGACGAGTTTCATGATCGTGCAAGCTGCTCTTGCGGTGCTGTTGGCTCGGCTGACTTCCAGTTCCGATGTGTCCGTGGGCTTCCCGATCGCAGGGCGCACGGATCCGGCACTGGATGAGCTGGTGGGATTCTTCGTCAACACGTTGGTGCTGCGGATCGACCTGGCCGACGACCCGACCGTCGCCGAGTTGATCGCACAGGTGAGACAGCGAAGTGTGGCCGCCTATGAGCATCAGGACGTGCCCTTCGAAGTACTCGTCGACAGTCTCAACCCCTCCAGGTCGCTGACCCATCATCCGCTGGTCCAGGTGATGTTGGCCTGGCAGAACCTTCCCGTGGACGCCGGTGACCCGGTCGCCGGTCTGACTTTGGGCGATCTGAGGGTGACCCGGGTTCCGGTCGACACTCACACCGCGCGCGCTGATCTGACGTTCTCGCTGTCCGAACAGTGGAACGAGGCCGGTGAGTCCGCAGGCATACGCGGGCTGGTTGAGTTCCGCACCGATGTCTTCGACGCGGATGGCATCACCACGCTGATCGGGCGACTGCAGCGGGTGCTCACGACCCTGATCGACGACCCCCGGCGACCAGTTTCGTCGGTCGACGTGCTCGGCGCCGACGAGCACCTTCGCCTCGACGAAATCGGCAACCGCGCCGTGTTGACTGTGCCGGCCACGCCGACCGCGTCGATTCCCGCGTTGTTCGCCCGGCACGTGGCACGCTCCCCCGGCGCGATCGCGCTGACGTCCGAGGGCCTGTCACTGACCTACGGCGAGCTCGACGAGGCGTCGAATCGGTTGGCCCACCACCTCATTGCTCGGGGTGCGGCGCCCGGGGGCGTGGTGGCGCTTCTCTTCACCCGGTCGGTACACGCGGTGGTGGCGATGCTTGCCGTGCTCAAGTCCGGGGCCGCATACCTGCCGATCGATCCAGCCCATCCCGATGGGCGGATCGCGTTCATGCTCGCCGATGCGGCGCCGGTCTCGATCGTCACCACCGCCGGACTGCGGCCGCGATTGAGCGGGTACGACATCACCGTTGTCGAGGTCGACGACGCCGCCGTCCGATCCGAACCCGGCACCGCCGTCTCGTCCCCGGCCCCCGATGATCTCGCATATCTGATCTACACCTCGGGTACCACTGGTACGCCCAAGGGCGTCGCCGTCACCCACGCCAACCTGTGCCATCTTGCCGACTCCACCCCCGCGACCCTGGCGGCGGCGCAGGTGTGGACTCAGTGCCACTCCTACGGGTTCGACTTCTCCGTGTGGGAGATCTGGGCCGCCCTGCTCGGTGGCGGCCGCCTGGTGGTGGTGCCCGAATCGGTGGCCATTTCACCGGACGAGTTCCGCGCCTTGCTGATTCGCGAGAAGGTCACCGTCCTCACGCAGACCCCCTCGGCGGTTGCGGCACTGCCGCCACACGGCCTGGAGTCGGTGGCGGTGTTACTGGGCGGGGAGGCGTGCCCGGCCGAGGTCGTGGATCAGTGGGCACCCGGACGGGTGTTGATCAACGCCTACGGCCCCACCGAGACCACCGTGTATGCGTCGATGAGCGCGCCGTTGACGGCGACCGCGGGGACGGCGCCCATCGGTGCACCCGTACCGACGGCGGCGCTGTTCGTGCTCGACGAGCGACTGCGCCGGGTAGCCGCCGGGGTGACCGGTGAACTCTATGTCGCCGGCCGCGGCGTGAGCGTGGGCTATCTGAGCCGAACAGGATTGACGGCGTCGCGGTTCGTGGCGTGCCCGTTCGGAGCGCCCGGAACCCGGATGTACCGCACCGGAGACCTGGTGCGCTGGCAACCCGACGGACAACTCCACTACCTCGGCCGCGCCGACGAACAGGTCAAGATCCGCGGCTACCGCATCGAACTCGGCGAAATCCAGACCGCACTGGCAGCACTCGACGGCGTCGACCAGGCAGTGGTCATCACACGCGAAGACCGCCCCGGTGACAAACGCCTCGTCGGCTACCTCACCGGCACCGCCGACCCCGCCACCACCCGCGCCCAACTGGCAGCACAACTGCCGACCTACATGGTGCCCACCGCAATCGTGGCCCTGAAGACACTGCCGCTGACCCCCAACGGGAAACTCGACACCCGAGCCCTGCCGGCACCGGAGTACCAGGACAACATCCACTTCCGCGCCCCGGCCGATGCCGTCGAGAGCATTCTTGCCGGCGTCTACGCGCAGGTCCTCGGCGTCGAGCGGGTCGGCGTCGACGACTCGTTCTTCGACCTCGGCGGCGACTCCATCCTGTCGATGCAGGTCGTCGCCCGGGCGCGAGCAGCCGGGGTGTTGTGCCGGCCCCGCGACGTCTTCGTCGAACAGACCGTCGCACGCCTGGCGATGGTTGCCACGGTGGCCACAGCAGATGCCGGCCCGATCGATGACGGTGTCGGCGTGGTCAAGCCGACACCGATCATGTGTTGGTTGCAGACGATCGACGGACCCACCGAGGAGTTCAACCAGACGATGGTGCTGCAGGCCCCCACGGGGGTCACCCGACCCGATGTGGTGGCGATGTTGCAGGTCGTGCTCGACACACACGCCATGTTGCGGCTTCGTCTCGGAAGCGACGGGTCCCTGGTGGTGCCCGAGGCCGGGTCCATTCAGGCCGAGGAGTGTGTGTACACGATCGACGCGCTGTCCGACACCGAGATCGCCGCGGCGCGGTCACGGCTGAAACCCAGCACGGGCAGGATGCTGAGCGCCCTGTGGGTGGCTCCCACCGGTCAGCTCGCCGTGATGATCCACCACCTCGCCATCGATGCTGTGTCGTGGCGAATCCTGTTGGAGGATCTCAACATCGCATGGACCCAACACCACCGGGGACAGCCCATCGCGCTGCCGGCGCCGGCAACGCCGTTCGCCCGGTGGGCGTCGCTGCTCGCCGAGCGCGCTCACGCACCGGCGG
>NZ_JBAUJR010000413.1:0-9627 GCF_049683935.1 Mycobacterium sp. | reverse complement strand
GGGGCCGGCCGACCCCGGGACCCCGCCGCCGCGATAGCTGGTCAGCCACGCCGGGGCCACCCTGACGGGCTGTATCAACACATTTCTCATAACCTGTCCGGATGCGGCGCATCGGCGGAGTCACCGGGTGACCCGTTTTCTCGCGCGCCGGTTCCTCAACTACGTGGTGCTGCTCGGTCTGGCGTCGTTCCTCACGTTCTGCCTGACCTCGCTGACGTTCGAGCCGCTCGACAGCCTGCTCGAACGCAACCCGCGACCTCCGCAGGCCGTCATCGACGCCAAGGCCGCCGAACTGGACCTCGACAAACCGATTCCGCTGCGTTACGCGAACTGGGTGTCGGGGGCTGTTCAGGGGGACTTCGGCACCACGGTCACCGGCCAACCGGTCACCGAGGAACTGTGGCGACGCATCGGTGTCAGCCTGCGACTGGTGCTCATCGGATCGGTGGTGGGCACCGTCATCGGGGTCGTGGTGGGCGCGTGGGGCGCGATCCGCCAGTACCGGGTGTCGGACCGGGTGATCACCGTGACTTCGCTGCTGATCCTCAGCACGCCCACCTTCGTGATCGCCAACCTGCTGATCCTGGGCGCGCTGAAGGTGAACTCGATCCTCGGCATGCAGGTGTTCGAGTACACCGGCGAGACATCCCCCGATGCGGTCGGCGGCGCCTGGCCGCAGTTCGTCGACCGGCTGCAGCATCTGGTGCTGCCCACCTTCACCCTCGCGTTGGCGTCCATCGCCGGGTTCAGCCGCTATCAGCGAAACGCGATGCTCGACGTGCTGGGGCAGGACTTCATCCGGACGGCGCGGGCCAAGGGTCTGACCCGGCGCCGCGCGTTGTTCAAACACGGCCTGCGCACCGCGCTGATCCCGATGGCCACGCTGTTCGCCTACGGCGTCAGTGCCCTGGTCACCGGTGCGGTGTTCGTCGAGAAGATCTTCGGCTGGCACGGCATGGGTGAATGGGTGATCCAGGGCGTCGCGACCCAGGACACCAACATCATCGCCGCGATCACGGTGTTCACCGGGGCGACGATCCTGCTCGCGGGACTGCTCTCCGATGTCTTCTACGCGGTTCTCGACCCCAGGGTCCGGGTCTCGTGAGCGCGCCCGAGTACCAGTTCGTGTCCCGGCGCACCCTCGTGCTGCGCCGGTTCCTGCGCAACAGGCCCGCAGTGGTGTCGTTGATCGTGTTGGCGGTGCTGTTGGTCGGCTGCTACGCGATCCCACCGCTGCTGCCCTACTCCTACAGCGATCTGGACTACTACGCGCTGCAGCAGCCCCCCACCACCACGCACTGGTTCGGCACCAACGCGCTGGGCCAGGACCTGCTGGCGCAGACGTTGCGCGGGATGCAGAAGTCGCTGCTGATCGGGGTGTGCGTGGCGTTCATCTCGACGATCATCGCGGCCACTGTCGGTGCGATCGCCGGCTACTTCGGCGGCTGGCGGGACCGGACCGCGATGTGGATCGTCGACCTGCTGCTCGTCATCCCGAGCTTCATCCTGATCGCGATCGTCACCCCCCGCACGCGGGAGTCCGGCACCATCCTGTGGCTGATCCTGCTGCTGGCGGTGTTCAGTTGGATGATCAGCTCACGCATGGTCCGGGGCATGACGATGAGCCTGCGTGAGCGCGAATTCGTGGTCGCTGCACGGTATATGGGCGTCAGTCACTGGCGCATCATCGTCCGCCACATCCTGCCCAACGTGGCCTCGATCCTGATCATCGACACCGCGCTCAACGTCGGCATCGCGATCCTCGCGGAGACCGGTCTGAGCTTCCTGGGCTTCGGGGTGCAGCCACCCGATGTGTCGTTGGGAACGCTGATCGCCGACGGCACCCGGTCGGTGACGACCTTCCCGTGGGTGTTCCTGTTCCCGGCCGGGGTGCTGGTGCTGATCGTGTTGTGCGCCAACCTGATCGGCGACGGACTGCGGGACGCGCTGGATCCGGGCGCGCGGCCCGCTCCGCGGCGCTCCCGGCAGGGGCGGGCGATGAGCGCTCGCGCGAAGAGCAGAGGGCCGCGATGAGCCTGCTCGAGGTGCGCGGCCTGACGGTGACGTTTCCCACCGACGCCGAACGCGTCGCGGCCGTGCGCGGGCTGGACTACCACGTCGACGCCGGCGAGGTCGTGGCACTGGTGGGTGAATCCGGCGCCGGGAAATCTGCGGGCGCGATGGCCGTCGTCGGACTGCTGCCCGAGTACGCCGAGGTGGCCGGCTCGGTCCGGTTGCACGGCGACGAACTGCTGGGACTGTCCGATCAGCGGATGTCGCGCATCCGCGGAAACAGGATCGGGACCGTGTTCCAGGACCCCATGTCGGCGCTGACGCCGGTCTACACCGTGGGTGACCAGATCGCCGAAGCGATTCAGATCCACCACCGCGACACCGGCAAGCGGGCCGCACGCATCCGCGCGATCGAACTGCTCGAACTCGTGGGCATCGCCCAGCCCGAGCGGCGGGCCCGTGCGTTCCCACACGAATTGTCCGGCGGCGAACGCCAGCGCGTGGTCATCGCCATCGCGATCGCCAACGACCCCGATCTGCTGATCTGTGACGAGCCCACCACCGCGTTGGACGTCACGGTGCAGGCGCAGATCCTCGACGTGCTGCGCACTGCGCGCGACGTGACCGGCGCGGGGGTGCTGATCATCACCCACGATCTCGGCGTTGTCGCCGAATTCGCCGACCGCGCACTGGTGATGTACGCGGGCCGGGCCGTGGAGACGGCTCCGGTCGCCGATCTCTACCGCAGCCGTCGGATGCCCTACACGGCGGGACTGCTGGGCTCGGTCCCCCGACTGGACGCACCCCAGGGCACCCGCCTGGTGCCGATCCCGGGCGCTCCCCCGTCGCTGGTGGCACTGCCCCCGGGCTGCCCGTTCGCCCCACGGTGCCCGCTCGCCGTCGACGCGTGCCGGGAGGCCGAGCCGGACCTGGAGACGGTCGCATCCGGCCATCTGGTGGCGTGCATCAGGAACGACCAGGTCGCCGACCGCAGTGCGGCCGATATCTACGGCGTGTCCGCGGCTCCGACACCGGAGACCGATGCCCTCGACGAGGCGGTGGTGCTGCGTGTCGACGGTCTGGTCAAGACATACCCGCTGACCAAGGGAGTGGTGCTGCGCCGCCGCATCGGCGAGGTGCGGGCGGTCGACGGCGTCGGCTTCGAGCTGCGACAGGGCCGCACGCTGGGCATCGTCGGCGAATCGGGGTCCGGCAAGTCGACGACGCTGCACCAGATCCTCGAACTCACCGCCCCGCAGGACGGGACCATCGAGGTGCTCGGCGTCGACGTCGCGGCGTTGGACCGGCGCGCCAGGAAAGCACTCCGGGGCAACCTGCAGGTGGTGTTCCAGGATCCTGTCGCTTCGCTGGACCCTCGGCTCCCGGTCTTCGACGTCCTCGCAGAGCCGTTGCACGCCAACGGCTTCGACAAACTCGACACCGAGGATCGGGTCGGCGAGCTTCTCACCGTGGTGGGATTGCGCCGTGAGGACGCCGGAAGGTACCCGGCCGAGTTCTCCGGAGGGCAGAAGCAGCGCATCGGCATCGCCCGGGCGCTGGCGCTGCAGCCGAAGATCCTGGCGCTCGACGAACCGGTGTCGGCGCTCGACGTGTCCATCCAGGCAGGAATCATCAACCTGCTGCTGGACCTGCAGGAGCGGTTCGGATTGGCGTATCTGTTCGTGTCCCACGACCTGTCGGTCGTCAAGCATCTCGCCCATCGAGTGGCGGTGATGCAGAAGGGCAAGATCGTCGAACAGGGTGACAGTGAGCAGGTCTTCGCCGATCCACGCCACGAATACACCCGCACGTTGCTGGCGGCGGTTCCGCAGCCACCGGCCGATCACAGTTAAAGTCGGTCGGCATGACCTACCTGAGGCCGCGAGCAGACACGACGTCGCACGATCCCTCGTTCAAGCGTGGACCTCTGCGACTGCTCGGCATCGCCCTGACAGCCGCCCTGGTGCTGGCCGGGTGCTCCAGCGGCGACACCGAGGTCCCGTCCGCGGGCGGCAACGCCGAGATCGGCGCCACCGCCGACATCAACCCGCAGGACCCGAGCACGCTGCGCCGGGGAGGCAACCTGCGCCTTGCGCTGTCGGGCTTCCCGGACAACTTCAACTACCTACACATCGACGGCAATACGGAGTTCGGTCTGGTGCAGCGCTGGACCATGCCGCGTGCGTTCTTCATCAAGCCCGACGGGGAGATGACGGTCAACAGCGACTACTTCACCAGCGTCGAGCTGACCAGCACCGAACCACAGGTCGTCACATACACGATCAACCCGCAAGCGACATGGTCCAACGGCCGGCCGATCACCTGGGAGGACTTCGCAGCCCAGATCAACGCCACCAGCGGCAAGGACGACGCCTACCTGTTCGCCTCCCCCAACGGCAGTGAGCGAGTCGCGTCGGTGACCAAGGGCGTCGACGACCGGCAGGCGGTCATCACGTTCGCCAGCCACTTCGCCGACTGGCGGGGCATGTTCGCCGGCAACGCGATGCTCTTCCCCAAGGAAGTGACCCAGGATCCCGAGGCCTTCAACCGCGGCTTCCTCAACGGCCCGGGACCGTCGGCCGGACCGTTCATGATGACCGCGGTGGACCGCGGCGCCCAGCGAATCACGTTGACCCGCAACCCGGACTGGTGGGGCACACCGGCGGTGCTGGACTCGGTCACCTACACGGTGCTCGACGACGCCGCCCGGCTTCCGGCCCTGCAGAACAATGCGCTCGATGCGGTCGCGATGCAGACGATCGACGACATGGCGATCGCCCGCCGCACCGACGGGGTGTCGATCCGACGCGCGCCGGCCCCGAGTTGGTACCACTTCACGTTCAACGGCGCCGAGGGCTCCATCCTGTCCGATCCCGCGCTCCGGGCCGCGGTCACCAAGGGCATCGACCGGCAGGCGATCGCGGCGATCACCCAGCGTGGCCTGACCGACAACCCGGCGCCACTGAACAACCACATCTACCTGGCGGGCCAGGAGGGCTACCAGGACAACAGCATCGGCTTCGACGCCGAGGCGGCCAAGCGCGAGCTGGATGCGCTGGGCTGGCGACTCAACGGCCAGTTCCGCGAGAAGGACGGCCGACGACTGACGATTCGCGATGTGTTCTACGACGCCCAGAGCACTCGTCAGATCGCGCAGATCGCGCAGAACAATCTGGCCCAGGTCGGCGTCGAGCTCCAGTTGATCCCTGTCGCGGGCGGCACACTGTTCAGTGAGTACGTGACGCCGGGAAACTTCGACATCGCCCAGTTCGCCTGGGGCGGTGACGCATTCCCGTTGGCCAGCCTGACACAGATCTATGCCTCCAACGGGGAGAGCAACTTTGGAAGCATCGGCAGCCCCGAGATCGACGCAAAGATCGAGCAGACCCTGTCAGAACTCGACCCCGCCAAGGCACGCACCCTGGCCAACGAGCTCGACGAGATGATCTGGGATGTCGGGTTCAGCCTGCCGCTGTTCCAGTCGCCGGGCAACCTCGCCGTGCGAAGCAACCTCGCCAACTATGGCCCGACCGGCATCGGAAGCCTGAACTACTCCGCGATCGGCTTCATGGAGTAGGGGTCTGGCGGATCACCCGCGGCACCGCATCGGGTACCACCGACTCGGCTCTGGCCGCGAAACTGATGCCGCGGACCAGGAGCCGAATCGTCAGATTTGCCGGTAGCCCGTCCAATTCCGCCGAACGGGAACCGAGTTCGTGAACCTGGCCGCCACTGGCCGCCAGGCAGACCTGCAGCGCCGCCTGCTCACGGGTGTCGAGGATGCTGTGTCCGGCACTCGGGAGTTCGACGAGCACCGAATCAGGTATCAGCTCGGCGATGCGGCGCGCCACCGCAGGCGGTGTGGTCAGGTCGCGCCCCCCGGAGATCACCGCGGTGGGCCAGGAGAAGCCGGGCATCGCCGACACCAGGTCGTAGGGTTCGGCGATGAAATCGACGTCCCCACTGGCGATCTGCCGAAAGGCGACCGCGGGATCCAGCGGTCCGCCGTCGGGTTCGGCGCCGTAGTTCAGTTCCCGGTAGGCGATGCGCTCGACGAGGTCGGGCTCGTGATGGTACGGAGTTTGGCGTTCCAGCAGCAGTCTGGTGCCCAGACCCACTGCGGCCCAAAGCCAGTCGTGGCCCGCCAGGAGCAGATCCAGCTGACGGCGCAGCACCTCAGGCCCGGCGATGCCGTACATGTCCGCGGCCCGCAGCACGGCCGTCGGATCGAGAACGCCATCGGAGACCAGACGGCGCACCTTGGCCGCGAGGTCGGCATCGTCGGGCACCACGCCCTCCCAGAGCACCCGGCGGATCTGCGTCCGGACCTCGTTGATGTCGTCAGCTGAGAGCAGTGGCGAATCGAGCACCATCGTGTGGATCCGTGCCGGGTGTCGTAGGCCGAGGCCGGCGGCCAGGTAGGTGCCGTACGACGCTCCGTAGACGACGGCTTGATCTACCTGGGCGTCGTCGAGCACTGCGGCGACGTCGTCGACGACCATGTCGACACAGAGCGCTTCCGGGGGTAGATCGTGGCCCGCGTCATCGTGACGGGACAGGCCCACCCCACGGTGCTCGACCATGATGACGTCGAGACCGTCGATGGCTGCGTGCCGCCGCAGCGCCCGGTACAGCGCGATCGATGCCGCACCTGGGCCGCCGGGGATGACCACCAGTGGATGGGCGGATTTGCGACCGGTCCGCACGTAGTAGAGATCGAACTCCTCGTCGCTGCCGCGGCGGACCGGCCTGCGGATCGGGCGCACACCGGCCAGCGAGGCCAGCTTGTCATGTGCCCGGCGCCGTGAGGCGGTCATCGTCATCTCGTTCATTGTGCATGCCGGCAGGATGCGCGCTCTCGACGGCGGCGAGCGCGCTCGTTTGTACGCAACACGCCGAGCGGGGGCGTGCAGACACGCGCACTCGCGGAAGAACGGATCAGCCGCGGATGAGGTCGGCGGCCTTCTCGCCGATCAGCACGCTGGGAGCGTGGGTGTGGCCGCGGATGATCGTCGGCATCACCGAGGCATCGGCCACCCGCAGTGCCTTGACGCCGCGGACCCGTAGCTGGGGATCGACGACGCTGGCGTCATCGCTGCCCATCCGGCAGGTGCCGACCGGGTGGTACAGCGTGTGGGACAGGGATTCCATTGCCCTGACCAGCGTTTCATCGTCAAGATCAGTCGCGTCCAGCGGACGGGCGATCCTTCCGATGGTGCCCCGCAGCGCCGGGGCGCGGGCGATGTCGGCGCACACCCGCAGACCGGCCATCAGCGCCTCCCGGTCCGCGCCGGCGTCGTCGGTCAGATACCGCGGATCGACCAGCGGCTTGTCATGGGGGTCGGCGGTGCGCAGGGTGATGGTTCCCCGGCTCTGCGGCTTGAGCAGGATCGGACCCATCACCACGGCATGGCCGACGTAGGGGTCGCCGATTCCTTCGTCAAAATACGGTGCGGGCGCAAAGATCAGCTCCAGATCCGGTAGTGCCAGGTCGGGACGGCTCTTGATGAAGCCGTAGGCCTCTCCGATGTTCGAGGTGAGCATGCCGCGACGACGCACGAAGTAGTTGAGCAGTTCCAGCGGCTTCTGTGCCGCGAACAGCGAGTCGTGAGGGACGTCGAAACCCAGTGGTATGACGAGGTGGTCGAGCAGGTTGGCGCCCACCTCCGGCGAGTGCGCAACGCTGACGATGCCGTGCCCGCTGAGTTGGTCGTGGTCCCCGATCCCGGAGAGCATCAGCAACTGCGGGGTGTTGATCGCTCCCGCGCACAGCACCACCTCGCGCCGCGCGGTGGCCACCGTGCGGCCGCGCGTGCCGTCGAACTCGACACCGATGGCCCGGTCGCCGGCGAACACCACCCGGGTTGCCGTGGCCTCGGTGATCACCTTCAGGTTCCTGCGTTTGCGGATCGGCTTCAGGTAGGCGTCGGCGGTGCTCCATCGGGAGCCCCGACGCTGGGTGACGCGTGTCTCGCAGAACCCTTGCGGTTCAGCTTGATTCGGTTCCTCGACCGGGTACCCGCATTGCTGCGCGGCGGTCAGCCACGCCGCGGTCGACGCCCGCGGGCTGCGTTGGCGCGAGATGACAAGCGGCCCCGACTCGATGCGTCGCAGGTACGGCTCGAGGTGGGCATGGTCCCATTCCTCGCCCGCGTGCTCGCCCCACTCGTCGTAATCGGCGGCGAACCCCCGCACCCACATCATCGCGTTCATCGACGACGAGCCGCCTAGCATCTTGCCGCGGGGCCAGTAGATCTGTCGTCCCGCAAGACCCAGCTGCGGCTCGGTCATGTAGTTCCAGTCGAGCGGACCGCGCATCAACTGGGCGAAGCCTGCGGGGATGTGGACGAACTTGTCCTTGTCGCGCATGCCCGCCTCGAGCACGACGACCCGCACGGAGGGATCGGCGCTGAGTCGGTTGGCCAGGACAGCCCCGGCAGAGCCCGTTCCCACGATGACGTAATCGGCGTCCACGTCCCGGAGTCTAAACAGGAGGCAGCGGCGAATCTGTCGATCTAGGCGCTCAACTCGATGTGCTGTGCACTGCGGATGCCGCCGTAACGCTGCGGGCTGCACGTCAGGATGATGACCTGGCTGTCGCCGGCGACGGCGTCGAACACCTCGGCCATCTTCGTCAGCCGTTCGGCGTCGGTGAAGCCGAGCGCATCGTCGATCACCACGGGCACACTGTCCTCTTTGGCCACCAGCGCGGCTCCGGCCAGCCGTGCGACGATACCCAACTGCTCCTTGGCTCCGCCCGACAGCGACTCGTACGGCACCGTCCGTCCCGACAGGGTGCGGTGCCCGATGCGCAACTCGCTGTCGACGTCCACCTCGAAGGTCTCGCCGAATACCAGACGGCCCAACCGTTCGACCTCACCGCGGAACGGGTCGACGTAGCGCAGCCGCATGGTGTCGCGGTGCCGGCCCATCACCGACCTGAGCAGCTCTGCGGCGCGGGCCCGGCGCTGCACCCTCCGGTATTCACCTTCGGCGTGCTCACGTTCGGTTTCGGCGACGTCCAACCTGCCCTTACGGCCCTCGGTGCCGTACACCTTCAGCTGAGTGGCGACCTCGCGCAGCGCCTCGGCAGCCTGTTCGTGACGCACCTGAACCCCCGCGGCGTCGCGCTCGGCGTTCTCGAGTTCAGCGGTGACCGCGGCGGGCTGGTGCTGGGCCAGTTCGTCAGCGAGTTGGGCCACCAACCCCTGCGCCTTGGCCAGCATCTCGCCGTCCGCCTCGGCCTTGACGGCGAGCTGATCGTCTCCGACGGCTCCGCGTTGGGTGGCGAGGCGCTGTCCCGCGACGTCCAGCTCCGTCTGTGCCGCCTCCAGCTTCTCCTTGGCGCGGGCGGCATGGAGCCCACGCTGAGCGAGCAGCTTGGCGGCCTCTTCAGCCACCTTCCGATGCGTCTCGCAGCCCCGAACGGCCTGCTGGTGTGCCGCGGTCGCTTCGTCGAGTTCAGCGCGCAGCGTGGCGGAATCCTGCGGTCCGCCCGTGGCGGGGTCCCACAGCCCGTCCTCGGCGGGCAGTGCGGCCTGCAACACCGACAGCCGCGACCGCATGTCTTCCAGCGTGTCGGCCCCGGTCACCGCGCAGAGCACGGACCGGGCT
>NZ_JBAUJR010000412.1:0-5463 GCF_049683935.1 Mycobacterium sp. | reverse complement strand
CGCGCGCACACCAGCTCCCGCGGCCCGCCAAGCCTCCCGCGCACAAGGCCGGGGACTGGTTCGGCTGGCCCGCCGGGTGTGGCCGGACACCGGCTGGGATGCCCTGGGCCGCACACCGCACCTCTCGGTGACCGCGGGTGCTGTGGGTGCTGCGAGCGGCCTGGCCCCCGAGCACACCGCGTTGTCCGTCGTCTACACGACAATGACGGGTTCGGCGACTGCCGCGCAGCGACTGCTCGCGCTGGACCCCGGCGATGTCGCGGCGGTGACCTTCGGACTGTCACAGCTGTGTGAGGAGACTGCCGCCGAGGCGTCCAAAGGACTCGCCGACCTGTCCGACCCGCTGCTGGATGTTCTCGCGCAGCGCCACATCGAACGCGAACGTCCCCTCTTCGCGTCCTGACCCGCAAGGTTGTACTGATGCCACCACATTTCCTCTCGTCAGACGCCGTTGGCGAACCGCACGCCCACGCCGATCGACCCCGCCGCGAGCGCCGACCGGGGGAGCCGCTGCGCATCGGAGTCGGCGGTCCCGTCGGCTCCGGCAAGACCGCCCTGGTTGCGGCCCTGTGCCGTCAGCTTCGTGACGAATTGTCGCTCGCGGTGCTCACCAACGACATCTACACCACCGAGGACGCGGATTTCCTTCGCCGCAACGCGGTGCTGCCCGACGACCGCATCGCTGCGGTCCAGACAGGCGGTTGCCCACACACCGCGATCCGCGACGACATCACCGCCAACCTGGACGCCATCGACGACCTCGTGGCCGCCCACGACGAACTCGGCGGACTCGATCTCATTCTGGTGGAATCAGGCGGCGACAACCTCACGGCGACGTTCTCCTCCGGGTTGGTGGATGTCCAGATCTTCGTCATCGACGTCGCCGGCGGGGACAAGGTGCCTCGCAAGGGCGGGCCGGGTGTCACCTTCTCGGATCTGTTGGTGGTCAACAAGACCGACCTCGCACCGATGGTCGGCGCCGACCTCGAGGTGATGCGCCGCGACGCGGCGACGGCGCGAGGTGAACGCCCCACGGTGCTGATCTCGCTGACCGCCGACCCAGCCGCCACCGCGGTCCTCGGGTGGGTGCGCGAACAACTCGAAGTCGCCCCGGCGGTCTAGATGCGGTCCGACGTCGTGATCATCGCGCGGCCGCACCGCTCACCGCGCATCGAGTGCAGCGGCGGACTCGCGGCCCGTCGCACCGAGGCCGACACCGTTCATCTGGTCTCGGCGGCTGCGACGCCGCTGGGCGGAGACTCGATCCGGATCCGGCTCGTGGTGGAA
The DNA here is from genome assembly GCF_049683935.1 of Mycobacterium sp. Classification (GTDB taxonomy): domain Bacteria; phylum Actinomycetota; class Actinomycetes; order Mycobacteriales; family Mycobacteriaceae; genus Mycobacterium. The sequence continues at coordinate 4,176 of NZ_JBAUJR010000412.1, read as the reverse complement.
CCCGGAGCTCGCCTGAAGTTCCGCACTGCGGCAGCGACGGTGGTGCTGCCCGGACCGAACACTCGCGAGTCGCATGCCAACTGGACGCTGGAAATCGCGGGGGAGCTCGATCTCGAACCGCAACCCACCATCGTCGCCGCCACCTCGAGGCACTACGTCGCCACCCGCCTGGAGGTTGCCGACGGCGCCGACGTCAGGATCGTGGAGCGCGTACAGATCGGCAGAAGCGGTGAGCGCCAAGGCTTCTGGTCGGGATCACTACACGCCGACGTCGGCGGGCGGCCACTGCTGCGACATCGGATCGAGCTCGGCGACGGGTCGATCACCGACGACGAGATCGCCGCCCCACGCGCGTGTGTCAGCGAACTCCACTACCCACAGAGCACCGTGCAGACCACCGGAATGACGCTGGCATTGGCCGGAGGAGGGTGCCTGTCCACCTGGCAGGGCGATACGCTGTGACCTAGCTCGCGGCTCTTTCGGTGTCCTGCACGGACGCCGCGATCTCCTCGAGTTCCTCGATCCGGGTTCTCGCGTACGCCTGCTGTTCGGTGATGGTCAACTGACCGCGGTTGCGCCCGAGGAACGTCACGGTCCACGACAGCATGGTGACGATCTTGGTCTTGAAGCCCACCAGATAGATCAGGTGCAGGAACAACCAGGCCAGCCAGGCGATGAAGCCGCCGAACTCCAACGGTCCGATCTTGGCGACCGCATTGAACTTCGACACCGTGGCCATCGAACCCTTGTCGAAATAGCTGAAGGGCTCACGCTGGGCCGGGTCGGCACCCTTGAGTCCGGACATGATCGCCTTCGCGGCGTACTTCCCGCCCTGGATCGCACCCTGTGCCATACCGGGGACCCCTTCGACCGCCGCCATGTCGCCCACGACGAACACATCGGGGTTGCCGGGGATCGACAGATCGGGCATTACCTTCACCCGGCCCGCCCGGTCGAGTTCCACGCCTGACTGGTTGGCCAGGTCGCGTCCGAGCGGGCTGGCGGACACACCGGCCGACCACACCTTGGTGGCCGACTCGATGCGGCGCAGCGAGCCGTCGGGGTTCTTGACGGTGATGCCGTTGCGGTCGACATCGGTGACCATGGCATTGAGCTGGATCTCGACGCCCATCTTCTCCAACCGGGCCTGCGCCTTCTTGCCGAGCTTCTCACCCATCGGCGGGAGCACCGCCGGCGCCGCGTCGAGCAGAATGACCCGGGCCTTGGTCGAATCGATGTGGCGGAAGGCGCCTTTGAGCGTGTGATCTGCTAGTTCGGCGATCTGACCGGCCATCTCCACGCCCGTCGGACCGGCACCGACGACGACGAACGTCAGGAGCTTCTCCCGTCGGGCCGGGTCGCTGGAGCGCTCGGCCTGCTCGAACGCCCCGAGAATGCGGCCGCGGAGTTCGAGCGCGTCGTCGATCGACTTCATGCCGGGTGCGAACTCGGCGAAGTGGTCGTTTCCGAAGTAGGACTGACCTGCGCCCGCGGCAATGACCAGGCTGTCGTACGGCGTCACGTAGGTGTGCCCGAGCAGTTCGGAGCGGACGGTCTTGGTCTTCAGATCAACATGTGTGACGTCGCCGAGCAACACCTGTGCGTTCTTCTGGTTGCGCAGGATGACCCGCGTCGCCGGGGCGATCTCACCTTCGGAGATGATGCCGGTCGCGACCTGGTACAGCAGCGGCTGGAACAGGTGGTGGGTGGTGCGGGCGATCATCTTGATGTCGACGTCTGCCCTCTTGAGGGTCTTGGCCGCGGTCAGCCCACCAAATCCCGATCCGATGATGACCACTTTGTGCCGATCCGACACCGTGGCTCCGGGATGGCTCATCATTACTCCTTGGCGGATTACCTGTTCAGTACAACGAATACGTTAGCCGCCACGCTTCCGGTGGGCGCGGTGAGATGGCCCACCGGGCTTGCAATCAGCCGGTCACCAGCGGCTTGATCGCCTCTCCCAGCGCGGTGATCTGGCCCGGCTGGTAGCCGACGGTCTGCGTGGGCACGAAGATGATGACGCCGTCGATGCCCGCGTCCAAGACCTTGGTCTTGATCTGATCGGCGATCTGGTCGACGCTTCCGACGACCATTCGCTGCTTGAAGTCGTCGGGGATCATGTCGGGGCTCATGTCACCGACCACTGCGCCGACCAGCATGCTGGTCTCCAGCGTGGCCGGGTCGCGGTCGATCTCCTCGCAGCGCTGCTTGACCACCGCGACCTTCTTGGCCAGCTCGTCGAAGCCGGCGATCACGTTGAGATGGTCGAAGTGCCGAGCGGCCAGCGGGATGGTCTTCTTCTCGCCACTGCCGCCGATCATCAGCGGAATGTGTTCGCGGAAGCGGGGATTGGCCATGGCGTTCTCAGTGCGGTAGTACTTCCCGGAAAATGTCGGGTGTTCGCCCTTGATCATCGGCAGGACGATCTGCAGCGCCTCGCCGAGCTTGTTGAAACGGTCGGTGAAGGTACCGAACTCATAACCGAGCTGATCGTGCTCGAGTTCGAACCACCCGGTGCCGATACCGAGGATCGCCCTGCCCTGGCTGATCACGTCGAGCGTGGTGATCGACTTGGCCAGGTGCGTGGGATTTCGGTAGGTGTTCCCGGTGACCAGCGTGCCCAGTTGGACGTTCTCGGTGGATGCCGCCAGCGCGCCGAGCGCGGTGTAGGCCTCCAGCATCGGCTGGTCCGGAGTGCCGATACCCGGCAGTTGGTAGAAGTGGTCCATCAGGAAGACCGAGTCGAACCCTGAGGTGTCCGCTTCGCGCGCCTGCGCGGTGACGGTGGGGAAGAGGTCGGCCACCTCACCCTGGCCGGATGCGCCGTAGGAGAAATTGTTGATCTGGAGTCCGAGTCGAATCGTCACAGTTCAAACCCTAACCATCCGACGCAGCGCGACGACATGCGTTTCACCCGACGCGAAGGCCGGAATAAATCCGGCGATCGGGCCGTTCGGCCGACCGCGATCAGCCGAACTTGGCCAACGCGCCGTGGCTGACATGCAGCGTCTGGCCGGTGATGTGGCGCGCGGCGGGGGTGGCGAGGAACAACGACAGTCGGGCGATCTCGGTGCTGACCGTCGCAGGCGTGGTCGCCAAGCCGTCATAACCGGGTTCGACACCCCGACCGGCAGCCACCGCATTGACGGTGATGCCCCTGGTACCGAAGTGATGCGCCTGTCCGGCGGTCCACTCGGAGACCGCGGCCTTGACGGCGGCGTCGGCCGAACCCTCGCTCGCGGGGTCCGGGATCACCGTGATCACCGAGCCTCCGGAACGGAGGTGGTCACCGAGAACCTGCACTGTCAGCACGGCCGAGACCAGGGCATTGTCGAAAATGCTGTGCCACTCGGTGACATGGTCGGCCAGCGTGTAGGTCCGCGGGTCGCCGCCGGCCCACTTCGGGACGGGGACGTTGACGATCGTGTCCAGATGGGCGGGGAACTGCCCCTGTACCTGCGCGATCGAGGCGGGGTCGGTGTTGTCGAACACGATCACCCGGTCGGTGCTGACCTCGAGTTCCTTCGCGGTGACCTCGACGTCGTCGCGGCGACTACCCGCGATCACGACCGTGTGGCCGGCTTCGCAGAAGCTCTCGGCGACCGTGCGCCCCAGATCTGTATCGCATCCCGTGACCAGAACATCCATCGTCGGCCCCTCCTGTTGTGTTCGACGCTGAACGCCAGCGAGTGGGCCCGATGTTACTGGACGGTAGCTAGCCGGCGAAACTCGACGCGCCCGCAGTGCGGTCGGCATTCGCCAGGCCACGAGTAACGGCGGCGCCGACCGCCGCGATCAAAGCAGTGAAGCGGCATCATCGAGGACTCTGCAGATCGGACGCCACCCCGCGCAACGCGCGGGGTCATTCTGCTGTCAGCAACCGAGTCAATACGCTTCTGCCATAGCATTCAGCGCTGACAGCAATGTCTCAATTTGACATCCAATGAGCAACTCACACTTGCGTCACGGCCGTAACACGGTAGTTTCTTCCACATGGTTCTGCCTGACGCAAATGATCACCGCCGTAAGAGTCGCCCGAAGTCGCTGGGGCTCGCAGCGCTGAGTGGTGCGTCGACCGCGGCGCTGATGGCAGCATTGGCCCTGCCCGGGGTGGCACACGCTCAGCCTGCACCGCCGCCACCCCCGCCGCCGCCTCCGGGCGTCGTCGAGGGC
>NZ_JBAUJR010000411.1:0-2843 GCF_049683935.1 Mycobacterium sp. | reverse complement strand
ACCCAGAGCGGTCACGACGGCGCCTGCGGAGCCCAAGACGGCGATCGTGGCGTCGTCGAACGACTCGACGATCGCGACGCGAATGCCCGCCAGGACGCCGGGGCCCGCGTCGCCGTCCGCCGTCATGCCGATCAACCTATGTCCCGGTCATCCCCAACGCGCAATTCGTCCACAACGTGTCCCCGCCCGTGGCGCCGCACTGCCGGTGGTGTCGGCGGCGCGGCGGTCAATGGGGGTGTCACCGACGGGTCAGGCACGTGCCGGGCCCGCTGCCGAAGGAAGAGAGAAGGAAAACATGTTCGAGACACCCATCACCGTCGTAGGCACCATCGTCACAGCGCCGGAGCGCCGCTGGGTCGGCGATCAGGAGCTCTTCAAGTTCCGGGTCGCCAGCAATTCGCGCAGGCGCACTGCGGAGGGCACCTGGGAGCCGGGAAACTCGCTCTACGCCACGGTCAACTGCTGGGGCCGGCTGGTCACCGGTGTGGGCGCCGGCCTCGGGAAGGGTGACGCGGTGATCGTTGTTGGCACCGTGTACACCAGCGAATACGAGGACCGGGACGGCAACCGTCGTTCGTCCCTGGAGATCCGGGCCACCTCGGTGGGGCCGGATCTGGCGCGATGCATCGTGCGCATCGACAAGCGCAGGCACCCCGAAACGACCCCGGCCGCCCCAGAGAGCGACAGCGATCACCACGGGGGCGTGGAGACCGACGCCGACAACGGCGACGCTGAGTCCGAGGCCGAGGAGAAGGGGCTGCCGCTGAGCGCGTAGCGGCCAACGCCGCCTGTGCGGCCACGCCTAGGATGGGGCCCGACTATCGCACGATCCTCTAGATCGCGAAGATCAAGAAAGGCGACACCACGGCAATGGCCGAATTCATCTACACGATGCGGAAGGTCCGCAAGGCGCACGGCGACAAGGTCATCCTTGACGACGTCACCCTGAACTTCCTTCCGGGCGCGAAGATCGGCGTCGTCGGCCCCAACGGGGCCGGTAAGTCGAGCGTCTTGCGGATCATGGCCGGGCTGGACCAGGCGAACAACGGCGACGCGTTCCTGGCACCCGGCGCCAGCGTGGGCATCCTGATGCAGGAGCCGCAGCTGGATGAGGACAAGACCGTCAGGGAGAACGTCGAGCAGGGCGTTCCGATCAAGGCGAAGCTCAACCGGTACAACGAGGTCGCCGAGCTGATGGCCACCGACTACACCGACGAACTCATGGAGGAGATGGGCCAGCTCCAGGAGGAACTGGACACCGCCGACGCCTGGGATCTGGACTCGAAGCTCGAACAGGCGATGGACGCGCTGCGGTGCCCGCCGCCCGACGAGCCGGTGACACACCTCTCCGGTGGTGAGAAGCGTCGCGTGGCACTGTGCAGGCTGCTGCTGTCCGAGCCCGACCTGCTGCTGCTCGACGAGCCGACCAACCACCTCGACGCCGAGAGCGTGCTGTGGCTGGAGAAGCATCTGGCCGAGTACAAGGGCGCGATCCTGGCCGTCACCCACGACCGGTACTTCCTGGACAACGTCGCCGAGTGGATCCTCGAGCTCGACCGGGGTCGCGCGTACCCCTACGAGGGCAACTACTCGACCTATCTGGAGAAGAAGGCGGAGCGCGTCGCCATCCAGGGCCGCAAGGACCAGAAGCTGCACAAGCGGCTGCAGGAGGAACTCGCCTGGGTCCGGTCGGGCGCCAAGGCCCGCCAGGCCAAGAACAAGGCCCGCCTCGGACGGTACGAGGAGATGGCGGCGGAGGCGGAGAAGACCCGCAAGCTCGACTTCGAGGAGATCCAGATCCCGACCGGCCCGCGACTGGGCAACCAGGTCGTCGAGGTCAGTCACCTCGACAAGGGCTTCGACGGCCGGATCTTGATCAAGGATCTGTCCTTCACCCTGCCGCGAAACGGCATCGTCGGTGTCATCGGCCCCAACGGCGTCGGGAAGACCACGTTGTTCAAGACCATCGTCGGTCTCGAGGAGCCCGACAGTGGCACGGTCAAGGTCGGCGAGACGGTCAAACTCAGCTACGTCGACCAGAACCGCGGCGGGATCGACCCGAAGAAGAACGTCTGGGAAGTCGTTTCCGACGGGCTGGACTACATCGAGGTCGGTCAGAACGAGGTGCCGTCCCGGGCCTACGTGTCGGCGTTCGGCTTCAAAGGTCCCGACCAGCAGAAGCCGGCCGGCGTGCTGTCCGGCGGTGAGCGCAACCGGCTGAACCTGGCGCTGACCCTCAAAGAGGGCGGAAACCTGATCCTGCTCGACGAGCCGACCAACGATCTCGACGTCGAGACGCTGAGTTCGCTGGAGAACGCCCTCGAGAAGTTCCCCGGCTGCGCGGTGGTCATCAGCCACGACCGGTGGTTCCTCGACCGCACCTGCACCCACATCCTGGCGTGGGAAGGCGACAGCGACAACGAGGCCAAGTGGTTCTGGTTCGAGGGCAACTTCGGTGGCTACGAGGAGAACAAGGTGGAGCGACTCGGTGCCGAAGCGGCCCGTCCGCACAGGGTGACCCATCGGAAGCTCACGCGGGGATAGTCTCGTCGTGCGGACCACGTCGCCGGCCCCCGCGGGCGTCGGTGACAGCCAACGAGGGTCGGTCAGCACGTGCGAGTAGGAGCGGCGAATGTCGTTGAACCCAGGTGCCATTAGCGGCACAGTGGGCGCTTCGGTACCTTCCGAGGTCATCGAGCGCCTGGTCCCCGCCTATCTGGAGACATACCGGGGACCCCAGGGCGGCGCCCCCGGGCCGGAAGCTGCGGTCACCGGGCCGATGCCGCGCGCGGCCACGGACAGCAAGCTGGCGACGCCGGCATTGGTCGAAGCGCAGTACCGGC
>NZ_JBAUJR010000410.1:0-3848 GCF_049683935.1 Mycobacterium sp. | reverse complement strand
CGCTGCTCGACCGACGCGTAGAACGAGTCGAGGTCGGCATGCAGGATGGTCGCCGGCCGGGCCGGCGATCGCGCAGAGGCGTCGGACACGAACATATGTTCGCATCGGGTACCGACAGGTCAGGGGGTCTCGCCGTAGATGCTGGTGATCCAGATGTGCACGAGCGTGTCGAGCACATGGCCCTCGGGGACCGCCGGTCGCTCGTCGGCGAACGCTGCGATAAGCACGCGTTCGTTCATCAGGTTCAGCGCGGTGGCGAGATCCTGGGCCGGTAGCGTCGTAGGCGCTTCGCCTCGGGCCCGCTCGGCTTCGATGATGCGTGCGGTGTTGTCGATCCATTTCTGCATGGACTTCGACCACAGTTCGCCGGCCTCGGAGATCGTTGCGCGTGCCTCGTAGGCGGCGCGGGAGACCGCCTTGTGGGTGCCGAAGCCCTCGAAGAAGAAGTTGATTCCGGCGCGCCAGAAGTCGTACCTGTTGGTGGGGATCTGGTCGGATTGGGCCTCGAGCGCGGAGTCGGCCCCGACGATGACGCGTTCGATCAGCGTGACCAGGACGGCGTCTTTGGAGGAGAAATAGAAGTAGAAAGTCGGCCGCGAGATGCCGGCCCCCCGGGCCAGATCGTCGACCGAGATCTCGGCGAGCGATCGGCCTTCGAGCAGTCGCTCGGCGGTCTCCAGGATGGCCAGCTCGCGATCGTCGCCGGATGGGCGCGCGGCCCGTCGGCCCCGGCCGGGGCGGGCTTGGCTGGCAGTCGTCACCTCAGTGACTTTACATCACGTCGAGTTTCTCGACAGACTGTTGACTTATTCGACACGGCGTTGATAACTTGACGTCATGACCGAATTTGTCGACGTAGTGATCGTGGGAGCCGGCATCTCCGGCATCAGCGCCGCTTGGCATCTGCAGGACCGCTGTCCGGGCAAGAGCTATGTGATCCTGGAACGCCGGGACAATCTCGGCGGCACCTGGGATCTGTTCAAGTATCCGGGCATCCGTTCGGACTCCGACATGTTCACCCTCGGCTTCCGGTTCAAGCCGTGGACTTCGGACAAGGCGATCGCCGACGGGCCGGACATCATGGCCTACCTCCAGGAGACCGTCGCCGAGTCGGGTATCGACAAGCACATCCGTTACGGCCAGAACGTCAAGTCCGCCGACTGGTCCGACGAGGACAGTCGCTGGACGGTGCACGTGGAGCGTGACGGCGAGCAGATCGAGATCTCTGCCCGGTACCTGATGGCGTGCAGCGGCTACTACAACTACGACCAGGGTTTCTCGCCCGAGTTCGCGGGATCCGAGGACTTCGCCGGCACCATCATCCACCCGCAGCACTGGCCCGAGGATCTCGACTACGCGGGCAAGCGCATCGTCGTCATCGGCAGCGGCGCCACCGCCATCACTCTCATTCCGGCACTTGCCAATTCGGGCGCCGGCCACGTGACGATGCTGCAGCGGTCGCCGACCTACGTCGGTGCGCTGCCCGATGTGGACCCGTTCACCGTCCGGATGAACAAGACGCTGCCCACCAAACCGGCCTACGTCGTGAACCGCTGGAAGAGCATTGTTTTCCAATCGGCGCAGTACCAGATCGCCCGTCGTTTCCCGAAATTCATGCGCAAGACGTTGATGACGATGGCGCAGCGGCGCCTGCCCGAGGGGTATGACGTCGCCAAGCACTTCGGACCCAGCTACAACCCGTGGGACGAGCGGCTGTGCCTGGCGCCCAACGGCGACCTGTTCAAGACGATCCGATCGGGCAAGGCCGATGTGGTCACCGATACGATCGAGCGGTTCACCGCTACGGGCATCAAGCTGTCCTCCGGACAGGAACTCGAAGCCGACATCATCGTCACGGCAACGGGTTTGAACCTCCAGCTGTTCGGCGGGGCGCAGATCACCCGCAACGGCAAGGAGATCGAACTCAACGACACGATGGCCTACAAGGGCATGATGCTGACCGAGATGCCCAACATGGCGTTCACCATCGGGTACACCAATGCATCGTGGACCCTGAAGGCAGACCTGGTCTCGGAGTTCTTCTGCCGCGTCATCAACCACATGGATGCCAACGACTACGACACCGTCGAGCCGCGCCACCCGGGCAACAGTGTGGACGAGCGCCCGCTGATGGACTTCACGCCCGGCTATGTGCTTCGAGCGCTGGATTACCTGCCGAAGCAGGGTTCGCGGGCACCGTGGCGCCTCAAGCAGAACTACCTGATCGACCTGCAGTCCATCCGCCGCGGGAGGGTCGACGACGACGCGTTGGCCTTCTCCCGGAACCGGGTGCCTGCGACGACGTCCGCATAGCCGGTAGTCACCCCGACGCAGCGACGACGACGATGCCGTCGTCGTCGCTGTGGGCGATGTGCCCGGGCACGAACACCACGCCCCCGAACTCGACGGCGCCGTCACGCACGCCCTCGCCGGTCTTGGAGCTCTTGCGCGGGTTGGTGCCCAGCGCCTTGATGCCGATGTCGAGCGTCCGGAGCACCGCCGCATCCCGCACCGCGCCGTTGATGATCAGACCCGCCCACCCGTTGGACCGGGCCAACTCGGCGATGAGATCGCCGACCAGTGCGGAATGCACCGAACCGGCCCCGTCGATCACCAGCACACCGCCGCCGCCCGGTTCGGAGAGCACCGACTTCAGCAGGGCGTTGTCCTCGAAGCACCGCACGGTCGTGATCGGCCCGGCGAACTGGGACCGGCCGCCGTACTGACCGAGCTGCAGATCGCAGCTGCGCACGTCGAGGCCGATCTCGTCGACGAGGTCGGCGGTGGGGCGCGGGGTAACAGTCACGAAGTGTCTACTCGCCACTGCTGCGTCGGGCGACATACAGCACCGCGACGATCGTCAGCAGCCCGGCGATCAGTGCCGCGGCGACGGGAAGGCGCGACGAGTCGTGTTCATCCCGCTGGGCCGGGGGCGCGCCGGCGACTGCGTCGGTGGCGGTGGCAACGGCTGCTTTGGCTTGTGCTGCTGCCTCTTTGGCGGCCGAGGCCACGTCGCCGTTCGTTTTCGCGAGTGGCGTGGGCGGCTTCTGTGGCGCAGGTGCCGGGGTCTTCTTGGCGGGTGCCGCCTTCTTCGCCGGCGCCTTCTTCGCAGCAGCTTTCTTCGCGGGAGCTTTCTTCGCCGGGGTCGCCTTCTTGGCGGGCGCGGCCTTCTTCGCGGCAGCGGCCTTGTTCACCGGCGGCGCCGACGGTTCGCGCGCAGGGGTGGCGGCATCGGGACTCTCGTCGGGCCGATCCGGCTGGTCTGCCATGTAACTGCTCCTTTTGCGTGGTCTGCACCCGGCAGTGTCCCCATCATGCCAGGGAGTGAAGTCACGTCGATTCTGGTGTCATCCGGTGACCGCGAGGGCGGCGGCCGCAGCCAGTGTCACGGCCATCAGCGCCAGTTCGGTGTAGGCGCGGGAGCGTGAGATGACGGCCGTGGCACGGTGCGCTCGCGCGGCGGGCAACCAGTGCGACCGATTGCGCCACGCCAGGGCCATCAGCACAGCGGTCAGCACGATCTTGGCGGTCAGCACCCTGCCGTACCCGGTGGTGTACAGATCGGTGGGCGAGCTGATCACCACCGCTGCGCCGACGACGCCCGCAGCCAGCAGCACCGCGACGCACCACAGCGACAGCTGGGAGAATCGTGGCAGTACCCGGGCCCATTGACCGCGGTGCTCGACGGTGAGGACCAGACCGGCGAGAACACCGCACCACAGCGCCGCGGCGAGGGCGTGGACCGCGATCGCCGTCCCACCCCACGGGCTCGCCGACAGATGCCCGGTCAGCGGGTGCCCGAGAATGCCGACGGCAGCCACGCCGGCGGCGACCGCACGCGACGCGCC
>NZ_JBAUJR010000409.1:0-14340 GCF_049683935.1 Mycobacterium sp. | reverse complement strand
GTGGCCGGTGAGGCGTGCCCGGCCGACCTCGTCGATCGCTGGGCGCCGGGACGGGTGATGATCAACGCCTACGGCCCCACCGAGACGACGATGGTTGTCGCACTCAGTGCCCCGCTGACGGCCGGGGGCGGCGGACCGATCGGTGCGCCGGCTCCCGGCGCGGCATTGTTCGTGCTCGACGGGTGGCTGCGCCCGGTGCCCGCCGGGGTGACCGGTGAACTCTATGTCGCCGGCCGCGGCGTGGGCGTCGGTTACGTCCGGCGGGTCGGGTTGACGGCGTCGCGGTTCGTGGCGTGCCCGTTCGGAGCGCCCGGAACCCGGATGTACCGCACCGGAGACCTGGTGCGCTGGCAACCCGACGGACAGCTCTGCTACCTCGGCCGCGCCGACGAACAGGTCAAGATCCGCGGCTACCGCATCGAACTCGGCGAGATCCAGACCGCACTGGCAGCACTCGACGGCGTCGACCAGGCAGTGGTCATCACACGCGAAGACCGCCCCGTCGACAAACGCCTCGTCGGCTACCTCACCGGCACCGCCGACCCCGCCACCACCCGCGCCCAACTGGCAGCACAACTGCCGACCTACATGGTGCCCACCGCAATCGTGACCCTGAAGACACTGCCGCTGACCCCCAACGGGAAACTCGACACCCGAGCCCTGCCGGCACCGGAGTATCTCGACGGTGACCGGTACCGGGCGCCGGCCACACCCGTCGAACAGATCCTTGCCGGCATCTACGCGCAGGTCCTCGGCGTCGAGCGGGTCGGCGCCGACGACTCGTTCTTCGACCTCGGCGGCGACTCGCTCTCGGCGATGCGTCTGGTCGCAGTGATCAACACCGTTCTGGATTCCGGACTTTCGGTGCACGGCCTGTTCGACGCGCCCACGGTCGCCCAGCTGGCGCCCCTGATCAGTGGCGAGGCGGGTCGGCGTAAACCCTTGGTGTCCGGGCCGCGGCCGGCGGTGATTCCGCTGTCCTTCGCGCAGAGCCGGTTGTGGTTCCTCGACCGGTTCCAGGGCGGGGCTGCGACGTACAACATGCCGAATGCACTGCGCATCGAAGGCCCGCTGGATGTTGATGCGCTCGGCGCGGCCTTCGACGACGTCATCACCCGGCATGAATCGCTGCGCACCGTATTCCCCGACATCGACGGTGTGCCCCGCCAGAAGGTGCTGCCTGCCGCTACCGGAATGTGGCGGCACGGCGACCGGGGTGTGGTGGCGTTGCAGGAGCACGATGTGGTCCCGGAGTTGGCGGCACTGGCGGTGCACCGGTTCGATCTGTCGACCGAGATTCCGATCCGAGTGCAGATCTATTCGGTCGGAGTGGAGAAATACATCGTCGGAATCGTCGTGCACCACATCGCTTTCGACGGATGGTCACTGGGCCCGATGGTCAGGGACATCGGGCAGGCCTACGCCGCCCGGTGCGCCGGACAGTCCCCGGGTTGGGCGCAGTTGGCGGTGCAGTACGTCGACTACACGGTGTGGCAGCGTGGCCAGTTCGGCGATCTCGACGACAGCGGCAGTCCCATCGCCGCCCAGATCGCCTACTGGCAGAAGGCGCTCTCCGGGATGCCCGAGCGGCTGGCGCTCCCCGTCGATCGGCCCTATCCGCTGGTCACCGATTATCGCGGCGCCAGTGTGCCGGTGGACTGGCCGGCCGACCTGCAGCGACAGGTGCGCGACGTCGCCCATGCGCACAACGCCACCAGCTTCATGGTGATCCAGGCCGCCCTCGCAGTGCTGCTGTCCGAGATCGGCTCCACTCAGGATGTGGCGGTGGGCTTCCCGATCGCCGGACGGCGCGATCCTGCTCTCAACGACCTGGTCGGGTTCTTCGTCAACACACTCGTGCTCCGTGTCGAGGTCGCCGGAGATCCCACGTTCGCCGACCTACTGGCCCAGGTGCGACGGCGCAGCCTGGACGCGTTCGATCACCAGGACGTGCCCTTCGAGGTGCTGGTGGACCGTCTCAACCCCGCCCGAAGCCTGACCCACCACCCGTTGATCCAGGTGATGCTGGCCTGGCAGAACGTTCTCGGGCAGGACGGTACCCCGGAGTCGGGTGTGACGCTCGGCGACCTGCAGGTCGGGCAGATGTTGATGGATACCCACACCGCCCGAATGGATTTGGTGTTCCACCTTTCAGAACACTGGACAGACACCGATCAGCCGGCCGGTATCCGTGGAATGGTGGAGTTCCGCACCGACGTGTTCGACGCCGACACCGTCACCACGATGACCCGCCGGCTCGAGCGGGTGTTGCTGGCCATGGTCGCCGACCCAGCCCGATCGGTGTCGTCGGTGGACCTGCTCGACGCCGCGGAACACACCCGACTGGCACAGTTCGGCAACCGAGCGGCACTGGATCGGACCACCACTGCGACGGCGTCGATTCCGGTGCTCTGGGCGGCGCAGGTCGCGCGCACTCCCGACGCCGTCGCGGTGACCTTCGAGGGACGGTCGCTGACCTACATCGACCTCGAGCAGCGGGCCAACCGTCTGGCACACCTACTGGCCGCCCACGGTGCAGGCGCGGGACACGTGGTGGCACTTCTGTTCTCCCGTTCCACCGAGGCGATCGTCGCGATCCTCGCGGTGCTCAAGACAGGCGCGGCCTACCTGGCGCTCGACCCCGCTCATCCCGACGCCCGCGTCGAGTTCATGCTCGCCGATGCCGCGCCGATCGCGGCGGTCACCACGGCGAGCTTGCGATCCCGGCTGGTCCGGAGTGACCTGACGGTCCTGGATGTCGACGACCCTGCCGTGGCGAGGTGTCCCGAAACCCGCATGCCGGCAACGGCAGCCGACGACGTCGCCTACATCATCTACACCTCGGGAACCACCGGCATCCCCAAAGGAGTGGCGGTGCCTCACGGCAACGTCGTCCGCCTGCTGGACTCTTTGGACGTCAGCGTCGCCCGCGAGGGTGTGTGGACACAGTGTCACTCGCTGGCCTTCGACTTCTCGGTGTGGGAGATCTGGGGCGCGCTGCTCGGTGGCGGTCGCCTGCTGGTGGTGTCCGAGTCGGTGGCCAGGTCACAGGAAGACCTCCACGCCCTGCTGATCCGTGAACAGGTCAGCGTTCTGAGCCGGACCCCGTCGGCGTTCTACGCGTTGCAGACGGTCGACGCGGCGCAGCCGGATCCGGGCCGGCAGTTGCCGCTCGAAGCTGTCGTGTTCGGCGGTGAAGCGCTCGAGCCACAACGTCTTCGAACCTGGCTGCGCGATCACCCAGGCCTGCCGAGGCTGATCAACATGTACGGCATCACCGAGACCACGGTTCACGCCTCGTACCGTGAGATCGTCGCTGCCGACGCCGACCGCAACATCAGTCCCATCGGGGTGCCCCTCGATCACCTGGCTTTCTTCGTGCTCGACGCGTGGTTGCGCCCGGTGCCGACCGGGGTGGTCGGTGAACTGTATGTGGCCGGGGCCGGACTGGCGTACGGGTATCTGCGTCGCACCGGACTGACCGCGTCGCGGTTCGTGGCCTGTCCGTTCGGCGCTCCCACGACGAGGATGTACCGGACGGGGGATCTGGTGCGCTGGGATGCGGACGGGCAACTCGACTACGTCGGCCGCGCCGACGAACAGGTCAAGATCCGTGGATATCGCATCGAACTCGGCGAGATCGAGAGCGCCCTGCTCGACTGCCCCGAGGTCTCTCAGGCCGTGACCACCGTGTACCAGGGCGCCACCGGCGCCCGCCTCGTCGGCTACATCACCCTCGACCACCGCACCACAGACGACCACGACAGTGAACTGGTCGACGAATGGCACAACGTGTACGACGACCTGTACAGCGCCGACGCGGCGAGTTCGGAGTTCGGATCCGACTTCCGCGGCTGGAACAGCAGCTATACCGGCGAGGCGATCGCCTTGCAGGACATGGCGGAATGGCGAACCGCGACCGTGGGTCGCATCATGGCCCTGCAGCCGCGGCGAGTGTTGGAGATCGGTGTGGGCTCGGGACTGCTGCTGTCCCGGATCGCCCCACAGTGCGAACTCTACGTCGGCACCGACATGTCAGCGGTGGCCGTCGAGAACCTCGCCCGGTCGCTGCAGCGGTTGGAGGTCCCGTGGCGTGACCGGGTCCAGCTGCTGGCCCGGCCCGCGCACGTCATCGACGAACTGCCGGCGGCTTCCTTCGACACCGTCGTCATCAACTCGGTCATCCAGTACTTTCCCGGGGCGGGATACCTCAACGAAATGATCGACAACGCCATGGATCTGCTGGCCCCGGGTGGCGCCTTGTTCATCGGCGACATCCGCAACCTCACCCTGCAGGGTGCATTCCAGACCGGGGTCGCGTTCGCGCGGGCTGACGGTGAGGACGGTGCCGGGATCCGCCAACGGGTACATCGTGCCATCGTCAGCGAAACCGAATTGCTCGTGGCCCCAGAGTTCTTCACCGCGTGGGCCGCCGGTCGACCGGCCGTCACCGGCCTCGACATCCAGGTGAAACGCGGGCGTTCGGACAACGAGCTGAATCGGTACCGCTACGATGTCGTCGTTCACAAAGGCCCACCTCCGGCCCGCTCGCTCGCCGATGTGCCGACCCGAACCTGGGCGGACTGTGGTGCGCAGGGACTGAGCACACTGTTGGAATCTCGACGGTCCGCCGTCCGTGTCACCGGGATCCCCCAGTCCGGGGTGCTCGCCGATGCGCACCTCGAAGAAGCCATCCACAGCGGGCTGTCCATGGCCGACGCACTGGTCGGAGCGGCCGAACTGCCCGCGGCTCTCACCGCAGAGGAACTGCACCGCATCGGCGAATCCGCGGGATACCGTGTCGCCGTCACCTGGGGTTCCCGCGCCGGTACCGTCGACGCGGTATTCGTTGCACCCGGTGACCCCGGGCACGTCTCCCCCGTGACCGACGTCTACCTGCCCGACAACGACGTTCGGCGCAGAACCCATACCAACAGCCCACAGACGAACACCAGAATCGGCGCAGTACGCCAGCAGTTGAGTTCCCGACTGCCCGAATACATGGTTCCCGCACAGATCGTCGTGCTCGACGAGTTCCCGCTGACGTCCTCGGGCAAGATCGACAGCAAGGCACTGCCGGAACCGGTATTCGCCGCAACCTCCTTCGAAACGCCGCAGACTCCCACCGAGAAGATCGTGGCCGACATCTACGCTCGGGTGCTCGGGGTCGAACGGGTCGGGATCGACGACTCGTTCTTCGACCTCGGCGGGGACTCGCTGTCCGCGATGCGGGTGATCGCCGCGATCAACAACACTCTCAAAGCCGATGTGGCAGTCCGCACGCTGTTCTACGCACCGTCGGTCAGAAGTCTCAGCGAGCAGTTGGGAACTCCCGACAGCACGGTGGAAGTGGTTCCTGTCGAGGTCTTCCGGCAGGGCACGGGAGCCCCCCTGTGCTGTGTTCACGACGGCCTCGGCCTCAGCTGGTCGTACCGGGTGCTGGCCGACCACCTGGAGTGCCCGATCATCGGCATCAACCAGATCTGGCCCGACGGTGAGGACGCCCCTGAATCGATCCGCGACATGGCGACCGGTTATGCCGACAGACTCCTAGCCGCGTATCCGTCCGAATCGTACAAACTTCTCGGTTGGTCTCTGGGCGGTGTTGTGGCCCATGAGCTGGCCATCGAACTCCAGCGGCGTGGATGCGTCGTCGAACGTTTGGTGCTGCTCGACGACGCCTTCAGTACCGACAGGGTGATCGCGGGAAGCCGAGCAGCAGATGAGGGACAGATTCTGGAGCAGATCCTGGCCGTCAACCGCATCGATCCCGTTGATCGGTCGGGGACGCTCACCTATTCCGACGCAGCCGAGTTGATTGGGCAACAACTGGAGTCTGCCGAACTCGGCCTACCGCCCTCGCAGCTGCTGGAGTTCATGATTCGCAGCGTCACCGTCAACCAACTCCATCTGCAGCAGCACACTCCAGAGCTCTTCGATGGCGACATGACCGTGTTCTGGGCAGCTGCTGACGGTGTCGAGGCCGGCTGTTCGGACCGGTGGCGGCCGCACGTCACCGGTGACATCACCACGCACCCAGTCGACTGCACACACCATGAA
Source organism: Mycobacterium sp. (assembly GCF_049683935.1). GTDB lineage: Bacteria > Actinomycetota > Actinomycetes > Mycobacteriales > Mycobacteriaceae > Mycobacterium. The sequence goes on along the minus strand of NZ_JBAUJR010000409.1, from coordinate 8,280 downwards.
ATGCTAGACACCGCAACGCTGAGCACCTATGCGGAGAAGCTCAAGAACGCTCTGGGGGCGTGACGCGTCGCGCCGTCACGGTCACTGCAGCAGCCGCTGGAACGCACCCTCTCGATACAGATCCGCGCAGGACGCCCGCCTCACCTTGCCGCTCGTGGTGATGGGAATCGAGCCCGGTGCGACGAGCACCACGTCCCGGACGCTCACGCCGTGCGAGTGCGATATCGCGGAGGTGACCCGTTCCCGCAGCTCGCGCAGGTTCTCCGTCACCTCCTCCTCAGAATCCCCCCGCCGTTTCACCTCGACGATCACCACAAGCGCCTCGGTGGCTTCGTCCACGGTGGCGATCGCGGCAGCTCGACCCCGTGACATCTCCTGGACGGTCGCCTCGATGTCGTCGGGATAGTGGTTACGCCCCCGCACGATCAGGAGATCCTTGATGCGGCCGACGATGAACAGCTCGCCCCCGGAGAAGAATCCGAGATCTCCTGTTCTCAGCCAACCTGTTTCGGGAGTGCCCGACGAAGGCTTGTCCAGCGTCGCTCCAAAGGTCTGTGCCGTCTCGGCCGGCCTGAGCCAGTATCCGGAGCTGACGTTTTCTCCGTGCACCCAGATCTCGCCGACAGTCTCCGCGGGCGCTTCGGTCGAGGTATCGGGATCGACGATCCGAACCGCGGGCGACCGTGGCGTGCCGTAACTCGCCAATGGCGTACCGGCACCGCATCTCTCGGCGTGTCCGGCCGCGAGTTTCTCGGAGTCGAAGTGGACGAAGTCGGGCGGGGCCCCCGGCGCGTTGGTGGCGACGAACACCGTCGCCTCCGCCAGACCGTAGGACGGGCGGATCGCCGACTCGGGAAAGTTGTACGGTGCGAAGCGCTGGGTGAAGCGCTTGACCGTGTTCGGATTCACCCGCTCGGCACCACAGTTGATGAACGACACATCCCCGAGGTCGAGCCCCGCCATATCGGCGTCCGAGGTGCGCGCCGCTGCCAGCGTGAACGCGAAATTCGGTGCCGCAGAGAGTACCTGGGGATTCTGGGCCAGCAATTGCATCCATCGAGCAGGTCGCTGCAGGAACGCTATCGGACTGGTGATGACGGATTCCCAGCCACCGAAGATTCCGGTGCACACACCACACATCAATCCCATGTCGTGGTAGAACGGCAGCCACGATACGGTCGATCGGGGCATTCGGTGACCGGCGATGTAATTCGAGACCATCTGCTCCCAGTTGGCCGACAGATTGCGGTGCGACACCACGACGCCCGCCGGAGTGCGCGTCGAACCCGACGTGTACTGCAGGTAGGCGACATCCGGGTAGCGCCGCCCCCGCACACCTGAGGCCGTGCGCGGAGTCGGGTCGAGAGCATCGACTTCGATGATCGAAGGTGTGGGTCCTCCTGCCGACGGTTGCGCATAGGGCGCCACGCTGTCAACAACAACCGACGTGGTCAGAATGACCGACGGCGTCGCATCCCGCAGGACTGCCGTGACCCGCTCGTCATGGTTGGCAACCGTCGGAACAGAGAGCGGAACGGCGATGAGGCCCGCCTCCAACGCTCCGAGGAACGCCACGATGTAGTCGAGACCTTGCGGCGCCAGTATCACTGCGCGGTCGCCGGTCGATCCGCACCGCTCCAGCTCGGCTGCCAGGTTCAGCACGCGTCGGTACAGCTGCGCCCAGGAAAGGCTTTCGGATGAACCTTCCCACTCCTGTTCGTAGTCGAGGAAGGTGAAGGCCGTCTGATTGGGCTGCAAGCTCGCCCGCTCGCGAAGGACGGTGCGGATCGACGACTCGACCATGGAGCCCTCCCCACACGCCGCGGAACTATGGATCGAGCTTAAGGACTTTCAGCGGCCACATCTGCAGAATGCACCGCCGGAGTTCCGGCGGGCACGGCAGATCGGTCCACTGTGGGCACGCTCGCCCACGGCTCGTCGTTGCTGGCACAGTCGGGATGTGGCCGACTACTGGAATCACAACACCGCCTACCATCCGTGGCTGTACTCGATCGCCGCGCGACACCACGGGGACGTCCTCGATGTGGGCTGCGGCGACGGTCTGCTGGCCCAACGCCTCGCCCGAGTATCGCGGTCGGTCACCGGTGTCGAGTCAGATCACGCTGCGGCGGCGCGGGCACGCCGGCGCCTCGTCGATGTCGCCAATGTCTCCATCGTGGAAGCCGGCTTCGACGGATACGAATCCGGTGACGTCCGGTTCGACCTGATCACCTTCGTCGCAAGCGTGCACCACATGGATCTGCGGGCATCGCTGGCGAAAGCCCGCGGACTGTTGAGACCTGCCGGCGAGATCGCCGTGGTGGGACTCAGCGCGAACAGGACAGTGCGCGATCGGCTTTGGTCGGCGACGTGTCTGCCCGCGGTGCGGATCGGTTCCTGGTTGCAACGCGAGACCCCGGATATCGGCGTACCGGTGACGCAACCGCGCGAAAGCCTCGGCGAGATCCGCCGGGTCGTCGGCGACGTCCTTCCCGGAGCCGACATCCGTCGCGGGCTGTACTACCGCTATCTGCTGCGATGGCGGAACTGCCAGATGGCTGATCGATCTGGGTACGTAGGCTGAGCCGCGATGCCCACCAACGACGTCGACCACCGCCTCAGCGCCGTGCCGGATACCGGGTACGTCTACCGCACCTCGTGGCGGGTGGCGACCGGTGACCTCGACACGAACCTGCACCTGCGCCTCGACGGTGTGGCCCGGTACATCCAGGAGGTCGGCGCCGAGAACCTGGTCGACGCCGGCGAGGCCGAGGACCATCCCCACTGGCTCGTCCAGCGCACGGTCATCGATGTGATCGAACCCATGGAGTTCCCCAACGACGTGTCGTTCAGCAGATGGTGCTCAGCGCTGTCGTCGCGGTGGTGCACGATGCGCGTCGATCTCGTCGGCAGCGACGGCGGCCGCATCGAGACCGAGGGCTTCTGGATCGCGATCAACGCCAAGACGCTGACACCACAACGCGTCTCGGACACGCTGGTCGAACGTTTCGCCTCCACCACCGATGTGCACCGACTCAAGTGGAGTCCGTGGTTGGACAACCCGGACGAGCTGGACGAGGTGATGCCGTTCGCGCTGCGGCGCACCGACATCGACGTCTTCGAGCACGTCACCAACACCGCCTACTGGCACGCGATCCACGAGGTGATGGCGCTTTTCCCCGATGTCTGCACGCCGCCGTATCGGGCGGTGATCGAGTATCGCCGGCCGATCAAGTACGGCGAGGACATCACCATCGGTTGGGCGCGACGAGGAGACGACGTGCGGATCGCGCTGTCGGTCGGCGACGACATCCGGGCGGCCGCCCTTCTGCGCAAGCTGTAGACCCTCCCCGGGGGTTGAACCCCAGTCTCGGTGAGTGAGACCGCTCCTTGTTCGGTGTTCACCTGCAGTTCACGGTGAGCTGTCCACACCAACGGCGGGAGGAACTCCTCAATGAACGATGCGGCTGAACCCGACACGGGAGATCGCGATACCGGTCGGCCGCGGCGGCGCCGAAGCGCCGTCTGGCGCGTCCTCGGCGTCGCGATCACCGCGCTCGCGCTCCTGCTCGGCGCGGCCGTCCCGGCTGCCGCCGCCGAGCTGATGAGGGTGACGTTCGTGCGTCACGGCCAGTCCGCTGGCAACGCCTCCGGACTGATCGACACGACGACACCCGGCCCGGTCATCACCGAGTTGGGCCAACAGCAGGCGCGGACCGTGGCAGGCACCCTCGGTGACAACAACTACGACTCCATCTACGCCTCGACGATGGTGCGCACCCAGCTGACCGCGGCCCCGATGTCGCAGTACCTGCGGCTGCCGATACAGGTGCTGCCCGGCCTGCAGGAGATCGAGGCCGGTGTCTTCGAGGGGACTCCTGAGAGCCAGGCCGCTGACGGCTACGGTCTGTTCCCCCTCGCCTGGGCCATCCAGGGCAATCGTGATCTGCGGATCCCGGGATCGATCGACGGCAACGAGTTCGACGCCAGGATGGACGGCGCGCTGAAGACCATCTGGGACAAGGGAGACCGCAACAGCGTCATCTTCTCGCACGGCGGCGCCATCATGTTCTGGACGATGATGAACGCGGTGAACCTCACGGCGGCGCAGAAGATCGATCTGCTCAGGACCGCGCCGCTGAGCAACACCAACTACGTGATCGTCGAGGGCAACCCCGAGGACGGCTGGACATTGGTGAACTGGAACGGCCGGCTGTTCAGCCCCGAACCCACGTTCGGCGCCGAGGTGCGACGCCAGCTGCGCACGTTGAACCGCCAACTCGCCACCAGCGTGGCGCAGTTCGTCGAATCGTTCGCCTCGCGGGATTTCGCGACGATCGCGACGGCGTTCAATCGCAGTGTGGCGGACGCGGTCTACTCGATCGCCAAGTACCACCGCGCCATCCACGCCAAGGTCATTCACGATCTCGACAAGATCTTCCGGCCGGAGCCGGAGGCACAATCCGAGGTTTCCGCACTGGTCGCGGCTCCCGAGTCACAGAGCGATACCGCCTCCCCGGAGGCCACCCCGGGGGCCGAGTCGACCAGCGACGACACCTCGGAGACGACCCGCAGAATGTCGTCCAAGCGCGACGTGGCGGACGCCGAACCGGCGGAGCAGTCCCTCACCGACGATGCGGCACCGGCAGAGAAGCCGCTCGCCGACGACGAGTCACCGGCGGACACGGCGGATCGTGACAGCGATCAGGACGCCCCGACCGATGTGGCCGCCGAGGTGAGCGACGCGGACGAGAAATCCACCGACAAGCGCGATGATTCCTCCGAGACGAAGTCTGCCGACAGCGACACCGCGGACGAGAAGTCGACCGACCGTTCCGACAGCGCCGACGCCGGCGGTGACAGCGACAGCGGTTCGGAGCGCGACGCCGCGTAACCGATGTGCCGCGGCTTCGGCCGCCAGTCGGCCCCTTCGCCCATCGGCGGAGGGGCCGACTCGCGTGTCCGCCAAACCGTCACGTCGCGGACGTCACCCGTGAGATCGTTCCTGGGTTCCAGTGATGACCTCGATGAGCCATATCCGGGAGTGTTCGTGCAGGAGTCCGCGAGCAGCAACACATCTGACGCGCCGACGTCGATGGTGGCCCGGGTCGCGCTGATCATCAATTCATTCGACCGAGCGGGCAAGGTGCTGCGCCTCGATCAGGTGGTCACCCGTACCGGGCTGCCCCGGTCGTCCGCACATCGGATACTCACCCAGTTGCACACCTCGGGGCTGCTCACCCACCGGCCGGACGGATACTCCCTTGCGGCTTCGTCGCTGCCGGTGACCCACGCCGTGGACCACTCGGCGCTGCGCGGTGTCGCCTCTCCGGTACTCAAACGCCTGCAGGCCGACACCGCTCTCGTGGTGCACCTCGGCGTGCTGGTGGGCACGGATGTCGTCTACCTGGACAAGGTCTCGGGAACCAGCGGGGTGGTGGTGCCGACCCGCGTCGCCAGCCGTACCCCGGCGCACGCCAGCGCATTGGGCAAGGCGATGCTCTCGAGGCTTCCCGCCGAGGAAGTGGACTCTCTTCTTCACGGTCCACTGCCCCGATGCACCCCCGCGACCATCACCGATCTGACCACCCTGCACCAGGAACTGGCCCAGATCAGGACCCGCCACGGACTCGCCTACGACGACCAGGAGCTGGCCGGCGGGTTGGCCAGCATCGCCGCCCCGATCCGGACGCCCGAGGGGGACATCGCGGGCCTGTCCCTGACCGGTGCGACGCCCGCTCAGCGGCTGAACCGGATGGCTCCGTTCCTCACCCGGGCCGCCCGGGGCATCACCGAGCAGATCGGCACCACGTCGGCGGCCCCACGCGATCAGGCTGACATCGCGAGGGTCACCGACGACATGCTGTCCCGGGTCCTTCGCACGCTGTCCTCCGATGACTGGGTGTGAACACCTCACCAGAGCAGATCGTCGACGTTGAGGCCCAGGGCGAAGCGACCCGCCACGGACAACACCTGCTCAACGTTGCTCGACACGTGCATCCTCGCGGTCTGCGCATCGCGCCACACGCGCTCGACCAGGCGTTGGTCGCCGGTGCGTAGGGGGTCGTGCACGACGGCCCCGATGGCCGCCATCGCCCGCTCGGAAGCCATCACCTGATCGCGGCGGGTACGCAGCACCAGTTCGGCGTCCGGATATCCGCCCGCCCGAACACATTCCATCAGATCGCGCACGTTGCGCCGAATCTGTAGCACAGACAGGTCGACGTCGGCCCCGGCCATCGCCGCCGAACTCAGCGGATCCGGGGCCGCTTCCGGGCGCTGGTCTTCCAGCACCCGTTGAGCTGCCCCGAGAAGCGGCATCGTCCCGGCCAGCGTGAACACCGTCGGTTGCGGAAGCCGGTCCAGCGGCGTGGCGGAGACGCCCGGGTCGACGTGAAGCCAGCTGAACGTGCGGTGATCGGGCACGAACACCCCGGAGACGACGATGTCGTCCGCACCGATCCCGCGCAGCCCCAGCCCGTTCCATGTCGCCTCGACGACGTATTCGTCCCTGGGGACCAACACCGCCATGAAGTCCTGGGCGGCGCCGTCGGGTCCGACGCGCAGCGCGGCCGCGCTCAGCCATGTCGCGTGGCGGGCTCCCGTACATCGGGTCCACCGACCGGACAGCATGAACCCACCGTCAACCCGGTGCAACCGTCCGGTGGGGGCATACGACGAACACAACAACGTCCGCGGATCCGAGCCCCAGATCTCCTGCAGCACTCGCTCGTCGCGCACCGACAGCCCCCAGCTGTTCACCCCGAGCCAGGCAGCCAACCAACCCGTCGACATGCACGCCGACGACAGCTCGCGGGTTGCGGTCAGAAACACCTCGGGATCGGCGTCCAGTCCGCCGCACGACTCAGGCTGCAGCAGCGAGAAGAAGCCGGCCTCACGCAGCAGAGTGATCATCTCGGGGTCCACCCCGCCGCGCCGGTCGACCTCCCCGGCAGCCGCGGTGATCGCAGGCAGTAACGCCCGAACGGAGCTCAACACCGACTGCGATGATGGACTCGCCCTCACAGCCTCGTTCCCCATGCCACGATCATGGATACCATCTGCCGCCGTCCGGAAAGGTGTGTATGGCCCACCCCGATCTGCCACCCTCGCTGAATCCGGCGGTGCGCAACATCCTCGACAAAGTGGCGGCCGAATCCGGGATCGCGACCACCAACTCCGTTGCAGCACTCGGTCATTCATTGGAAGGCCGGTCCCTCAAAGCCGTCCGGCACGGGGGATTGGGCCGAAGCCCCGAGCAGTTCGCCTCGGAGGTCTACGACCTCGCGATAGCCGATGCGTCGCTGGCCTGGCTGGCCGCGATGTTCAATTCCGGGGCCTCCGACGTCGCGACGCTGCTGGACGACGGGTTGTGGGACGGTGATCCGGATGCGCTGATCACTACGGTTCACCGCGGCAACGGAGACGTCGCCGACGGCCGACTGTCCGGGCGCTGGCAGTCCGTCGTCGGGGCCGGATACGCCGATTGGCTGCTCCTGCCGACCGACGACGGATCCGCATGTCGCGTCCTGATCGCCCGCGACAGCGCGCACCTCGAACCGATCGGTGATCACCTCGGCCTCGGCGCGGCGGGCATCTGCGATGTGGCGGTCACAGAACTCCCGGTGGCCCCGCACCGGATCCTGCGCGGGGCGCACACCCACACCGTCGTGACCTCGCGATGCGCCGCGGCAGCGGTGGTCGGGTCGGCTGACGGGCTGTGGCGGGCTCACGTCGAACAGGCACGCGCGCGACTGACCGCGTCCTACGGCGGTGAGGAGACGACCGACACCACAGCTGCCCAGCTTGCGTGGGCAGCGTCCGACATCGATGCCGCCAAGCTTCAGATCACCACGGCCGTTGCGGCGCCGGACGACCCCGAGGGCGTGGCCTGGGCCTCGCAGCAGGCCGTCGCCCGAGCACGTTCGGCCGCCGACCGACTACTCGGCCACAGTCGGCATGCGCTTGACGCGTCGGATCCGGTGACCCGTCGATGGCGGGATGTCCACGCCGGTTGCCGTCTGGCCGTTCCCCTGATCGATGCCACGGCGTCGCCGCTACGCTGACCGAGTGTCCGCTCTGGTACTGACGCAGGTCGACGACCGCGTCGCGCTCATCACTGTCAACGACCCCGACCGACGCAACGCCGTGACGGCGGAGAGTTCCGCCGCACTGCGCGCCGCGGTCGAGGCCGCCGAGGCCGACGCGGGCATCCACGCGGTGATCGTCACCGGCGCGGGAAGGGCGTTCTGCGCCGGCGCCGACCTCACCGCTCTGGGC
>NZ_JBAUJR010000408.1:0-12723 GCF_049683935.1 Mycobacterium sp. | reverse complement strand
GGGTGGCGTTTCTGCTGGCCCGGTCCCTGGGCCGCGACGGGGTGTCCCGCATCCGGTGGGCCCGCATCGCCACGATCGACGCCATGCTCGAACGCCGCGGTCTGATCTCGGTGTTACTGGTGCGCCTGGTGCCGTTGTTTCCGTTCATGGCGGTGAACTACGCAGCCGGTCTCAGTGCGGTGCGCCAGCGCGACTACCTTCTCGGGACCGCCGTGGGGATCGTCCCCGCGACCGTCGGCTACACCGCGTTGGGCGCGTACGGGACGTCACCTCTGTCCTGGCCCTTCGCCGCCGCGGTGCTCGCGGTGGTGATCGTGACGGTGGTCGCCGGATACGCTGCTCGACGGCTCAAGAACAGCCCCGCTGTCGGCGGCGATCCGCTGAAGTCGGGCGACCACCAAACAGAGGGTGACCCTAACGATGTTCGACAATTACCTTCGTAGGCATCTGGAACGACCCCTTGCCCGTGTTGCCGAACAAGGCGCCCGAGTTGGCTTGACCGCAAACCGGCTCACCACTGTAGGCCTGATCGTGGGTCTCGGCAGCGCCGCGGCCGCGGCCGCCACCTGGTGGTGGGTGTCGTTAGCACTCTGGCTTCTGTCCCGCCTCGCAGACGGACTCGACGGGCCGGTGGCGCGAGTGCGGAGATCGCGCGACCCCGACGAATCCGATTCCGGCGCGGGGGGCTTCTTCGACATCACCGCCGATTTCCTGGTCTACGGCGCCACGGTGGTCGGGGTGGCCTTCGGTGCCACCACGGCCTACGGGGCGCCGTGGTGGCCCTTCCTGCTGGTGCTGTTGGCGTACTACATCAACGGAACGGCGTTCCTCGCCTTCTCGTCCATCGCCGAGAGATCCGGCCGGACCCTGGACGACGGACGATCGCTGTCGTTCCTCGGCGGACTGGCCGAAGGCGCGGAAACCATTGTTGTACACAGCCTATGGTTGATCTTCTCCACCGTGGCATGGCAGATTGCCGTACTGTGGGCCGGCGTCGTGGCGATCAGTGCGGTGCAACGGATGGTGGCCGGCTACCGATCCTTGAGATAAGACCGGCACCCGGGGTGTGCAGACGGACCGCCGCCCGCATTGCCGGCGGCACTGTATGGGTTTGGCCCGTGGCTGACTGTGCCAGGAAGTCGCGGCTCAGCTTCAGCGCACGCTCGGTCAGTGCGCCGCCGTGCGAGAAGTCGGTCGGGGCGACGGGTAGCGGGCAAGGCGGCGGCATGACCGTCAACCCAACGTGTTCGGGCACCGCTCGACCTCCAACATGGTTTGATCTCAACGCCTGCTCTTAGCCACTGCCGCCGGAGCCGCCATCGCGACCTTCGGCCTATCAGCATGCGGCGGATCTTCGCCGTCCTCATCGGAGGATTCCCGGCAGTGCGGGGCGCCTGGGCGGGCGCGGCGATCGCTGCGGCCGACGGGCTGGCGCTGGGTTTCGGTTTCGTCGCCGGACTCCTGCCGCGCACTCTCGGCATCGGCGGCGTGTTCTCCTCAGTCACCATTGCCGAATTCCACATGACTGTCTACACCGCGCAGGCCGTATTCGGAGCATTGCTCGGCGTACTCGTGCACCGTTTCGGTGCACGCATCCCTCCACGATGGATTCCAGTGCTGGGTGTCCTGCGAGCCCGCAGCGATCGTCGACCGCCCAACGTCACACGATGTCGTGACGAAACCCAGAAAAGTGTCGCAACCGTGGAGAACACGCGATGCACGTCCTCGGCGTCCATGACCCTCATGCGCGGACAGCCCGACGTTTCGGCCTTGCGCTCTCGACTCCGTCGTTGTGGCGCGGGCCAGTATCGTCACTCCGCTGACAGTCGCTGCATGGGTCACACACCGAGCGGTGTTTCACTCACATGGACATTCTCGGATTGAGCTACTTCCTTCTGATCCTGTCGATTTGGTTCTTCGGCATCTGGCGCGCACACGCTGGGCGCGCGATGCATCCTCCGCAAAGACCCCGCCAAGGTCAGGCCCCACGAACTACACGACGCGACCAAATACTCAGCGGCAGCACGCAATGCACGCACGCAGATGCACCGGCGTCAATTTCCTGATTCGCAGTACATCTTCAATCCGCGTAGGCCGTCTTCGATCGCCGGGCTTAACATGCCGGCGACCTCATCCGGGGCAACCTCGATGCTGTAGATCACCAAGCTCCGATCGCCGTAATCGAGGATGGTCGATAGACAGGTGCGTGCGCATTGTGGTCGCTTCGGCTGATGGCGCCGGAAGGACCGGGATGGACCCGCCATCAGGCGCCGGGGATGGCCGCCGCGACCGCACCTGGGTCAGCACCGTGAGGCAGTGGCGATGTTCGTGCGCGGCGCGACGATGCGGACCGCGGGCCCTACTGCGCTGAACGTGGGAACCATTCTGTCACTGGTCAATCAGGGCGCGGTGGTCGCCGGTGGTCACGACGGCGGCGGAACGTGGGCAAGTGGTGGTGGTGAACGTCGTGGTGCCGTTCTGCCTCGCCAAAGTCGGCTACCCGTCTGCTCAGCGCGTGCGCTCCGTCGGTCACGGCTGAATGTCGCCGGGACCGGGTTCGGAAGTGACCGTTGTGGGCCTCAAGCCCAGAGTCAGCGGTAGGACAAGCAATGCCAGTGCCACCAACTGCAGGCCGAAGCGAATGGTGTGCCCGATTTCCCAATTCGAGCGCTGCTCAGCCCAATTGGATGGAATGTCGGGCAGCACCGTGGTGAGAAACACCGAGTTCGCGGGCGCGACTAGCCAGAAGAAGACGACCGGAAACGCGAGAAGCAACGCGAACAGTGCACCTAGGTAGAACAGCGACTCCGGCCGGGTCTTCCGTGCGAAGAACGCCAAGAGTGCGGTCGCCGCGATCGCCATCGGTTCGAGCACTCCGCCGATGTTTGGCGGGCCCCACTGAACGTAGAGGGACTGTTGAAGGCCGATGTACAGGTCGGGCCCGTACTGCATTTTCGCGGGCTGCTCGAGAACATGGGCGAAGGCCAGGCCCGTCAGTAGTGCGACCAACAGGATCGTGGCGAATCGAAGCAGTTTCAGAGGCAAGGGGTCGCTCCTCTCGGGTGTGAGCCGTCGGAGATCCAACCTAAACGATGACAGGTCGCGCGGTTTTCGCTGGCCGCGGGATGTTTGCCTCAAGTCAATCCAAACAGCTGGTAAGGAAAGGGTTTCAGCGCGCCGCCCGGTGAGTATTGACGTCGACGCAGACGATCACCCGGTCATCGGTGGTCGCGATCACGGTGTCGCCGACGTAGGCGGTGGCGGTGGGCATGCTGTTCTCCGTTCGTGTCGTGCCGTCGGTTGGTTAGGCGGTTGTCGGGCCGGTGGACCGCCGCAGGACCAATGCTGCCGCGAGACCGAACATGATGTGCTCGAAGAGGAACGTGGGGTAGCCGACCATGGAAGCGATGTTGGCGATCTGGATCTCGGGTCTGCTGCACGATCAGGTGACAGATTCCGTCACGCGGCCCGGCTGGCCGACGTGGTCATAATTGCTTCGAATTCGATCGGGGTCAACCGGCCGAGGGTGAGCTGACGTCGGCGGCGGTGGTAGGTGCGTTCGATCCAGGACACGATGGCGATGCGCAGTTGCTCGCGGGTGTCCCACCGACGGCGGTCCAGGACGTTCTTCTGCAGCAGGCTGAAGAAGCTCTCCATAGCGGCGTTGTCGCCGGCCGCCCCGACACGACCCATGGAGCCGACCATGCCGTGATGGTTCAGTGCGTGCACGAATCTCCTTGAGAACTGAGATCCGCGATCGGAGTGCACGATGCACCCGGCAACTTCGCCGCGTCGTGCCACCGCACTACTGAGCGCGGTGGTAGCCAACCGGGACTTCATCCGGGAGTCGATCGAGTACCCGACGATTCGGTTCTAGAACACGTCCTTGATTGCACACAGGTAGAGCTTGCCTTCGCCAGTGCGATGTTCGGTGATATCGCTGAGCCACAACTGATTTGGCCCGAAAGCGGTGAAGTCACGCTCGACAAGATCGTCATGGACCGGTGGCCCGACCTTCCCGTTCTTGCCGCGCTTCTTGCCAAACACGCTCCACAATCGATTCTGAGAGCAGATCCGCCATGCGGCGCGCTCGGCCATCGCCTCGCCGGCATCGCGGGCCTCCTCGGCCAAGTAGCGATAGCCGAACTCAGGGTCGTCTTTATGGGCGTCGAACAAGGCGTTGGCGCGGTAAGCCTCGATGATCTCGGCGTCGGTAATCGGATCGGCGCGCCAGCGGTAGTAGGGCTGGCGGGCGAGCTTGAGTACCCGGCACGTCACCGCCACGGGGATCCCGTCGGCGGCGAGCTCACTTACGAGCGGGTAGATCCTTTTCCCGGCAGGTTGGCCGGCGACAGATAGGCCGCAGCTCGACGCAGGACCTCGTTCTCCTGCTCCAACAACTTGATTCGACGCGCCTCCCGCAACTCAGCTGAATCGCCGGTGCTCTTGCCGGGCTTGGCGCCCTCGTCGATGTCGTCCTGACGTATCCACTTGTCCAGCGCCATCGGGTGCACATCGAAATCGGTCACGATCTGTTCGATCGTCACCCCGTCGTCACGGTTGCGGGCAACCCGGACGACGTCGTCACGGAACTCCTGGGGGTAAGGCCTGGGCACAAGGACATCCTTCCAGCTCACCCACCCAGGGCAAGCCAACTCAGATGTCACCTATTCGTGCAGCAGACCCAACCACTGCGTGATGGCATGTAATTGGCTAAAGCCACTTTCCCACTCGCCTGCAGTCGCTCGCGTTCGTCCAACGTCAGCAATCCTCAGCCACCGCATGCCTGTTGGATACCAACGCGCTGGAGGGATTGCTGGAACCACCGCGTTCGATGCTCCGTAACTACCAGCTGAGTTCGGGAACCCGCATCACGCGCCGATCCGAATCATCTTTTTGTTGACGAACTCCTCAGCCCCCAACCGGCCGAGTTCTCGCCCCCATCCCGACCGCTTGACGCCGCCGAAGGGCAACTCGACGCCATCGGCTCCCGTCAGATTGATGAAAACCATTCCGGTTTCTAGCTGATCGGCGACCCGAAGAGCCTGGTCGGGATCGTTGGTGAAGACATACGCTCCGAGCCCAAACGGGGTGTCGTTGGCCAGGCCCACCGCGTCGGCTTCGTTGGCGGCCCGATGAACCACTGCGACCGGCCCGAACAGCTCCTCGTAATAGACGACGTTGTCTGATCAGTCCCACTGCGGACGGATGCCCACATCGACGACGGCTAAGCGCGTGAGATTAGTCGAACTTGCCGCGGGTACGCCGCCCCAATGACCCAGTATCGACCGCCCACACCACTCCCCAGTCTCCTGATGGGCCTTGGTTTCGGCGGCTTCATCGACGGCATCGTCCTGCACGAGATCCTGCAGTGGCATCACATGATCAGCGGCGCCGAATCCACCTCCACACTTGCAGGTCTGGAACTCAACGTCATCGCCGACGGCTTCTTCCATGTCGCGACGTGGCTGCTGGTGATGGCTGGCACAACCTTGACTGTCGTGTCATGGCAGCAGGGGCGGCTTGCGCCGAACTGGTCGTTCCACCTCGGTCTACTGCTCCTGGGCTGGGGCGTGTTCAATGTCGTCGAAGGCGTCATCGACCACCAGATCCTCAACGTGCACCATGTGCGCGACGACCTCGGCGCACCCTTGTCGTGGGACATCGGGTTCCTCATCTTCGGGGTTCTGCTGATCGGCGGCGGATGGCTCCTCTACCGGCGCGGCGCCAAGGCCCTCGAACTCACCGACAGAACACGCCCTGAGCCGCGGCACGCGGGAACGACTTCCAGGTAACGAGTTCTGCCCGCCGACCGCTCATCGCGCAGTCAGGCCCTGTTCGCCGGCCTTGGCGAAGGCGTCGTCGATCAATACGACATCCACACCGGCGCGGTCGAGCAGCGACGCCGCGATTGAGGCGCGGTAACCCGATCCGCAGTGCACCCAGACGGGCCCGGCGGGCACATCGTCGAGCCGGTTCGGCAGTTCGTGCAAGGGGATGTTGGTGGCACCGGAAATGTGCTCTTTGTCGTATTCGTGGGTTTGGCGCACGTCCAAGACGGAACGCGACCCGGAGCCGAGTTCTTTTGCGAGACGGACGAAGTCGGCGACCGGATAGGAACCGAGCTGGCTGCCATTGGCGAGTGCGTCGATGTCGTCGGTGGCCGCACCGGTGAGCCGGTCGACGCCGATGCGTACCAGTTCCCGCTTGGCCTCGGCGACCTGTTCGGGTGAGTCTCCGATCACCGTGATCGGGGCGCCCCAGTCGTAGAGCCAGCCGAAGTAGCTGACGAATGAGCCTGACAGCTCGAAGCCCAAGCTGCCGGGTAGGTGACCGCCGGCGAACGCTGTGCGGGTGCGCAGGTCTACCACCCACTCGCCGGCATCGATCCGGCGGCGCAACTCGACGGGGTCAATCGGTGCCGGCGGCGTCAGGTCCACCGGTGCAGGTCCTTCGCGATTGATGACACCCATGTGGGCGTAGTAGGCGGGGTAGGCCGACAATCCCGCCAGCAATTCGTCGACGAAGCTCTGTTCGTCCTGAGTCAGTGCCGGGTTGGCGCTGCGCTGCTCACCGATGGTCGACGAGTCCCCGGAAGCGGGTGTGGCCGAACAGAAACTCCCGAACCCGTGGGTCGGGTAGATCGGGGTGTCGGCGGGCAGGCGGTCGGCGAGTTTGTGGACCGAATGATACTGGGCGCGTGATAGTTCCACGGTTTCGTCCGGACCTATTAGGTCCGTGCGTCCGGTGGTGCCATACAGCATCGAACCCCCGGTGAACACGCCATGGACCGCGCCGGTGTCGTCGCGCAGCACATAACTGACGTGATGGTGGGTGTGCCCAGGGGTGTGCAGCACCTCCAACTGGATCGGTCCGGCGTCGATGATGTCGCCATCGTTGACCGCGCGCCGCGGGTAGTCGACGTCATCACCGGCGGGTACCGCGTAGTCGGCGCCGACGGTGCGGGACAGTTCGAGTCCTCCGGTCACGTAGTCGTTGTGCAGGTGGGTTTCCAGCACATGAGTGATGCGGACCTTGTTTTCGTCGGCGAGGGCGAGCACGCGGTCGATGTCGCGTTGCGGATCGACGACCACGGCGATGCCGTGGTGGCTGATCAGGTAGCTGCGGTCTCCGAGTCCGGAGGTTTCGATGATCGAGACGTCCATGTTCTGCTCCTTTGACTGTTGGGTCAGCTGAGGATGAGGGTGTCGATGAGCACGTAAGCGGCGACGGCGAACACCAGGTAGGCGAACCAGCGCTGCAGCCGGGTGGTGTCGGTCTTGGTGCCGAAGTATCCGGCGACGAGCGAGGTGGCCATCGCCGCGGAGACGAAGGCGGCGGTGACCTGCCAGTCGACGCTGATTCCCTGGAGGTGGGAGAAGATTCCGGTGACGGAGTTGGCGATGATGATCAGTAGCGATGTGCCGATGGCCGTAGACATTTCGACACCGAGGACCACCACCAGGGCCGGGATGATGAGGAAACCGCCGCCGACGCCGAACAGTCCTGTGAGCAACCCGACCAGCAGGCCGGCACCGATCGATCGGGGTGCGCAGCGACGCCAGTTGACATGGCCGGATTCGATCTTGCACGCCGTGCCAGTAGCGCCCTGGTCGGCGAGCATGCGCACGCCGGCGACCACCATGATCACCGCGAAGCCGATCATCAGGACCGACTGGGGCAGGTGAGCGCCGATGGCGCTGCCGGCAACCGTCGCCGGCATCCCGGCGGCGGCGAAGATCCCGGCCATGCGCCACCGCACCTGCTTGGCGCGAATCTTGGGCAGCACCCCGACCGCTGAGGCCGCGGCGACGACGATCAGCGAGATGGGGATCGCCTGTTTCATGTCGAAACCCATCCCGTAGACCAGTGCCGGAACGGCGAGGATGGATCCCCCACCGCCGAGCAGCCCCAGCAGCACGCCGATCAGCGCACCCAGGGCCAGGGCTACCGCGAAAGCCATGACAGTTCCCCTACCCGTTTGATCGACGCCGCAACATCGCGGCGAACCCGCGCGGCGGCTCCGATCGCTGCGCGCATCGACACTGTTGCGCAGCGGGCACCGAGCCCATCACGTCCTCGACGTGTCGACCGCAGCCATCCCAACTCGTCTTGCCGCACACCCGGCAGGTAACGGCGTAACACATACCGCGAACTCCTTCCTTGCGTAGTCATGTCAGACCGCGACGTGAGCATCGGCCCACGCGTTGTAGCCCCCGAGTAGGTCGGACACCTGACCAATGTCGTTGGCACGCAACAACGATGCAGCCACGCTGGAACGCCAGCCACCGGCGCAGTGCACGACGATCGGCTTGCCGGTCGGCACCTCGGCGAGGCGTAGACGCAACTGAGCCAGCGGGATGTGCAGGGAGTCGGGGATGGCGCCGCCCTCGCGTTCACCGAGGTTGCGGATGTCGATCAGCGTCACTGCGTCTTCGGCCAACAGCTCATCTAGTTCGGTGACAGTGGTGCGTGGTGCGGCCTGCACGAGGTCGGCGAGTTCGGCCGGGAACTGCCCGTCGCGACCCACGGTGAGGTAGCCGATGGCGTCATCGGAACCGATACGTGCCAGCCGCAGCGCCGCCTGCTGCTCCTCACCCGGATAGGTGATCAGCGCGATCTGCTCACCCACGTCCGCCACCATGCCGCCGGTCTCTGCGAACCGACCGTCGAAGCCGACGTTGACCGACCCGCGCAGGTGCCCGGCGGCGAAATCCTCCACGCTGCGGGCATCGAGCACCCGCACCCCCGCATCGAGCGCACCGCGGATCTGCAGCGGCGTCACCTCGGGCACGGCGCGGTCGGCCTGCAGCAGGGGGTGCACCCGCTTGTTCATCGCCACGTCGGCGGCAAAGTACGCCGGCGCGGCGGGCTGACCCGCGGTCAGCATCGCGACGAACGCCTCCTCGGGCATCGGCTGCACCGACGGATTAGTCAACCGCTGCTCTCCGATCGTGGACGTCAGCTCGGTCGAGAGGTTCTTTCCGCACGACGAGCCGGCCCCGTGGGCAGGCATCACCGTCACGCTGTCAGACAGCATCATGAGCTTGTCGTGCAGCGTGCGGTACATCGCCCGAGCCAGGTCGCTGGTCGAACTGTCACCGATGTTCGCCAAATCCGGGCGCCCGACGTCACCGATGAACAGCGAGTCGCCGGTGAGCACAGCCACCGGCTCGGCCCCGACACGCTCGCGAACAAGCACACTGATCGATTCCCAGGTGTGGCCCGGCGTCGACACAATCTCCAGGTCCACCTCACCGAGGGACACGTGCTCCCCGTCGGCCAGCCGGCGAATCGGGTAGTCGATCTCGGCGGCCTCGCCGAACCCGATCCACGCGCCGGTCGCATCCACCAATTCCAGGTGGCCGGACACGAAGTCGGCGTGGAAGTGGGTGTTGATCACCCCTTCGATCGTCAGCCCGAACCTATGCGCGTCGGCCAGGTAATCGCTGATATCGCGGCGCGGATCGACCACCACTGCGCGGCCGGTGGTGTCATCACCGACCAGGTACGACGCATGCGACAGACACTCGATGTAGTACTGCTCCAAGATCATTGGAATCCTCTCAGTCCGTGTTCGGGCTTCGGTCTCCAAGGCGGCCCGCTAGACATTCCTACAATACCCCCTAGGGTATTTATTCCGGTCTTCCGCCATACCCCCTCGGGTACGTTAGGCTGCGTTCCGCACATACCCCCCGAGGTATACTTCAAACACCACGAGAGGGACTTACCTGATGTCCACAGCCACAATTGACGCCGCAACGCTGCAAGAACAGCTCGCGTCGACCACTCGACCCCGCCTCATCGACGTCCGCACCCCCGCGGAGTTCGAAACCCACCACATCGGCGGCGCCTACAACGTGCCGCTCGACCTGCTGTGGGAGCACCGCGATGACATCACTAGCCACCTCGATCAGCAGGTCGTCCTGATCTGCCGCTCCGGGCAACGCGCCGCCCAGGCTGACCAGATGCTGCGCAAAGCTGGCCTGACCAACGTCCACATCCTGGCCGGTGGGATCACCGCGGGGGAGGCCCGGGGGTTTGCCGTCAACCGCGGAACGCAACGCTGGGACTTGGAGCGCCAGGATCGCCTGGTCGCCGGGCTCATCGTCGCCGTCAGCGTGCTGGTGAGTGCATTCCTTCCGCACGTGGAGTGGATCGCCTTCGCGGTCGGCGCCGGCCTGACCGTGGCCGCGCTGACCAACACCTGTCCATGGGACTGCTGCTGGCCCGGCTTCCCTACAATCGCGCCGGCGCCACCTGCGATGCCGCGACAATCACCGCTCAACTATCGGAAGCTTCACACGCGCAGAGCTGATCACCGTGGAGAAACGCCCTGCCTGCGGGAATGCCGGTACAGGTCAGACCGTTGAACTGATACGCCATATACCCCCTCGGGTAATATTGGCGTAGGGCGATGAAAGGAAATGCCATAGTCGGCGACCAAGAAGCCATCGATGCGGTCCTCAACCGGCTGCGCCGGGCACAAGGCCAGCTCGCCGGCGTCATCTCGATGATCGAGAACGGCCGCGAATGCAAAGACGTCGTCACTCAGCTAGCGGCCGTGTCCCGTGCACTCGACCGTGCCGGTTTCAAGATTGTCGCCACCGGATTGCGGGAATGCGTCACCGGTGAACAGGCCGGCACCGACAAGCCCATGACCGAAGCCGAACTGGAAAAGCTGTTCCTCGCGCTGGCCTAACCAACCACGACACAGGAGTCATCATGAGCATCGCGCTAGCCACCAGCCTGAAAACAACATTCGACGACGCCGTAGCCCGCACCCGCGAAGCGTTGTCCGACCAGGGCTTCGGCGTCCTCACCGAAATCGACGTCAAAGCGACACTGAAAAACAAGCTCAACGAGGACATGGAGAACTACCTGATCCTCGGCGCATGCAACCCACCGCTGGCCCACCGCGCGATCACGGCAAACCGTCAAATCGGTCTACTACTGCCATGCAACGTCGTGGTACGCAGCGACCCCGACGATCCAAACACCACACTCGTCGAAGCCATGAACCCGCAACTCCTCGTCGACGTCACCGACGAACCGCAACTACAAGCGGTCGCCCAAGAAGTCGCCGACAAACTGAATGCCGCGATCACTACGTTGACGGCTTAATCACGTCCCCAGCCCCCTCTTTTCTTGCCTATTGCATCGGCTCATTCAAGCGCGCGCAGGCCCCGGGAACGGTGGGGTGGGTCAGAACTTATTTCGTGACCACTGCGGTGCCTCCGACGGCCCGCTCCCGGGCTCGGCGCAACGCCACGATCTCGGCGTGTGGGTCACCGGGCGGCGCCGTCGCCGGAGTCATGCTGCTCCCCGGAAGTGGTGGCAGCGTGGCCATGCCGTCAGTGCCAGCCAGAATCTGACTGCTGACTGCAACGCCTCAACGGTCAACTCGTGGCCGGGTAACCCGCACGACCGACGCGAGTTCGAATTCGGGTGCGATCCCACGGCATGCTCTGCAACAGCACTTCCAGTCCTGGTGACCATCTGGCGCGCTACGGGCATCCCTCACATCGAGACCTTCGTGTATGTCTCCGGAGACGCCTTTCCCCAAAGCGATCTCGCCATCCTTCTCGATGGCCCAGAGTCAGAGTTCGATCTCGGCCGAGGTCGCCAGACGCAGGCAACGAACGGTTTGTTGGGGTATCGATGTCTACAACGTCTACGTGGGGCATCACAGGTTTCGGGATCCATCTAGCAGCGACGCTCAGACACTTAAAGGTCATACGAGTTGCCATTCAGTTGGCGGATCCGCCAACTCCCGCCATCTCAAATGGCAACCCGCCATCGAGAATGGCAACCTACAGCCACAAGCAAGGCACCCCTGAGCGGTAATGGCGACCTGCATTAGAGATTCTTAACCACAGCAAGAATCTTTAGCTGTACTGATTCGTCGCCCCACCCTAGCGTTGCTGGCGTGAACACCGCCTACCTCGTCGTGCTGACCGGCTTCGCCACGACGATGGCACTCATCGCGGCCATCGGCGCGCAGAACGCCTTCGTGCTGCGCCAAGGCATCCGTGGCGAACACGTGATGCCCGTTGTCGCCCTCTGCACGGTGTCCGACCTGGTGCTGATCTTCGTCGGGATCGCCGGCTTCGGTGCACTCATCGCGGCACACCCCGACGTCGTCACCGTGGCGAAGGTCGGCGGCGTCGTCTTCCTGATCGGCTACGGCCTGCTCGCCGCCCGTCGCGCGATGAAGCCCGGGACCCTGACACCGTCCGACGCAGCGCCCGCCCGCCTGGGCGGGGTCCTGGCCACCTGCCTGGCCCTGACGTTCCTCAACCCGCACGTCTACCTAGACACCGTCATCCTGCTGGGCGCGCTGGCCAACGAGCACCAGGACGGCCGCTGGCTCTTCGGCGTCGGCGCGGTCGCCGCGAGTGCGGTGTGGTTCACCGGGTTGGGGTTCGGCGCCAAGAAGCTCAGCCGGTTCTTCGCAACCCCCAGGACGTGGCGCATTCTCGACGGGCTGATCGCGGCGATGATGATCGCGCTGGGCATCGGCCTGGCACTGAGCTGAGCCCGAAAAGTAACGGCTGTGCGCTCAACCCGATAGCCTTCGTACTATGGCTGCCACGTCCCGTATCAAGACCATCGTCATCGGCGCGTTTGTGGCCGGAGGCGCTCTGGCCCTCGCAGGCCAGGCCGGTGCGCAACCCGCACCCGTCGATCCCGCCCTGCCGCCCGCCCCGGGCGTCGCCGCAC
>NZ_JBAUJR010000407.1:0-9563 GCF_049683935.1 Mycobacterium sp. | reverse complement strand
GTCGTCGGGCTCGTCGGCGTCGCCAGGATCGGTTCCGGTGCGTCGGCCGGGTTCAGGACGTTGTCGACCAGATAGATCTTGGCGTTCTGCGCCGGGATGCCGCCACAGAGGACCTCGGTGGTCTCGTTGACCTGGATGTCGCCGCCGGAGCCGGTCACCTCGATCTCGGTGCCCTCCTGGGTGGGCCGCTGGCCCTTCACGGTGTCGGGTCCGAGCAGGCCGAGGAACCCGTGGTAGTACACCAGCTGTGTCAGTGCCGCCGGATCGGTGCGCAGCATCTCGAGCTGCTCGGGCGGCAGCGCAGCGAAGGCCTCGTTGGTCGGCGCGAAGATCACGTACGGTCCGTTGTCGAACACCGACGCCACATTGACGGCCGGGTTGATCTGGCCGGAGATCGCCTGACTGAACGTCGAGGCTTCCGGAATGCTGGCCAGCGCCGTGCTGACGGGCAGGTTGGCCAGGCCCTTCCAGTTGGGCACTGCTTCCTTGAAGGGCCCGCACTCGGGTCCCTGAGGATCGGGAATCTCGACGACGGGCGCGGGGGTGGGAGTGGCCGGCTGGGCGTACGCGGTGACTGCCAGCGGAACCGACAGGGCGATCGCGGCGGCACCCACAGCGACGCCGATGGCTTTGCTGGTGTTGGTCTTCACGTTCTGCTCCTCATGCTCTCAGGTCGTCTGGCATGGTATGTGCACAAATTGGCTACGACCAAGTCGGGACCACCGCCGCGGCCCCCGAAACTCCCGGCGATCACGCTGTTGACCAGCAGGTTCTGCGCCCGGAGAGGTACAGGTCTCAGGGCTCTTCCGGCAGCAGCGCGGCGACCACCCGGGCGAGGTCGTCGGCGCTGTCCTGGAAGGTCGCCGAACCCGAGCTCGCCTGCACCATTGCCCCGACCAATCCGAACTCGAGTGTCTCGGCCACCTCGGGCCACGCATCCGATCGGAGCACCGTGCGCACCCGTCGATGCAGCTCCGCGTGAATACGCCGTCGGATCGCCTGCACCGATCGGTCATTGGAGATCAACGCGCTCGAGCAGGCAGCAGCCAGTTCCGGTTCATCGGCGAGCAGCATCACCAACTGGTTGAACAGCGCGACGACGCGGGTGCGGGCCGACTGCGCGACATCGACGCTCAGCGGGGCATCACGCAGCATGCCGAGGTACACCTCGGCGACGATCGCGTCCTTCGACCTGAAGTACGCGCACACCTCACCGTGCGGCACACCGGCACGATCGGCGATGCCCCGGGTGCTCAGATCGGCGAACGCGATGTCGCGCAGCAACTCGACCGTCACATCCAGCACCCGGCCCACCACGTCGTGATCCTCGCGGTCCCGTTCGCCGTACGAACGCAGGTAGATGATCTTCGCGGACGAATTCCGTGCCGGCTCAGCCATCCCGGCTACCCGCCCGTCCGGTTCACACGCTCGAGCCTAAGCGCGCCGCTCCCGGCGCGCAGAGTCGTTCGGACAGGTCCCACAGCGCCAGCGCACGGGCTTCGTCGACGGCGTAGGACGCCGCGGACGCGACCTGGCAGTCGGACAGGTAGATCCCACCCTGTCCGTCCAACTCGTCGCTGACCGCTGCCCACACCTGCGTCGCGGCGCCCATCTCCGGCGATATGAACTCGCGGCTGACATCGACACGACGGGCAGCAGGGTCGCGCTCGACGGTCTTCACCTTGCCCAGGGCGGCGAAGTCGTCACTGCTCATGTGCCGTGCCAGCGATGTCGCCACGATCCCCGGATGTACCGCCAACGCGCGCACCCCGTTGTCGCGCAACCTGCGGTCCAGCTCGACGGCATGCAGGACGTTCGCGGTCTTCGATGCGCCGTAGGCGACGAACTTGTCGTAGTCACGCCGTTCCCAGTTCGGGTCGTCGAAGTCCACGTCACCCATCCGGTGACCGGCGGACGACAGGTTGACGATGCGTGCGCCATCCGCGGCGACCAGTGCCGGCAACAGGGCTCTGGTGAGTTCGAAATGCCCCAGATGGTTTGTGCCGAACTGAATTTCGAAGCCGTCAACGGTGCGGCCGAACGGGGTGAACATCACACCCGCGTTGTTCATCAGAACGTGCACGGCTCCGGTGAGGTCCTGGATCTGTGCGGCGGCGGCGGCGATGCCGGCCAGTGAGGCCAGGTCGAGGTGAACCTTCGACAGCGTCGCGGCCGGCACGTGTTCGCGCACCCACGCCTCGGTGGCGGCGAGGTCGTCACCGTTGCGGCCGGCCAGGATCACGTGGGCTCCCGTCGCAGCCAACGCCCGGGCCGACTCCCGTCCCAGACCTGACGACGCACCGGTGATGACACAGATCTTGCCTGTCAGGTCGACACCGTCGACCAGATCGAGCGCTGAGGGTGCGGATGCTGAGGTCACGACGTGAGGATCGCACGCGCCGTCCCGCGCCGGGTCACCCGGTCTGCAGTCCCCAGCGGTACCAGGAACTGGTCACGGTGCATCGTGATGCAGGCAACGTCTGGAACGGGTTCCGAACCGGCGGGTTCGGGTACATCCGTACGGTGAAAACCATGCGGACACTGGTCACCGGAGCGACCGGCTACATCGGCTCGCGGCTGGTCGCCTCGCTGCTCGCGGAGGGCCACGAGGTGGTCGCGGTCAGCCGCAACCCGCGACGGCTCGCCGATTTCGGCTGGCACGACGAGGTGGCGGCCGTCGAACTCGACGCGCACGACGAGGTCTCGGCGCGGCAGGCTTTTGTCGATGCCGGACCGATCGACGTCGTCTACTACCTGGTCCACGGCATCGGCGAGCCGGGATTCCGGGAGGCCGACAACCTCGCCGCAGCCAACGTCGCCGCCGCGGCCAAGGACGCCGGCGTGCGCCGCATCGTGTACCTCGGGGGCTTCGTTCCCGACGACGACTCGCTGTCCGAGCATCTGACCAGTCGCGCCGAGGTAGCCGAGGCGCTGACCGTCGACGGCGGACCCGACGTGGTGTGGCTGGGTGCCGCGATGATCTTCGGCGCCGGGTCGACGTCGTTCGAGATGCTGCGGTACGTGGCCGACCGGTTCCTGCTGCTGCCGATGCCCGATTGGTCGGCCAACCCGATCGACCCGATCTCCATCCGCGACGTACTGCACTACCTCGTCGCGGTGGCCGATGAGAAGGTGCCGGCAGGCGCCTACGACATCTGTGGTCCGGAGACCACCACCTACGGTGATCTGCTTCGGACCTACGCCCGCGTCGCCGGCATCTGGCGCACGCCGGTGGCGGTTTACGGCGTCGAGCCCTGTCTGGTGTCGCGGGTCAGCGGTGTCATCCTCCCGGTGCCCGGCGGGCTGGCCGGCGATCTCATTGAGTCCCTTGACTATCCGATGATGGCGTCGAAGCGCGGCATCGCCGACCACGTCGCCGAGCCGCCGGGCGGGTTGCTCGGGGTGGAGGACGCGATGCGTCGTGCGGTGACGAGTCCGCCGCGGCGGCCGGTGAACGCTCTGGCCGACGACCACCATCTCGCCGACACCGATCCGCAGTGGGCGGGGGGCGACACGTCGAGAATTCGTCAGCTCGCCCGTGCCGTGACGCCGCCGCCGGTGCGCCCGATCCTGGGCTTGATCGCGATGGTGCCCGGCCCCGTCGCGGGTGCGGTGCGGACCGGCCTCGATACGATGATCGGTCTGGTGCCGAAGGGGAGTCCTGCGTGACCACACCGAAGGATCCCGGCTTGCCCGGCGAGTTGTACGACATCGCGCGTACCCGGGCGGCGCCGTACAACGAGTGGCCCGCGGTGATCCGTCGCCGCAAGATCGTCGTCTCGGTTTTCCTTCTGATCGGCGCTGTGCTGCTCGGCTACTCGCTGAGTCGGCCGCCGGGCGACGAATCGTTCATCTGGCTCACGCTCGCACTGGCCGCGGTGTGGGCCGTCGGCGCCTTCGCCTCCGGCCCGCTGCACCTCGGACATGTCCGTTTCCGGGCACGCAACCAGCGCCCCGTCATCACCGGCACCGCAGTCGGATTGGCGCTGGGCGCCGTCTTCGTCGTGGGCGGCCTGGTGGCCCGCCAGATCCCGGGTGTGCGTGAGTACATCACCGTCGTGCTGGAGTTCTCCAATGCCGGCCCGCTGTGGCTGATCGTTTTCATCACCGTCATCAACGGCGTGGCCGAGGAACTGTTCTTCCGTGGTGCGCTGTACACGACGCTGGCGAAGTACCGACCGGTGCTCGTGTCGACGGTGTTGTACGTGATCGCGACAGCGGCGACCACGGGCAACCCGATGCTGGGCTTCGCCGCGATCATCCTGGGCACGGTGTGTGCGCTGGAACGCCGGGCGACCGGCGGTGTGCTCGCACCGATGCTCACCCACTTCTTCTGGGGTCTGGTCCTGGTGCTCGCACTGCCGCCGATTTTCGGTCTGTAGGCGATCAGCGCAGCGGGTGGGCGAGTTCGGCGAACAGCCGTTGAGACTGCACTGGCGGCGGCTCGCACTCGCACTTTTCCGCCAGGAATACAGTCTCAACGGAGGAGCGCTCAGTCTCGGCGAAGGAGCGCTCAGGAGTCGGTGAAGTCCGCCGCCCTGCGTTGCTGAAAAGCCTTGGTGCCCTCGCGGAAATCACGGGACTCCAGCAGCATCAGCTGGCCATGCTTCTCGAGCTCGAGGGCATCTTCGAGCTCGGTCAGTGCCGCCGCATTGATCGCGTTCTTGGTTTTGCGCAAGGCCACCGCCGGACCCGACACCAGCGTGGTGATGACCTTGTCGACCTCGGCGTCGAACTCGTCAGCGGGGTAGACGACGCTGACCAGGCCCCAGCCGTAGGCCTCCGCCGCCGAGATGCGCTCTGCCAGAAGCGCCATCCGCATCGCGCGGATCCGGCCCACCGCCGCCGCGATCAGGGCGGACGCACCGCCGTCGGGCATCAGCCCGATCTTGGTGAACGCCAACATGAAAAACGCCTTCTCCGAGGCGAGTACGACGTCACACGCCAGTGCCAGCGACGCTCCGACGCCGGCGGCCGCACCCTGGACCACGGCCACGGCGGGTTGCGGGAGGTTCACGATCGCGCGGATGCAGCGGTTGGCTGCGTCGAGCACGTCGGCCGGAGTTCCGGCAGCGCCTGGGTTGGCATGGTCTTCTTCGCTGATGCCCGCGCCGGAGCAGAACCCGCGTCCGGCGCCGCCGATACGGACCACCCGCACCCCGGGGTCTTCGGCGGCGCGTTCCAGCGTTGCGGCGAATGTGCTCAGCATCGGCGCGGTCAGGGAGTTCAGACTGTCCGGCCGGTTGAGTGTCACCGCCAGCACCCCCTTCTCGAGGGCGACGGTGAGGTCCTCGATTCCCGCGTATGCGTCGGTGTCCGAGTCGATGGTGGTCACGAGCGTCCCCTATCCGAGGGCTGATGCCCCCTGGCCGGTCCGACTTGGTTATACAAGTAAGCTATGTCGGCGGTCAACTGAGCGATTCTGATGAAGGGCGGGCAGGCATGGCGGGACCACTGCAAGGACTGCGGGTTGTGGAGCTGGCCGGCATCGGCCCGGGACCGCACGCCGCGATGATTCTCGGCGACCTCGGTGCCGACGTGGTCCGTGTCGAGCGCCCGGGAAAGGGGTCCGGTCCGGCGACCAAGCCCGGCGGTGACTACCTGCTGCGCAACCGCCGGTCGGTGGCGGCGAACCTGAAAACCGACGAGGGCCGCGAGCTGGTGCTGCGATTGGTCGCGAAGGCCGATGTGTTGATCGAGGGCTTTCGGCCGGGTGTCACCGAACGACTCGGCCTGGGACCGGACGACTGCGCCAAGGTCAACGAGCGGCTCGTCTACGCGCGGATGACCGGGTGGGGCCAGGACGGACCACGCGCCCAGCAGGCCGGCCACGACATCAACTACATCTCACTCAACGGGGCCCTGCACGCGATCGGCCGGGCCGGTGAACGGCCGGTCCCGCCGCTGAACCTCGTCGGCGACTTCGGTGGTGGGTCGATGTTCCTGCTGGTCGGCGTGCTGTCGGCGCTGTGGGAGCGGGAGCGCTCCGGCAAGGGCCAGGTCGTCGACGCCGCGATGGTGGACGGATCGAGCGTGCTGTCGATGATGATGTGGGCATTCCGCGGGATGGGCATGTGGAGCGACGAACGCGGCGTGAACATGCTCGACACGGGCGCGCCGTACTACGACACCTACACCTGCGCCGACGGCCGCCATGTCGCGGTCGGCGCGATCGAGCCGCAGTTCTATGCCGAGATGCTCGCCGGCGTCGGCCTCGACCCGGCCGATCTGCCCGACCAGAACGACATGAGCCGCTGGCCCGAACTCCGTGAACGGCTCACTGCGGCGTTCGCCGCGCACGACCGGGACCACTGGGCCGGGGTTTTTGCCGGCACCGATGCGTGTGTGACGCCGGTGCTGTCGTTCGCCGAAGTGGAGTCCGAACCCCACAACACCGAGCGCGACACCTTCTACAGCGAGAACGGCTCTCTCTACCCGGCGCCGGCGCCGCGGTTCTCACGCAGCTCCACCACCGCCCCGAAGCCGCCGGGGGTCCCCGGCGCTGACACCGAAGACATTCTGCAGGAATGGGTTTGAGCAACAGAAAGGGAAAAGATCTGTGGAGATCAAAGACGCCGTAGCAGTCGTCACCGGAGGGGCCTCCGGGCTCGGTCTCGCGACGACGAAGCGACTGCTCGACCGTGGAGCGTCGGTCGTCGTGATCGACCTCAAGGGCGAGGACGTGGTCAAGGAACTCGGCTCGCGCGCCAAGTTCGTCGAGGCCAACGTCACCGATCCCGAGCAGGTGAGCGCCGCACTGGATGCCGCCGAGGAGATGGGTCCGCTGCGGATCAACATCAACTGCGCCGGCATCGGAAACGCCGTGAAGACCCTCGGCAAGGACGGGCCGTTCCCGTTGGACTGGTTCAACGCCGTCGTGCAGGTGAACCTCATCGGCACCTTCAACGTGCTGCGGTTGTCCGCTGAACGAATCGCCAAGACCGAACCGCTCGGTGAGGAGCGTGGTGTCATCGTCAACACCGCATCCGTGGCGGCGTTCGACGGTCAGATCGGCCAGGCCGCCTACTCGGCATCCAAGGGTGGCGTGGTCGGCATGACCCTGCCGATTGCCCGCGACCTCGCACGCGAGTTCATCCGCGTGGTCACCATCGCTCCGGGCCTGTTCAAGACCCCGCTGCTCGCCGGCCTGCCCGAGGAGGCGCAGGCGTCGCTGGGCAAGCAGGTTCCGCACCCGGCACGGCTGGGTGATCCCGACGAATACGGTGCGCTGGCGGTGCACATCGTCGAGAATCCGATGCTCAACGGCGAGGTGATCCGCCTGGACGGCGCGATCCGGATGGCGCCGAGGTGATCGGGTGAGCATCACGACGAAGTTCACCGAGGCGTTCGGGGTCGAGCATCCGATCGCCCAGGGCGGTATGCAGTGGGTGGGCCGGGCGGAACTGGTTGCGGCGGTGGCGAATGCGGGTGCGCTGGGTTTCATCACGGCGCTGACGCAGCCGACGCCGGCCGACCTGGCCAACGAGATCGCGCGGACGCGGGATCTGACGGACAAGCCGTTCGGGGTGAACCTGACGATCCTGCCGTCGATCAACCCACCGCCCTATGACGAGTACCGTCAGGTCATCGTCGATGCGGGCATCAAGATCGTGGAGACCGCGGGTTCCAACCCGGCGCCGCATCTGCCGATGTTCCACGACAACGGCATCAAGGTGCTGCACAAGTGCACCTCGGTGCGGCACGCGGTCAAGGCGCAGAGCCTGGGCGTCGACGGCATCAGCATCGACGGGTTCGAATGCGCGGGCCACCCGGGGGAGGACGACATCCCGGGTCTGGTGCTGGTCCCTGCGGCGGCCGACAAGATCGAGATCCCGATGGTCGCGTCGGGCGGCTTCGCCGACGGTCGCGGCTTGGTCGCCGCGCTGGCACTGGGCGCCGACGGCATCAACATGGGTTCGCGGTTCATGTGCACCGTGGAGTCCTGCATCCACGAGAACGTGAAGAAAGCCATCGTCGCCGGTGACGAGCGAGGGACGGAGTTGATCTTCCGCAGCCTGCACAACACCGCGCGGGTCGCGTCCAACGAGGTGTCACGCGAAGTGGTGGAAATCCTCGCCGGCGGTGGTCAGTTCGAGGACGTCAAGGATCTGGTCGCCGGTGTCCGCGGGCGCAAGGTGTTCGACGACGGCGATGTCGACGCCGGAATCTGGACGGTGGGCACGGCCATGGGTTTGATCAACGACATCCCGACCGTCGGTGATCTGGTGGCACGCATCGTGGGCGAGGCCGAAAGCCTGATCGCTGGGCGCTTGGCCGACATGCTCACCCCAGCAGTAGAGGGTGCGGGGGTGTGAGCCAGACATCCAACGGAGGCGAGTCGGGGCGCAACTAGCCGTTGCGCGCGCCTGCGTGAGGCGCACCGGAGGAGGAACGCGCGGCCCAGCGGGTCGCGCGTTCTTTCACACTGCGGTGGGTAGGAAGTGCTCGTCGTCGAGCTGCTCCGAGGTGATTCCCTCGACCAGGACATCGCCGTGGTAGAGAGCCTCGAAGTCAACCTTGATGACATCAGCACTGGTGTCGTCGATCCACATGTACTGAACAGTAACCACGGCTCTTAAGGAGTCTATGAGCCGCTATTCGCAAAATGGTGGCAATTCCTACCGCCCGGTAGGTTCGGCGATCTACCGGCGGGTAGCCGTCAGGCCGACGGCGCCGAGAAGTGGATCGGGTTGATTCCGTAGAGCGCTACCCAGGTCACGATCGCAGCGACGAAGGCCAGGCCCAGCAGGGCCAGCAAAACCCGCTGTGACCAGTTCACGCGCCGCAGAAGCGCCCGGTCCAGCGAATATCGGCCCGCCCCGGTGAGCAACAGGGCCGCCGCGCCGAGGCCGATCAGGAACGGGATGTTGAACGGTTCGGACCAGAACGCCGCTCCCGAGACGTTCACGGCCCAGGCGCACAGCATCGCGCTCAGCACGGCACACGCCGCGAGAGGTGTGAACACCCCGAGCAACAGGAGGAGCCCACCCAGGGTCTCCGATGCGGTCACCATGAACGCCGCGACCGTCGGCAGTCGCCACCCGGCCTCTGCGAGGAACTGCGTGGTGGTGGAGAAGTCGAGCGCCTTGATCAGGCCCGCCTGCAGGGTGGCACCACCCACCCCGAGACGCAGGATCAACAGGCCCAGGTCGGCGACCCCGGTCGGGTCTGTCTGCGCGGTCGCGTGATCGGTCGTCATCGCAGATGAGCGTATCGCGGTGTCGGCGGTGTGGTCGGTCATGATCATGTCGACTCATCGCGGCCCGAGAAGTCATCGTCGACCATTGACCGAAGCAAGTTAGCGTTGATAACTTAGCCGCGATATCACAGTCAGACGGGACTCCCAGGTGTTGCAACGCATCGCACTGTCGGCCATCGCGGCGCCACGCCGGGTCCTTGTTGTCGCCCTGTTCGTGATGGTGGGCTGCGGCATCTTCGGGGTGCCGGTGGCCCAGCAGCTGTCCGCCGGGGGCTTCCAGGATCCGACTTCGGAGTCCGCCGAGGCCACGCAACTGCTGGTCGACAAGTTCGACCAGGGTGACATGGAGCTGCTGATCAGCGTC
>NZ_JBAUJR010000406.1:0-9966 GCF_049683935.1 Mycobacterium sp. | reverse complement strand
CAGCAGACCTCGCCGCCCTCGCGGGTGCGGCGGGATTGCCGGCGGGCGCTCACATCGCCTGCGGACAGGCCACGGCGCTGGCGCGTGCGATGGGAACGGTCGCGGTGAGATGCACGGTGGACGGACTCGACGTTGTTGTCACGGTGGAGGCCTCGCGATCGCTGGGGCCGGCCGGTATGGAACCGGCTCGGGCGATCGCCAGGGCGGGGCCCGCGGGAATGGCAGGCTCCCGGGACAACTAGGTCTTCGTCGCCCTCTCCCTGCGTGGGCGTGGCTTGCGAGTGCCGCGGGTCGGCTCTTCGGATTCCATGAAACCGGCGACGGCGAGTTCTTCCCCGGTGGGCAACCGAAACGCTGCCAGGCCGGCATAAACGCCCTTGTCGAGTTCGACACGGTGCACCCCGACGTGGACCGGGATCCACCCGCCGTGGTGCGCCACCATCCGCAGCACCCCGGAGGTGGCGCCGGTCTCGAACTCTGCGGCCATCGCGGCGAGCGTGGCCTGATCGTCGGGATGAGCCCGGTCGCCGACAATGCCTGCGCGCCAGTCGAAGAACGGCACGGGATCGTCGAGCCACTTCAGCAACGACCAGTGCCTCGGGTCGACCAACGCACGGTGGACACCGTCTTCGGCCATGCTGTCGAGGATCCGCTGGCCCAGCAGATCCTCCTGGATGCCCGGACCCTCCTGCACGCTGCGCCAGTTCATCGCCCGGCAGATCAGCCGCCCCTTGTCGTCGTCGGGATCCTCCGGTAGCGACCGGGCGACAAAACCGACCGTGATCCGCTCACCCCGGTAGTCGGTGACATCCCAGGTATTGCAGATGGTCACCCCGTCCTCGGGTTTGATCACCATGCCGATGACCTCGGCCTCGTTGGGGTTCAGGTTGCGCCGGGGAAGGTCGTCGGCAAAGGCCCGCCCCTGGGTGGATTCCGTGGCCGGATCCCATCCCCCGATCGACAGCGACTCCGGGGTATCGGTTGCGGTACCTCGGGTGAGATCCCAGATCAGAGCACCGACAACCGGCCGGGGTGGCGGCTCCTCATCGGGCGCGCCGACCCAGATCTGGACCCCGTGGATCCGGCCGTCGGACATCTGGACGACCTCGGTGCGGATCACCCGGCGGTTCTTGGGCGTGATGCTGCTCAGTCCTTTACCGGCCCGCACGGTTTCACCGATCGCGGTCTGGATGGCCATCAGGTTCGGATCGCGTCGAAGGTACGTGCTGATCGGCATCAGATTCTTGGTGTGTGCGCCGTCGGCGACGACGGCGGGCTCACTGCCCAGTGTCTCCACGAGCACCCAGTCGTGGGTCATGACAGAAATCTTACCGGCGGGTAGATAACCGCCCGTGAAACGCGGCACGACGGAATCCGCATTCCCGCCCCGCTGAGTACGCGCGCGTACCGTCGGCCCTGCTCATCAGCTTGTTGCAGCCAGCGCTGTCACAAGGTAATTTCCCCTTCAAGCCTGGTATGCGAGGTCGGAAACGCATCTCGCAGTCCAGCCTGATTGCCGCCGTGTTCGTGCCCTGCTGCGGTTTTTCAGCTGGGCCTCCGAACCGTCGCATTCGTGGGCGATCGTCGAGGGGTCGATCGTCGCGGGGACTCAGGGTCCCGGATCTGCGAGTGCGGCCATCACCAGCCGTAACACCGTGACAGCGCCGTCTTTGTCCAGCGGATCGTTGCCGTTTCCGCATTTCGGTGACTGCACGCACGACGGACAGCCCATCGGACACTCGCAGGCCTCGATCGCCGACGCCGTTGCCCCCCACCATTGTGTGATTGTGCGGAATCCGCGGGCCGCAAAACCCGCACCTCCGGGATGACCGTCGTAGACGAATATCGTCGGCAGACCGCCGACCGGGCCGATCGCGGTGGACACCCCGCCGATGTCGCCGCGGTCGCAGCTGGCGACCAACGGCAGCAAGCCGATGGCGGCGTGTTCGGCGGCGTGCAGCGATCCTGGTACCCGTAGCGGGTCGATCCCGCTGTCCTGCAGGGCTTCCGGGGTGATCGTGCACATCACCGCCATCGTCTCGAGGGTGCGCTCCGGCATGTCGAGTTCGACGAAGTCCATCACCTCACCGCTGAGTCGGCGGCGCAGATATCCGGTGACGGTGTTGGTGACCGATACCGGAACCAGACCCACGGTGACCGGCCCGTGGTCACCGCGTTCGCCCTCGCCGGTGACACTGATGCCGGTCAGCTCCCTGGCAAAGGTCGTGTAGCCGGGATCTTCGCTGTGGACGAAGGCGACGCCGTCCTCGAAGTCGAGCGAATCGACCACGTAGCTCTCACCCTGGTGCAGGTACACCGCGCCGGGGTGAACCTGCGCGGGCGCCTGACCGGCGCCGGTACTGCCCAAGATGCGGCCCGTGCCGACCTCCAGGATCGCGATCTGACCACCGGTGGAGCCCCGGATGTCCACCCCCGCGTGCGGATCGACACCGGGGGTGGGGAAGCACCCGCTCGGTCGGCGCCGCAGCAGCCCGTCGTCGATCAACGCCCCCGCGACCGCTTCCGCATCCCACATGCGCACCTCCGCGTCGGTCAGCGGGAGCTCGGTGGCGGCGCAGAGAAGCTGCGGTCCAAGCACATACGGATTGCCCGGATCGATGACGATGCGTTCGATCGGCTTGTCGAGCAGCGCTGCCGGGTGGTGCACCAGGTAGGTGTCGAGAGGGTCGTCGCGGGCGATCAGCACGACCAGGGCTCCCTGGCCGCGGCGGCCGGCGCGCCCGGCCTGCTGCCAGAACGACGCGACGGTCCCGGGGAAGCCGGCCAGCACCACGGCGTCCAGACCTGCGATGTCCACACCCAGTTCCAGTGCGTTGGTCGTCGCCACCCCGCGCAGTTCGCCGTCGGCCAGCGCCTGTTCGAGCCGGCGTCGGTCCTCGGCGAGGTAACCGGCACGGTAGGAGGCCACCCGGTCCGCGAGGTCCGGGGCGGTCTCGGCCAGCCGTGTCCGAGCGCCCAACGCGGTCAGTTCAGCGCCCCGGCGGGAGCGCACGAACGTGAGCATTCGTGCCCCCTCGGCGATCAGATCCGCCATCACCCGCGCTGCCTCGGCACCGGCCGATCGCCGCACCGGTGCGCCGTTCTCCCCGACGAGGTCCGCCATCAACGCCGGTTCCCACAGTGCGACCGTTCGTGCCCCCTGTGGTGACCCGTCCTCGGTGACTTCGGCGACCGTCTGGCCGATCAACTCCGAGGCGGTGACGGCGGGTTGCGCGGTGGTTGCACTGGCGAAGATCACGGTGGGCCCGGAACTGTCCGTACCGGTCGCTGAGTAGCGGGCGCACAGGCGTAACAACCGGCGCAGCACCATCGCCACGTTGGACCCGAAAATGCCTCGGTAGTAATGGCATTCGTCGACCACGACATAGTGGAGATTGCGCAGGAAGACGGCCCAGCGCGCGTGGTTGCGCAGCATCGAGAGGTGGATCATGTCGGGATTGGAGAAGATCCATCGCGACCGTTCCCGTGCGAAGCGCCGCACCTCGGTCGGGCTGTCTCCGTCGTAGGGGGTCGGCGCGACGTCGGCGAGTCCGGGCACCGCCGAGGTCAGCGACGCGGCCGAGCGCAACTGGTCGTGCCCGAGCGCCTTGGTCGGCGACAGATAGAGGACGCGGGCACGCGGGTCTTCTTTCAGCGCCGTCAATATCGGGAGTTGGTACGCCAGCGATTTGCCCGAGGCGGTGCCTGTGCTCAGGACGACATGACGTCCGGCCCGCGCCAGCTCGGCGGCTGCGAGCTGGTGCGACCAGGGAGCCGCAACCCCTCGATCACGGAAGGCGCGCACCACATCCGGGTCAGCCCACGGCGGCCAGGCCTGGGTTCTGGCCCGCCGCGGTGGCAGGTCCGCGACATGGCGCACGGGATGTTCGTCGGCGCCGGTGCCCTCGACCGCGCAGGCGAGCAGCTCGCGGCCGAATTCCGACACCGGATCTGCCACCTGGGACCTCTCGGGACGTCTGGATGGGGCGTAGCGCACTCGTCCTATGTGAATTGTTCACTACGTGATCTCTCCCAGACTGTCGCAGCAGCCCCGAACGTGATTGACTTGTTGCGGTCGCAGCTTCTGTGTTCGTGTACAAGCACTCGCAGGATCGACGTTGCGGTCGCGGTTCCTGCGAGGTTGTACGTCGGGTCGAGTTCCGAACACTCCACGAAGGTATGGCGGTCGGAACGGGCCCGGTACACCGGAAGTCGGTGGACCGCTCCCGGTTGAAGAGAAGGAAATTACGAGAGATGCCACAGGGAACTGTGAAGTGGTTCAACGCGGAAAAGGGCTTCGGGTTCATTGCTCCCGAAGACGGCTCTGCTGACGTGTTCGTCCATTACACGGAGATTCAGGGCAGCGGCTTCCGCACCCTGGAAGAGAACCAGAAGGTCGAGTTCGAGGTCGGCCAGAGCCCCAAGGGCCCCCAGGCCACCGGCGTTCGGGCCGTCTGACCGAAGCGCGCCAACCAACACCTCTTTAATCACCCCCGCGTCATCCACCCGGAAGGCGCGGGGGTGTTCTCACTCCTGCTGCCTTAATGTCACTGGTGTGAGCCAGCTGTCCTTCTTCTCGGCTGAGTCGGTGCCGCCGGCAATCGCCGACCTGACGGGCATCCTGGCTGCGCAGGGGCAGGTGGTGCTCGCCGGGAGTTCACAGGAGCAGACCGCACGGTTGTCGGTGGTGGTGGACGCGGTGTGGCGGGCCGAGGCGCTGGCCGACATGATCGCCGAGTCGGGGCTGGAACCCGAGATCGCCCGGACCGACGAGGACACGCCGCTGGTCCGCACGGCGCTGGATGCCCGTCTGGTCACGATCGCCGGCCAGTGGACCAGGGGCGCCGTCAAGACGGTGCCCTCTCAGTGGCTGCCGGGCCCGCGGGAGCTGCGGGCGTGGACGTTGGCGTCCGGGACGCCGGAGTCCGACCGCTATCTGCTCGGATTGGACCCGCACGCACCCGATACACATTCGCCGCTCGCGTCGGCCATGATGAGGGTCGGGATTGCGCCTACGCTGATCGGGACCCGCGGGACCCGTCCGGCACTGCGGATCAGCGGTCGGCGGCGGCTGTCGCGCCTGGTAGAGAACGTGGGGGAACCTCCGGAAGGCGCCGACGCGTTGTCGCAATGGCCGCGGACCTAGCGGCCGCGGGGCGGTCGGAGGCGCGGGGGCCAGTTTGCGTCGGCAGGCCGGGGGTGCGAAATTGTGAGTTGCCGGGGCGGCTCATCGCAGGATGCGACGTTCGCGGGCAATAAAGAAGTGGAGCTATACATAGGTGGCTGACGGGGACCGCGGAAGCGGGAGCGGGAGCAACGGTGCTGTGCGGCGACTCGTCATTGTCGAGTCGCCCACCAAAGCACGCAAAATCGCGGGCTACCTGGGCTCCAACTACATCGTCGAGTCGTCCCGCGGGCACATCCGTGACCTGCCCAGGGCCGCCGCGGACGTCCCTGCCAAGTTCAAGTCGGAGCCGTGGGCGCGCCTCGGGGTCAACGTCGATGCCGACTTCGAACCGCTCTACATCATCAGTCCCGAGAAGAAGAGCACCGTCGCCGAGCTGAAAGACCTGCTCAAGAACGTCGACGAGCTCTATCTGGCCACAGACGGCGACCGTGAGGGCGAAGCGATCGCCTGGCATCTGCTGGAGACGCTGAAACCGCGCATTCCGGTCAAGAGAATGGTGTTCCACGAGATCACCGAACCGGCGATCCGCGCTGCCGCCGAGGATCCGCGGGATCTGGACAACGACCTGGTCGATGCCCAGGAGACCCGCCGCATCCTCGACCGTCTCTACGGCTACGAGGTCAGCCCGGTGCTGTGGAAGAAGGTCGCACCGAAGCTCTCGGCCGGGCGGGTGCAGTCCGTCGCGACCCGCATCATCGTGCAACGCGAACGCGAGCGGATGGCGTTCCGCAGCGCGGGCTACTGGGACGTCACCGCCGAACTGGACGCCAGCGTCTCGGATGCGCAGGCATCTCCTCCCCGGTTCACCGCCAAGCTCAACACCGTCGACGGGCGTCGCGTGGCCTCCGGTCGCGACTTCGACTCGCTCGGTGTGGTCAAGAAGCCCGACGAGGTGCTCGTCCTCGACGAGGCCGCCGCGGGTGCCCTGGCCACCGGTCTGCGCGGCGCGCAGATGCAGGTCTCGTCGGTCGAGCAGAAGCCCTACACCCGCAGGCCCTATGCGCCGTTCATGACATCGACGCTGCAGCAGGAGGCCGGCCGGAAGCTTCGGTTCTCGTCGGAACGGACGATGAGCATCGCCCAGCGACTCTACGAGAACGGCTACATCACCTACATGCGCACCGACTCGACGACGCTGTCGCAGTCGGCCATCGATGCCGCGCGCAACCAGGCTCGTCAGCTGTACGGCGAGGAGTATGTGCATCCGACGCCGCGGCAGTACACCCGCAAGGTCAAGAACGCCCAGGAGGCACACGAGGCCATCCGACCGTCGGGTGATGTGTTCCAGACCCCGGGCCAGCTGCACTCGGCGCTCGACACCGACGAATTCCGGCTCTACGAGCTGATCTGGCAGCGCACTGTCGCCTCGCAGATGGCCGATGCCCGCGGCACGACGCTGTCGCTGCGGATCGCCGGAGCCGCCAGCTCAGGCGAACAGGTGGTCTTCAATGCCAGCGGTCGCACCATCACGTTCGCCGGATTCCTCAAGGCATACGTGGAGAGCCTCGACGATCAGGCCGGCGGAGAAGCCGACGACGCCGAGAGCCGACTGCCCAATCTGACCCAGGGCCAGCGTGTCGACGCCACGGACCTGACCGCCGACGGGCACACCACCAGCCCACCCGCGCGGTACACCGAGGCGTCGCTGATCAAGACGCTCGAAGACTTCGGGATCGGCAGGCCCTCGACGTACTCGTCGATCATCAAGACCATCCAGGACCGCGGCTACGTGCACAAGAAGGGCAGTGCGCTGGTCCCGTCGTGGGTGGCGTTCGCCGTCATCGGCCTGCTCGAGCAGCATTTCGCCCGGTTGGTCGACTACGACTTCACCGCCGCGATGGAAGACGAGCTCGACGAGATCGCCTCCGGCAACGAGCGAAGGTCCAACTGGCTCAACAACTTCTACTTCGGTGGCGATCACGGCGTCGAGGGCTCGATCGCGCGTGCGGGCGGGCTCAAGAAGCTCGTCGGCGGCAACCTCGAGGAGATCGACGCCCGACTGGTCAACTCCATCAAGCTCTTCGACGACTCCGAAGGACGTGCGGTCAACGTCCGCGTCGGGCGCAACGGCCCGTACCTCGAGCGGATGATCGTCGGTGACGACGGGGAGCTCACCCCGCAGCGAGCCAACCTCAGCGACGACCTGACACCTGACGAGCTGACCCTGGAGCTGGCCGAAAAGGCTTTCGCCACACCGCAAGAGGGCCGCTCGCTGGGTGTGGATCCCGAAACCGGGCACGAGATCGTCGCCAAGGACGGACGCTACGGTCCGTACGTCACCGAGGTGCTGCCCGCGCCACCGGAGGACGACGACGGTACGGCGGGAACCCCCGCGAAGAAGGGCAAGAAGCCGACCGGTCCCAAGCCGCGCACCGGTTCGCTGCTGCGCACGATGGACCTCGAGACGGTCACCCTCGAGGATGCGCTGAAGCTGCTGTCGTTGCCGCGGGTGGTCGGTGTGGACCCGGCCAACAATGAGGAGATCACCGCGCAGAACGGCCGCTACGGCCCGTATCTGAAGCGCGGCACCGATTCTCGTTCGCTGGCCACCGAAGAGCAGATGTTCACCATCACTCTCGACGAGGCGCTGAAGATCTACGCCGAGCCCAAGCGGCGCGGCAGGCAGGGGGCGGCCACCCCGCCGCTGCGCGAGCTGGGCAACGACCAGGCCAGCGGCAAGCCGATGGTCATCAAGGACGGGCGCTTCGGTCCGTACGTGACCGACGGTGAAACAAACGCCAGCCTGCGCAAGGGCGACGACGTCATGTCGATCACCGACGAGCGGGCGTCCGAGCTGCTCGCGGACCGTCGGGCCCGTGGTCCGGTGAAGAAGGCCGCGAAGAAGACTCCGGCCAAGAAGGCGGCCAAGAAAGCGCCGGCGAAGAAGGCCGCTGCGAAGAAAGCCGCGAAGAAGGCCTAGCGCGACAGTCTGACCTCGTCGGCGGTCACCAGGTTGACCGGGCGGGCCAGCTGCGTCGGTGCCGTGCGGCCCCGCAACTCGACGGTCTCCCCGACGTCCCAGCAGAGGGCTTCCGCGTCGAGCGCGCCGCTGACCGCGATCGCCGAGGCCAGCACGTGGCCGGGTTCCAGCTTCGCCAGCTCGGTGAGCCGGGCGGCCTCGTTCACGGGGTCACCGATCACCGTGTACTCGAATCGCGCCAACGCCCCGATGTGGCCGGCGATCGCCCGGCCGGCGGACACCCCGATGCCGAAGTCGGTTTCGCCGAGGACCTCGATGAGATCGTCGTGCAGCTCGCGGGATGCGGCCAGCGCCGCACCGGACGCGTCGGGATGCTCGATCGGAGCCCCGAAGATGGCCAGCGCGGCGTCACCCTGGAACTTGTTGACGAACCCGCCGTGGCGGTTGACGGTGTCGACGACGACGCGGAAGAACTCGTTGAGCAGGCTGACGACGTCTGCGGCCGGGCGGGTCGCCGCCAGCTGGGTCGAGCCGACCAGGTCGACGAACAGCACGGCCACGTCGCGCTCCTGGCCGCCGAGCTCGGTACCCCGTTCCAGAGCGCGGCGTGCGACGTCCTCACCCACATAGCGGCCGAACAGGTCGCGTAGCC
Source organism: Mycobacterium sp. (assembly GCF_049683935.1). Taxonomy (GTDB): domain Bacteria; phylum Actinomycetota; class Actinomycetes; order Mycobacteriales; family Mycobacteriaceae; genus Mycobacterium. The sequence goes on along the minus strand of NZ_JBAUJR010000406.1, from coordinate 1,206 downwards.
GCTGCCGTTCGGCCAGGTCGCGCACCATGTCGTTGAATCCGGCCTGGAGCAGCCCCAGCTCGCTGGCGTCGTAGATCTGCATGTGGGCGTTGTAGTTACCGCGCTGCACCTCACCGAGGGCCCAGCGCAGCTGCCGCAGTGGGTCGGCGATGGACATGGCCACCAGCACGGTGCTCGCCAGCCCGATCACCAGAGCAGCGATCGCCAGCAGCAGGATCGTCGTGGTGAGTCGTTCGGCGGGTGCGGTGAGGATGGAGAACTTGCTGGCCACCAGCGCGAGCACGATGGTCAGGACAGGCACACCGGTCGAGAGCACCCAGGTCATCACCTGGCGCAGGATGACGCCCGGGGCGCGGAAGTTCTCCGGGACTCCGCCGCGCAGCGCGGCCACGGCCACCGGTCGCAACACCCGCTCGGACTGCAGGTAGCCGATGATGGCGGTGGCGGTGGCTCCCAGGCCGGTGGCGACGGCCACCACCGGTGCGGACTTGCTGGCCACCGGCCAGCTGGCGACGATGAACACCACCGACCCCAGCAGCCAGTTCGAGACGTTGATCAGCGAGCGGTAGAACGGCATCTTCAGCGCCCGGATGCGGGCCACTTCGGTCTCGGCCGGGTCCCGCTCGCCGAGCAGCATGTCGCGGCGCTGCCAGCGCATCACCGGGATCAGCAACCGCAGGCTCAGGTACGACGCGACGGTGAACGACACGAACAGGAAGCCCAGGAACACCACCAGGTTGAAGGTGGGCAGATCCTGCAGCTGGATGCGGTCCTCGGGAGGCAGGCCGAACCGCAGGAAGCCCAGGACCAGCAGCGCGCCGATGATGTCGGCCTGCAGCATGCCGAGGGTGAAGACCGGCCACGGGGTGCGCGCGACCCAGCGGACGAATGCGCTGATTCGCCCGACCTCGATCGGTTCGGCGGCCATCCGGATACCGTATCGGGCGCAGCTGACGGGAACGGGGCCTCTGGGACGGACGTGTCGGTTCGCAGCATTACTGTTATCGGCGATGGCAGGTGTTTTTGCGCGTCTGGTGGGCCAGGACGCCGTGGAGTCGGAACGGGTCCACGCGGCCCGGGCCGCACGTGGTGATTCGGCTCACACGGGGGCCGCCGGCGAGATCGATGTCGCAGCCCGGTCGATGACCCATGCGTGGCTGATCACCGGGCCGCCGGGCTCGGGCAGGTCGGTGGCCGCCCTGTGCT
>NZ_JBAUJR010000405.1:0-6111 GCF_049683935.1 Mycobacterium sp. | reverse complement strand
GGCCGTTCAGCAGCCAGAGGTTGCCGTCGTAGGCCGCCTGCAGCGCGGGCGCGACATCACCCGCATCCACGGGTGACCACAAAGCCGTTGTAGCGCAACGTCTTCCGTCGGCCAGCGGGGGCAGCAGCACGGCGTGCTGCGCGGCGGTCCCGAAGGTCTGTACGGCCAGGCCCGCGTGCAGGGTGCCGTGGACGATCGTCGGGCACAGCGCGCGGCCGGCCTCGACGCAGAACGCACCGAGGGCGGTGAGGTCGGCGCCGGAGCCGCCGTACTGCTCCGGCAGAGTCAGCCCGAGAACACCGGCGTCGGCCAACGACGCCCACAGTGCGGATGGCTCGGTTCCGGCAGACAGCAGCCGCCGCAGCATCGACGTGAACTCGCGTTCGTCGTCGTCGGGTAGCAGTCGCACAGTCAGCTCCTGATCAGCGCCCGTAGGACGGCATGCCGTGGCCCCGCTGCGCGATGACGTCGCGCAGGACCTCGTTGGTGCCGCCGCCGAACCGCATCAGCGGCGCCGCGCGGTACAGGCGCTCGAAGACCCCGTCGGCGGGAGCGCCCGAGGTGCGATGTGCCAGCAGGCCGTCGGGTCCGAGCAGATCGACGGCGAGGTCGGCGATCCGTTGCCGCAGTTCGCTGGTGAAGACCTTCTCCACGCTCACCTCCACCGTGGGGATGACGCCGATGTCCAGCAGCGACGCCGCTTCCAGACCCATCAGCGTCGCCACGTCCACGTCGGCCTCGGCCTGGGTCAGGCGCCGAACGAAGGCCGGGTTGTCACCCGGGACCGATCCGTCGCGGCGCGGCCGGTGAACCAGTCGCTGCATCTCGTCGAGCGCCCTGCGCAGATCTCCGACGTTGGTCAGAGCACCGCGTTCCAGGTCGAGCGCGCCGGTGATGTAGGTCCACCCGCGGTTCTCCTCGCCGATGAGGTTCCCGACGGGGACCCGGACGTCGTGGAAGAAGACCTCGTTGGTGCGGTAGCCCGACCACGCGGTGAGCGGACGGACATCGATGCCCGGTCGGTCGAGCGGCACGATGATCACCGAGATGCCGCGGTGGCGCCGGGCGTCGGGGTCGGTGCGCACACAGAGCCATTCGTGGGTGCTGCGTTGAGCGCCGCTGTTCCAGATCTTGGATCCGTTGATCACCCAGTCGCCGCCGTCGCGCACCGCGCGGGTGCGCAGGCTCGCGAGGTCGGTACCCGCATCCGGCTCCGAATAGCCGACCGCACAGGTCAACTCGCCCCGGGCGATCGGTGGCAGGAACTCGCGCCTGTTCTGATCGGTGCCGTGCCGCATGATCATCGGCGCCACCGAGGTGACCGTCAGGTCCGGTCCGGGCACGCCGCGGTATTCGAACTCCCGCACCAACAGGTGCTGATGCATGGCATCAAGACCGAGCCCACCGAATTCGGTGGGCCAGCTGACGCCGAACCAGCCCTTCTCGCCGACCGCGCGCCGAAACGCCGTGACCTCCCCGCCGATGCGCTCCAGACCGTGCTCGGCGAGTTCGGCCTCCAGCGCCGGTGTCACGTTGTCGCGCAGGAAGGCTCGCACTTCGTCGACCCAAGCCCGTTGGGCCGCATCAAGGCCGACGTCCACGAGCGGTCAGCCTAGCCGCCGAGGCGTTGCGGTTGGACTGTTTCGAAAAGAAAGAGTTCGGCGGGGTGGTGGGTCAGTCGGCCGAGGAGTCCGCGACATGCTCGGTATCCTCGTCGCGGCCCCGCCATTCGGCGAAGAACCGATGAACCCAGTCCTCGGTCGCGAACTCGCCGAACTGGCGCGGGTGATCGATCACGGCGGTGTGGATCTGGCCTCGGTCGTCCTTCATGAACATGAGGACTGGTCCGACGAACAGGTTGCCGTTGAAGGCGTAGTGCCGCGTCTCGCCGTCAGCGGTGCGGATGTCCACCTCGTAGCTGACATGCCCGGCCTCACCGGCGGTGCGTCGGATGTGGCGAACGGTGGCCACGCCTTCCCCCATCCCAGCCCTCTCTCCGAACTTCGTCGCTGCAGCACTCCACCCTTGGGTACAACGGCGTTAGGGTCAACAGTGTTGACATAAGGAGTGACGCGTGTGACGGAGCCCAACAGACAATTGGCAACGGGTCGTCGCCGGCGGCGGACGCGAGCGGGAACCGAACTGTCGCGGGAGGTGTACATCGACGCGGCGGTGAACCTGATCGAGAACCGCGGCGCGGCGGTCTTGAGTGCCCGCACGCTGGCCGCCGCCGTCGGCGCGGACCCGTCGGCGCTCTACCGATACTTCGCCGGCGTCGACGATGTGCTGCGTGCTGTCGGCGATCGGATGATCGGGATCGCGCTGGACAACTGGTCGCCCGGTGACGACTGGATCGATTCGTTGGCGAATCTGGCCAGGGCGCTGTACCGGGTGTACGTCCACGAGTTCCCGCAGACGGGGTTCGCGGTGGCGACCCGCACCACCGGGTTGCCCAACGAGATTCGAGCGGTGGACCTCACCGTGGGCCTGATCTGCGAAGGGGGCTTCGATACGGAGACCGCCGCGCACTGGTTCCGATCGCTGTCCGATTTCCTGCTGGGGCAGGCGATGCTCGAAAGTGCATTCGTCTCGCTGCCCCAGGAAGTGCAGAGCGTCGACGACACCGCCTGGCGCACCTTCGAAAAGCGGCTGCCCGACATCGATGCGCCGCACGCCGACGCGGCGGCCCCGCACCTGCGTTCGCGGATGCTGGGCTCGTCGTTCGAGGACACGATGCAACTGATCCTGCGCGGCCTGGCGGCCTCCCCGCGCAGCGCTTCGTCGACTCAGGGAGAGTGAGCGCTCGGTCAGTCCGCCGCGCCGACGACCTCGATACGGCAGGTGGGTCCATGAGCGCGCGCCAGTCGCCGGTCCATCGTCAGCAGTGTCCCGTCGAGCGCTTCGGCCAGCGCCACATAGAACGCGTCCCAACCCCGGACCGAATCCCGTAACTGCCAAGTCCGATCGAGCAGCCATTGATGGCCGACGCGATCGCCGGGCCAGTCGCGAAGGTCGGCGACGGCCTGGTCGGCGGCGGTGCGATCCAGTCTGCCCTGCAGGTACTGAGCGCGAATGACCCCCATCACCTCGACGTCGATCACGTGGGGAGCGGCCTGATCGTCATCGGCCAGCAGGCGCGCCGCGATCTCCGCTGCGCGCGGGGTGTCGGCCACCACTTCAAAAAGGCAGGACGCGTCAACGATCAGCATTCGGCCACTCGCCGCGCCACTCGTCCAAGGCGGCCAGCACTTCTGAGGTCGACACGTCGGACGGGCGCCTGCTGGTGCGTGCGAGCCACTGCTTCATCGACGGACGGGCGGCCAACCGAGCTGCCTCTTTTCGGAGCAACTCGGGCACCGTGACCCCCTCCTCGGCGGCGCGTCTCACGAGGCCGGCGTAGACGTCGTCGTCGACGTCGCGAATCTGGATCGTCTTCGGCATTGGCGCATGTTACCATGCACAAACGCATGTTTGCTGCTCGGACATCCAAACAGTGAATTGACGGAACAAATTTTGGGGACGGTGCCGTCATGGCGCCTCTCGGCGAGTGGTCGCTCGAAGCGACTGATGTGATTGGGGCCCGGGGCATGTCCGGCACCGTCGAGACATAGAACTGCGTGCCGCCCCGGACTATTCCGGGTCCGCCGCCGACCCCTCGTCGCGGCGGCGGACGGCCGGAACGTCAGGCGATCTCCGCGTAGTAGACACGGCGTTCGCCGACTGTCTGGCCGTTGCGCTCGGCCAGTGACTTGAGTTGGCGTAGGGCAAACGTCCGGCCACGACCGGCCTCGGGAACGTAGATGCCCGCCCACAGCCCTTCGGCACGAGGCAACTCGCAGGCCTCTCGCGCGCACAGTCATCGTCGGGGGCAGGCGCGGCAGATCGCCTTGGCCTCTTGATCGGCCGTGGTGGTCCACCGCTCCGGATCCCGGGTGCACGCGCCCACCGGCAACTCGTCGCTCGATTCTGCGTTCATCGGTGTCGCTCCTCTGTGCGCTGGCGGCCTGGTCGCCGCGATGTCCGAAAACGTATCGGACAAACCGTAGCGATGCAACAGTTTGTGCAACGGAATCGTAGGCGGAGGCATCGGGGAGTTCGCGGTCGTGGTCCGCAGCTGGTCCGATCAAAGCCGATTGAACTGGTATTTCTACGATCGCCGGTCGGAGGAGAGCGGTGGCGAGAATGTCCCAGAATTCCGTAGCGTTGGTGCCGCCCGGACCGCCTCGAAGGTGTAGCTTTGACACGGAACCATTGCGGTTCGCCGAACCAAGTCGTAGCAGTAGCGCGGTGACTGGATACGATGTTCGCGCCGATCCGACCACACAGCACGAGTAATTCCCGGTAGATGACCAACGCGGAGTCGATCGACGAATCGGCCGACGTCGTGGACCCCGGGATGGCCAGGGCGGGGGCTGCCGCAGCGGCCCGGCGGCGCGAGCTCGACATCAGCCAGCGCCGCCTGGCGGCCGACGGAATCATCAACGCCGGCGCGCTGATCTCCTTCGAGAAGGGCCGGAGCTGGCCGAGGGAGCGCACCAGAGCAAAGCTCGAAGAGGTCCTGAAGTGGCCGCCCGGCGCCATCACGAGGCTGCGCAGGGGCGAACCCGTGCGACCCGTCGAACCGGCCACCCCGCGCACCACTACCGGCGGCGACGAGGTGTCGCTGATCGCGCAGGCGGTGGTCACCGCGGTCAACACGCTCAGCACGACGGTCGCGTCGCTGCCGCCCGTCGACGACCCCGCCTTCATCCCGAGGGTGACAGGAATCCTGTCGAATCTGCGTCAGCTCGAAGCTGTCGCGGCGGGGGCGGCACGGATAGGTCGGGTCACGCCGCCACTGATCAAGGCGTTGAGCACGGTCCGCAGCCTCTACGACGAGCTGATGGTGCGCGCCGCCTCGGCGCCGCAGGCCACGCTCGGGCAACGCCTGTACGCCGCGCGCCGTGGTGCCAACCTGACCGTGCTCGAAACCGCGCAGGCCGCCGGGGTTTCCGAGCGAGCGATCCAGCAGGCCGAAGCCGAGGAGCAGGTCACCGGAGCCGAGGCCGCGGCCATCGAGGAGCTGGTCGCGCAGATCGCCTAGCGGTCAGCGCCGTTCGCGTGAGCGGTCGTCGCGGTTGGGGAAGTGCGAGGCCAGGGCAGCGCAGATCTCGAGGAACTTCCGACGAGCCGGCGGGGACATCTCGCGTGTTCCGTCGATGACGCCGCCGGGGCGCAGGTGCCCGTCGAAGGGCACCTCGACGACGAGCTGGCCCTGGCCCGAGAACTGTTGGGCGAGAATCGCCCTCGTGCGTTTGTCGGCGTGCCCGTCGGAATCGTTGAGAACCACGATGGTGCGCTGCAACAGGCCCGTCAAGCCCCGGTTGGCGAGCCAGTCCAAGGTCTGGCCCGCCGCGGCCGCGCCATCCACCCACGGCGTGGACACCACCACCAGCGCATCGAGGTCGCGCAGCACCTCCTGGGTGACGGGAGTGTCCATCGTCGAGCTGCAGTCGATGATCGAGATCGTGAAATGGCGATCGAGGCGGGCGGTGGCCTCGCGATAGATCGCCGCATCGAGTACTCGGCGGCGGGCCGGCGTCGCTTCACCGGCCAACACGAACAGTCCGGCGGCGTTGTTGCCGACCCGGTTGCGAACGTCGGCGAAGGTCTCGAGGTGCCGGTCTCCGGCCAGCTCCCAGAACGAGCCCTGCGCTTTTGGGTCCACCCGACTCCCGAGCTTGCCGAACGCGGTGTCGGCGTCGACGGCCACCACCCGGTCGTCCTGCCGAAGCTCAGCCAGGACAGACCCGATGCAGGCCGACACCGTCGTCTTGCCTGCGCCACCCTTGCCCATCACGCCGATCTTGAAGTGACCGCGCAGCGGGCCGCGAATCCTGGCCTCGAGTTCGGCGAGGCGACGCTCTTCGGGTGACGGCCCGAGATTGATCAGCCCGAAGGTGGCCTTGTAGAGGGCTGATCGCCAACCGCGGCCGGGCACGGCCTTGCGGGCTGGGACGAGTTCATCGGCCCGGATCCGGTCGGCGTAGGAGCCGGGGTGTGCGGGAGCCTCAGGGCCGGGGGGCTGATGGCCGTGCCACGGTGCGCCGCCGCCGTGATGCTGGGGTGCGG
>NZ_JBAUJR010000404.1:0-6911 GCF_049683935.1 Mycobacterium sp. | reverse complement strand
TCCCGGGACGGCTCGCCGCGACCGCCGCTCGCACCGCGGCCGCGGTGTCGCGCACGGCCGCGCCCTGCCACACCGTGATGTGGACGTCGATCGTGTCGTCACCGATACGGATCCCGGGGACCCTGCGACCCGGTAGATAGGTCCCGACCTCACCGAACATCCCGGAGTGCAGTTCCGCCACACCGGGCACCGCGCGGACGATGGCTGCGACGGTGTCGGCCGGTTCTGCGTCGGTCACTACTCGACCCTGGCGGGCCGGCTGTCGGTGTCGTCCTCGGACTCCTCGTCGGCGACGTAGACGTCGTGGACGGTGATGTCCACCTCGACCACCTCGAGACCGGTCATCCGCTCGATGGACGCGATCACGTTGCGGCGGATCCCGGCCGCCAGGTCGGCGATGGACACCCCGTACTCGGCGACGATGTCGATGTCGACGGCAGCCTGCTTCTCGCCCACCTCGACCGACACGCCCTGTGCGTGGTTGACCGTCGCGCCCGGAATGCGTTCCCGCAGCGCTCCCACGGCGCGGCTGGCGCTGCCACCGAGAGCGTGCACCCCGTTGACCTCGCGAGCGGACAGCCCGGCGATCTTCGAGACCACGGTGTCGGCGATCGTCGTCTTGCCGTGGCTGGTGGCCAGCGGGCCTTCGTGGGTCGCCACCGCCGACGTCGATGGCGTCTGCGCTGCCGTTGCTTGTGTGTTGCTCATTTCTGCTCCTTTTTGACTTGTCACACCACTTGGTCGGTGGAGTCCCCCGAAACCGAACGCGGCAAGCAGTGTGTTGCTGCCCACACCCGGTACCGGCGGTCCGGGTAGCGCTAGGCTCGCGGTGGCGGGCGCCGCTGCCCGGCTCTGGTTCGAGAGGAACGATCCGGGAATGCTGGCCCACGACGAGCACAGCGAGCCCGCCGATGTGGACGATCGAGCGCTCGCCGCCGCGGCCGCCGCCGGTGATCGCGTGGCCTTCGAAACCCTCATCCGACGCCACGGTCCTGCTCTTCACCGGTACGCGCGCCGGATGACCCGCGACGACGCGGCGGTGCAGGACATCGTGCAGGAGACCTTCGTGGCCGCGTGGCGGCAGATCGACCGCTTCCGCGGCGACAGCAGTCCGCGGACCTGGCTGTTCGCGATCTGCGCGCGCAAGGTCGTCGACTCGCACCGCGTCAAGCGCGCCGTGCCGCTCGACGACCGACTCCTCGACCCGGCCGACCCCTCGAAGATGTCCGATCCGTTCGCCGCGGCGTCCAACACCGAGTTCCTCGGCGCACTGGAGAATGCGCTCACCGAACTGCCGCCGCGACAGCGCGCCGTGTGGATCCTGCGGGAGGTGGAGGAATTGACCTTCCCGCAGATCGCGACGATCCTGAGCCTGAGCCCCGACGGCGCGCGCGGACACCACCACCGGGCCCGCGCAACACTGCAACAAAGGCTGCAACGATGGCGATAGGCGACTACGACATAGGCGACTACAACGTGGTCAACCGTGCGTCCCGAGTGCTGCGCGCGGCACCCGAACCCGGCTGGTCAGCGGTGCAGGATCGGGTGATCGCGGCCGTGCGGGCCACCCCCCGCGGCGGCTGGCCGATCACGGTCGTCGATCCGGACCCCGGGTCCGCACCGGGGCGGCTGCAGGTCAGCGACCTGGCCCTGCGCTCAGCGATCGCCAGGGCGCTCGGTGACGACACCGACCTCGCCCTGTCCGGCATCGACGTCACCCTCGACGAGGACGTCCTCCGTACCGTGAGCATCGAGGTGAGCGGTCGCTTCGGCGCCGACCTCGGCGCGGTCGCGGCGCGGGTACGCGCTCTCGCAGCTGCGGTCGTCGAGGACGTCGTCGGCCGCTTCGACGATCACGACGTGGCGATCGACGTGACCGTCGGCGACGTTCACCGCTGACGCGCGGTCACGCCCAGCGCGCCAGAATCTCCTTGCCGCGCGCCGCCAACGCCGCCTGGAAGAACGGGCCGAAGCTGATCCGACCGACGCCCAACGGGCCGAACGACGCGGGGTCGTCCTGATCCGGGAGCGCGATGGCGTTGATCGGCAGCGGCAGTTCGTCGGACAGGCGCTTCAGGGTGCCCGCATCGTGGCGGCCGACCGGGTACAGCACGTCGGCACCCGCACCGGCGGCCTCGGTGAGCCGGGCGATGGCCCGATCGACGCGGTCGGCTTCGTCCCCGTCCTGGCGCAGGAACAGATCGGTGCGTGCGTTGACCACGACGTGCACGCCGGCGGCGTCGGCCGCCGACCGCAACCCGCCGACGAGTTCGGCATGCTCGGCGGACGATCGGAGTCGGCCGTCCTCGCTGTGCACGGTGTCCTCGATGTTGAGTCCGACCGCGCCCACGGACAGCAGGCCTTCGATCAGCCGCACCGGCGTCTCGGCGTACCCGGACTCGATGTCCACCGAGATCGGCACGTCCACCGCCGCGGTGATCTGCGCGACCCGCGTGATCAGATCGTCGAACGTCATGCCTTCGTTGTCCGGCTTGCCGACCGAGTCGGCCACCGGGTGGCTTCCCACGGTGAGCGCGGTGAAGCCGGCCGCAACCGCCATCCGGGCGGACCATGCATCCCACACCGTCGGCAGGATCACCGGATCGCCCGGCCGGTGCAGCGCCAGCAGCGCGTCCGCGCGCCCTTTCAGATCGTCGTCAGACATTCGTTTCCTCCACTCGTGAACGTGACCGGTCTCACGCTCTCATTGGTGTTGTGACTAGCATCGATTGCGTAATGTGATCCATGACACCCTTCAGCCCAAGGAGGTCACTTGTCCAGTACCACCGAACTCGCCGAACTTCACGATCTCATCGGAAACCTTCGGCGGTGCGTGACGTCGCTCGCGTCGCGATACGGGGATAGCCCAGCTACCCGTCGCATCGTGAACGACGCCGAACGCATCCTCAACGACATCGACAGACTCGACATCGACGCAGAAGAGCTCGAACTCGCCCGTGGCGTCAGCGGACACCACCCGGTCGGCGAGCGTATTGGGATCCCTGATACTCAGTACGACACGGACTTCTGGCGCGGCGTCGACGACGAAGGTCTCGGCGGGACGCGATGAGCGCCGCGTGCCCAGAACAGCGGCACGCGTCCGGGGGTACAACAGCATAGAAAGGCAACCGTGAGCGCACCTACCGCCGACCGCAAAGCGACCGGCGTTTTTTCGCCTCGCCGTGCGCAGATCGCGCAACGCACTCTGCGTACCGACAATTGGCTGAAATCGCCGATCGTCACCGACCTGGGGTTCGCCGCGTTCATCATCTACGCGACGGTGCGGGCGTTCATGCAGAACAACTACTACGTCGCCGATTACCACTACCTGACGCCGTTCTACTCACCGTGCGTCAGCACCGGTTGCATCCCCGAGGCCAGCCACTTCGGCCAGTTCCTCCCCGACGTGTGGTGGCTGCCGTACGCGGCACTGTCGCTGCCGTTCCTGCTGCTGTTCCGGTTGACCTGCTACTACTACCGCGGTGCCTACTACCGGACGGTGTGGCAGGCCCCGACCGCGTGCGCAGTCGCCGAGCCGCACGCGAAATACACTGGAGAGACCCGCTTTCCGCTGGTCATTCAGAACACCCACCGGTACTTCTTCTACATCGCCGCGATCATCTCGGTGATCAACACCTACGACGCGATCATCGCCTTCCACTCACCGACCGGCTTCGGCTTCGGTCTGGGCAACGTCATCCTGGTCACCAACGTCGTGATGCTGTGGGTCTACACCATCTCCTGCCACTCCTGTAGGCACGTCGCCGGCGGCAGACTCAAGCACTTCTCCAAGCACCCTGTCCGCTACTGGATGTGGACGCAGATCAGCAGGCTCAACGTTCGGCACAAGCTCTACGCATGGGTCACGCTGGGCACCCTGATGTTCACCGACTTCTACATCATGCTGGTGGCCAGCGGGACCATCTCTGACCTGAGATTCATTGGCTGACAACTTTATTCACAACCGTATTTTCGAAAGATGAGTGAGATTTGATGGCTTCGGACGAAGCGCAATTGGAACGGCACGAGTACGACGTCGTCGTGATCGGTGCCGGCGGTGCAGGTCTGCGCGCGGTGATCGAGGCACGCGAACGTGGCCTGCGCGTCGCGGTGGTGACCAAGTCGCTGTTCGGCAAGGCGCACACCGTGATGGCCGAAGGCGGTTGCGCGGCAGCGATGCGCAACGTCAACACCAAGGACTCCTGGCAGGTGCACTTCGGTGACACCATGCGCGGCGGCAAGTTCCTGAACAACTGGCGGATGGCGGAACTGCACGCCCAGGAAGCCCCCGACAGGGTCTGGGAGCTCGAGACCTACGGTGCGCTGTTCGACCGCACCAAGGACGGCAAGATCAGCCAGCGCAACTTCGGCGGGCACACCTACCCGCGGCTGGCGCACGTCGGCGACCGCACCGGGCTGGAGATCATCCGCACCCTGCAGCAGAAGATCGTGTCGCTGCAGCAGGAGGACAAGAGGGAACTCGGCGACTACGAAGCCCGCATCCGGGTCTTCCACGAGTGCGCTGTCACCGATCTGATCAAGGACGGGGACCGCATCGCGGGCGCGTTCGGCTACTACCGCGAGACCGGCTCGTTCGTGCTCTTCGAGGCGCCTGCCGTGGTGCTGGCGACCGGCGGCATCGGCAAGTCGTTCAAGGTCTCGTCGAACTCGTGGGAGTACACCGGCGACGGACATGCGCTGGCACTGCGCGCCGGCTCCGGTCTGATCAACATGGAGTTCATCCAGTTCCACCCGACGGGCATGGTCTGGCCGCTGTCGGTCAAGGGCATCCTCGTCACCGAAGGCGTTCGTGGTGACGGCGGAGTTCTGAAGAACTCCGAGGGCAAGCGGTTCATGTTCGACTACATCCCGGACGTGTTCAAGGGCCAGTACGCCGAGACCGAAGAAGAAGCCGACCAGTGGCTCAAGGACAACGACTCCGCGCGCCGCACCCCCGACCTGCTGCCCCGTGACGAGGTGGCCCGCGCCATCAACACCGAGGTCAAAGAAGGTCGCGGCTCGCCACACGGTGGGGTCTACCTCGATATCGCCTCCCGGATGCCGACCGAGGAGATCCGCAGGCGGCTGCCGTCGATGTACCACCAGTTCATCGAGCTGGCCGAAGTCGACATCACCAAGGACGAGATGGAGGTCGGTCCGACCTGCCATTACGTGATGGGCGGCATCGAGGTCGATCCGGACACCGGCGCGGCGGCCACGCCGGGTCTGTTCGCGGCGGGTGAGTGCGCCGGCGGCATGCACGGCTCCAACCGGCTCGGCGGCAACTCGCTGTCGGATCTGCTGGTGTTCGGCCGCCGGGCCGGGCTCGGGGCGTCGGACTACGTGCGGGCTCTCGGCGACCGGCCGAAGATTTCCGAAGAGGCCCTCGACGAAGCCACGAAGATGGCTCTGCTGCCCTTCGATTCGACCGAGGACCCGCAGAACCCGTACACCTTGCACGCCGAGCTGCAGCAGTCGATGAACGATCTTGTCGGCATCATCCGCAAGGAAGACGAGATCGAAGAGGCACTCGCCAAGCTCGAGGAACTCAGGGAGCGGGTGCACCGGGTGACGGTCGCGGGCGGGCGGGTGTTCAACCCGGGCTGGCACCTGGCGCTCGACATGCGCAACATGCTGCTGGTCAGCGAGTGCGTGGCCAAGTCCGCGCTGCAGCGCACCGAGAGCCGTGGCGGGCACACCCGCGACGACTACCCGCAGATGGACAACACCTGGCGCAACAAGCTGCTGGTGTGTCGCACGAGCGAGGCCGCCACCGGTGACGCGCTGGTTCCCGGCGTGACGGTGACGCCCGAAGAACAGCCCCCGATGCGGGACGATCTGCTGGAGTGTTTCGAACTGTCCGAACTCGAGAAGTACTACACCGACGATCACATCGCCGCGCACCCGGACCGGAAGGGCTGAAAAATGGCTGCCTACGACGCGAAACTACGAGTCTGGCGCGGCGATCCCGACGGCGGCGATCTGCAGGATTACACCGTCGAGGTCAACGAGGGCGAGGTGGTGCTCGACATCATCCACCGCCTGCAGGCCACCCAGGCCGGTGATCTCGCCGTGCGATGGAACTGCAAGGCGGGCAAGTGCGGGTCCTGCTCGGCCGAGATCAACGGCCGGCCCCGGCTGCTGTGCATGACGCGGATGTCGACGTTCGGCGAGGACGAGACCGTCACGGTGACCCCGCTGCGGACCTTCCCCGTGATGCGCGACCTGGTGACCGACGTGTCCTTCAACTACGAGAAGGCCAGGGAGATCCCGTCGTTCACGCCGCCGAAGGACCTCCAGCCCGGCGAGTACCGCATGCAGCAGGAGGACGTGAACCGCAGCCAGGAGTTCCGCAAGTGCATCGAGTGCTTCCTGTGCCAGAACGTCTGCCATGTGGTGCGTGACCACGAGGAGAACAAAGAGGCGTTCTCCGGCCCCCGCTACCTGATGCGGCAGGCCGAGCTCGACATGCACCCGCTGGACACCCAACCGAATCGGGCCGAGCAGGCGCAGGAGGAGAACGGCCTGGGCTACTGCAACATCACCAAGTGCTGCACCGAGGTGTGTCCCGAACACATCAAGATCACCGACAACGCGCTGATCCCGATGAAGGAACGCGCCGCCGACCGCAAGTACGACCCTGTGGTGTGGCTGGGCAACAAGCTCTTTCGCCGGAAGTAGCCGGTGTCCGACGAGCCGGCGGCCTCGGACGTCGTGATCCGGTCCACCGCGACGCAGAACAGTCGGGTCGTCGCGGGGTCGATCGCAACGACGGACAGTGCTGTGGTCGCCGGTTCGGTGGTGACGCAGAGCAGCGCCGTCGTCGCGGGCTCGATCGCCACCGCGGGTAGCGCAGGCGTGGCGGGGTCGATCGCCACCGCGGGCAGCGCGGCTGTCGTACGGTCGATCGC
>NZ_JBAUJR010000403.1:0-9538 GCF_049683935.1 Mycobacterium sp. | reverse complement strand
GAAGCCGGTGGGTCGCCGGATCGGAGGGTGGGGTGCCCCGGTCGCGCCAACCAGGCTGCCCGGGGCGGTGCGGCGGGTTGGTCATCTGCGCAAGTCTGCCCCATCCCGGCGGCACTCTCGGGCACAGCGCCCCATCTCGGAACGATGAGTGAGGAGCTGTCTCCAGCGCCAAGCGGCCGACGTCGCGCCGTGTTTCCGCCGGGAAGTCCCACCGAGAAATGAGCGGTTGACCAATGTCGGCGAGCTCTTTCGACGGGCCTACTGAGAGCGGTACGGTACACCCACTAGCCAAGACCGCGGTTCATTCCCACGGTGAGTGACTCTGCGACGGGTCATACTGGTGGTCGGGAGCCGACGGGGGGCGAATGTGGGTGACGTCGCGGTAGTTACTGACAGCACCGCATATCTGCCACCCGCGCTTGTCGACAGCCTCAATATCACTGTGGTTTCGCTGTACTACGACGTCCACGGCACCACATCCGCAGACGGCCCCGAACTGTCGAGCCGCGGCCTGCGGGAATCCGATTTCGACGGCGATTTCGGACGATTTTATGCGGAACTGGACGCGTCGAAAATCACCGCGACGACAGCGCCGCCGACCGTCGACGACTTCGTGGCAGTGTTCGACCGGCTGCTGCAGCAGCACAGCGCCGTCGTCGCCGTGTTGCTCTCCTCCGGACTGTCCCCCACTTGTTCGATGGCTCGGCAGGCAGCCGCACGACTGGAGTCGGAGGGCTGTGGCCCCGACAGGTTGATCGTCATCGACTCGGCCGGCACGGCCGGACACCTGGCGCTGCAAGCGCTCGCAGCCGCAAGGGCGGCTGCCGCGGGGGAAGACAGCTCGGGGGTGGTCGCCCGTACACGCCAGGCTCGCCAAGAGGTCAGACAGTGGTTCCTTGTCGACACGTTGGAGTATCTGAGGCGTGGCGGGCGCATCGGCAACGCGGCAGCGTGGCTCGGATCAGCGCTGGACCTCAAGCCGATCCTGTTGGTGGGCTCGGAGATCAAGGCTGTGGAGCGCGTGCGCGCGCGCAAGCGCGGTGTCGAGCGGTTGGTCGAGCTGATGCGACAGCGTCGCGGTGTGGGCGCCGACCGCTGGTTCGTCCAACACGCGCATGCACACGAGGACGCGCAGATGCTTGTCGATCGTCTCGGCGGTGTGTTCGGCACTCCGCCCGAGTTCATCTCGGAACTCGGCCCCGTGGTCGCGACGCATGTGGGCCCGGGGACGCTGTCGGTCGGCGGTCTTCCCGGCGCGGCGTTGAGGTAGCTGATCGATGAGCACGTCACCGAGCGTGCAATGCAACGAGTGCGGAGCCGCAAACCGGCCACAAGCCAAATTCTGCGCACGTGCGGTGCCGCGACATCTGTTCAGGTGACATGTCCGCAGTGCGGTGCACGCAAGCCGAATTCGCAGCGCTTCTGTGACGACTGCGGCACCGAGCTGGACCCCAGGTCGGGGCGGGCGCAGGCGCGTGACGCGCCACCCCCTCGGACACTTGCCGACGGGCGATACACGCTCGGCGGCCTGCTCGGCGAAGGTGCCGGGAAGCGGGTGTATCTCGCCAGCGACACGCGATTGCAGCGCGACGTGGCCGCAGCGGTGTTCAAGGCCGACGCATCGGATGAGACGACCATCCGCCGTGCGCGCCGTGAGGCTGCGGCGATGGCGAAACTCGGTGAGCATCCCAATGTCGTGAACGTCTATGACTTCGGCGAAGAGTCAGGGCAGTTGTACTTGATCAGCCCGTATATGGCCGGCGGCGACCTGTACGACCTGCTCTCGGACGCGGCCGACCACCGGCTTGCTCTCGAGGAGGTCGTTCGTATCGGCAGCGACATTGCCAGCGGGCTTGCGCACGCGCACGCTCACGGCGTCGTACATCGTGACGTCAAGCCCCAGAATGTTTGGCTGGCCCCAGATGGCACCGCCAAAATCGGCGATTTCGGGCTTGCGGCCGCCGAAGGCGGAACCCGCATGACAGCGGCGGGGACGATGATCGGAACGGTCGCCTATATGCCGCCTGAGCAGAGTCTCGGCCGCGGTTCCGATGCGCGGTCTGACATCTACTCTCTCGGCGCCCTTCTGTACGAATTGCTCTGTGGAGTACCCCCCTTCGTTGGCGAGACGGCAGCCGCTGTTGTCTCCCAACATGTTTCGACTGCTCCGGTAGCGCCGAGCGGGCATCGGCCAGGCGTTCCGGCAGCGCTCGACCAATTGCTGGTGAGGATGCTCGCGAAGTCGCCGGATGCTCGCCCCCAAAAAGCAGCCGAGGTTCGCAACGCGCTCGTGCTCATCGCTGTTGCGGTTGCCGGTGGTGATACCGCAAGCCACGACGTCGCGGCGCTCGACCGGATCACGGACAGCGGTTTCATCGGGC
Source organism: Mycobacterium sp. (assembly GCF_049683935.1). Classification (GTDB taxonomy): domain Bacteria; phylum Actinomycetota; class Actinomycetes; order Mycobacteriales; family Mycobacteriaceae; genus Mycobacterium. Next base: position 7,157 of record NZ_JBAUJR010000403.1, on the reverse strand, counting down.
GTGAGCGCGAGACGCATACACTTCGCGCAGCGATTGATGACGCAATCGGCCGCCGAGGCCGGACGCTGCTGGTGAGCGGAGAGTCGGGAATCGGCAAGACGCGACTGGCATCAGAAGCTGCCGCTTACGCGGCGCTGCGGGGGGCGCAGGTCCTCTGGGGACGCTGCTATGCGGGCTCGGGTGCTCCCCCCTACTGGCCGTGGGTGCAGGTGATTCGCGACTATGCGCGTGACCATGCCGACTCAGTCGCTGCCGACCTGGGTTCCGGGGCGTTTGAGATCGGACAGATCGTTTCCGAAGTGCGCGAGCGCATGCCGGAGATCCCAGAATCGCAGCCGCTCGACGCAGAGCAAGCACGATTCAAACTGTTCGATTCGGTGTCGCGATTCTTGATCGGCGCCTCCGAGCGCCAGCCGATAGCGATCTTCCTCGAAGACCTGCAGCAGGCCGACCGCCCCTCTTTGATGCTTCTGGAATACGTGGTCCGCGAGCTGGCCCGCTCACGGGTGTTTCTGCTTGGCACCTACCGCGACGAGCTCCCCGGTGACCACCACCTGAACGAGGTACTCACCACACTCAGCAAGGAGAGGGGCTACGCGCGGGTCAGGCTGCGAGGACTCTCCGATCAACACGTCAAGGCCATGCTCGAATCGGTGTTGCAACAACCGCTCGAGCAACGAAATGAACTCGCGCTCGCGGACGCCGTGTGCCGCGAGTCAGAGGGAAACCCGTACTTCACCGAGGAGATCATCCGTCACTTGATCGACTCCGAGGTGCTCGAGTGGCGCGATGGCCGGTGGGTTACCGACATCCGGGGTGGCGAGGAGCTCGGGATCCCCCGCGGAATCCGCGAAGTCGTCTCCCACCGGTTGGCGAAGCTCCCAAATGAGACACTCGAGCTACTCTCGACGGCCGCTGTCGTCGGCCGTGAGTTCGGTGTGCAGATCTTGACGCATGTCAGTGGTCTGGAGGCGAGCACTGCACTCTCACGGATGCAGCCCGCGCTCGACGGCGCGATCCTGCGCCAGGCCACAGGTGAGCCGGGCCGGTACGTGTTCGCACACGCCGCAACGCGAGACGCGCTCTACGACGACTTGCCCGCCTTGCGCCGCTCGCAACTGCACATCGCTGCCGGTGAGGCAATCGAGGAGCTCTACGCCGACCGGATCGAGTCCCATCTGTCGACTGTCGCGTACCACCTCGCGAGGGCGGCACCGCACGGTGACGTCGGGAAAGCAGCCGAATACGCGTGGTGGGCAGGCGAAAGGGCGGCAGCCACGTACGCCTACGAAGACGCAGTCAGCCTGTACTCCACGGCGCTGCAGCTCTTCGACACGCTCCCCGAGGAACCGCAGCGACGATGCGATCTGCTGCTGGCGCTCGGGGACGCCCGGTGGCGGGCTGGTGAAGCCGAAGGTGCCCGCGAAACGTTCGGCGAGGCTGCGTCGATGGCCCGTGAACTCGCGCTCAACGATCATTACGCCCGTGCAGCCCTCGGATACGGTGGCGGCCCGGGGGGATTCTCGATCACGGATCGTGCCGATGAACAGCTGGTGGCGATGCTGAGCGAGGCACTCGAGGTGTTGCCTGCACGGGACAGCGCGTTGCGGGTGACAGTGTTGGCTCGGCTGGCTCTGGAGCTCCGCTGCCGGGGAACTCTGGAGGAAGCCGACCGGGCAAGCGCGCAGGCCATCGAGATGGCCGAGCGCGTTGGGGACACGAAGATCCTGCTACTCGCCATGCACAGCCGGCAGTGGTCGACGTTGGGCCCCGACCGAATCGATGAGGCGATCGCGTCAGGCGAGGAGATGGTGCGGCTCGCTCGGATCGTCGGTGACCGCGACATGCAATTCGAGGGTCACCACCTGCGATTGATCGCGCTTGCACAGCTCGGCGACTTTTCCGCAGTCGATGAGGAGATCGCGGCGTGCGACCGACTCGCAGGCGAGTTGCGCCAACCACGCTATCTGTGGCAGACGGCCGTGTTCCGCACGATGCGAGCGCTGATGCGGGGTCGGTACAAGGAGTCTGAGCGCCTTGCGCGAACGGCGCTGTCGATTGGCCAGCGAGCCCAGCGGGAAGCGGCCGAAATCGTGTTCGAGGCCCACTCGTTCCTCACGCGGGTGGCAGACGGCAGCCTGGATCAGTTGACGGACACCGGGCGCCAGACCTCGGCCCGCTACGGCCAAGCGTGGCCGTCCGCCTACGTGTGGCTGCTCACCGAGATCGGCCAACTCGACGAGGCCCGGTTGGAGTTTGCGACCCTCGCGGCGGACGGCTTCGCGGGGTTGCGGCACAGCAGTGACCGGTTGACGTCGCTCTGCGCGCTTGCGGTCGCATCGGTCAAGATCGGCGACCCCGAAGCCGCGAACACTCTGTACGAGTTGTTGGTGCCTTACGCCGACCGCTGCACGTTGTTTCTCGCAGCCGCCGGTTGCCTCGGCTCCAACCACGCATTCCTCGGTTTTGCCGCCTCGGCAGCCGCACGCCATGAGGACGCGGTTCGCCACTTCGGACTCGCGCTCGCGCATAACGCTGAGATCGGCTGCGACTTTCTGACACCCCGGGTGTGCTACGAGTACGCCCGTACGCTTCTCGGCAGATCCCAGTTGGGCAATCAGGAGAAGGCGATGGGCCTGATCGACCATGGACTTGCCCTCACACGTCAGATCGGCATGCGCGTCGAAACAGAGCGACTCAATCGGCTGCGCAAGGAGCACCAGGAACTGAGGGCGACGCTCGCCTGGTCGGCGCTGGACGGCGTCGCGCTGTCCGTGGAGCGGGACCAGCCCGACCTTCGCCCGGTCGCCGCCCCCGACGGAACAGTCACAATCATGTTCTCCGACATCGAAGGCTCGACGGTACTGACCGAGCAGCTCGGCGACGAGCGTTGGCTGAAGGTCCTGCACCGCCACAATGCGCTCATCCGAGGCCATCTGGCCGTGCATCATGGTTTCGAGGTCAAATCGCAAGGCGACGGATTCATGGTCGCGTTCGGTAGTGCCAGCAGCGCGATGCGCTGCGCAATCGAAATCCAGCGCGACCTGGCAGTGCGGCGAGATCAAACCGGCAGCCAGGTGGTGCGGGTGCGTATTGGACTGCACAGTGGTGAGGTAATTCGCGACCGAGAAGACTTCTTCGGACACAACGTGATCCTCGCAGCGCGGATTGCGGCGACAGCGAGCGGCGGCCAGATCCTCGTGTCGGCGGTGATGCGCGAGCTGGTCGCGGGCAGTCACGAATTCCAGTTCGGTGAAGCCCGCGAAGAGCAACTCAAAGGCATTCAAGGACCACAGCGAGTCTTTGAGGTGCTCTGGTCTTAGCAGCTCCCGCATATGGACGCAGACATTGAGTCAACGTGCCGAACGCGCACATCGCAAGTAGGGCGGGCTTGATCCACGTTCTGTCCGAAATGTGCTCCGGCTCAATCGCCTTGCTGGCTCTGATCCGATGTTGCCGCTCCAAGCGAGTGCCGGGTGACAGTCGCGGCTATGGCGTCACGCAATGCAGGTATCTTCTCCAGCAGGTCAGCCAAAACCTCGCGATTGTAATGCAGTACCTCAGCTGGCCCCGTCGTCGTTACGGTTGCAGTGCGCAGTTTTCCGCGAAGGAGAGCGGATTCACCAATCACCTCACCCGGTTCCAATTTTGCGACTCGGTCGCGGCCCAGATACACCGCTGCTTCGCCACTGAGCAGGATGTAGCAGGCGTCCGACGGTGTCTGCTCATGCATCAGCGGCCAGGGTGCAGACGTCGAAGTGTGGCGCGCTGCTCGCGCGAGATGCTTGAGTTCGTCGTCCGACAACCCATCGAACGCGGAGAACTCGCGAAGCCGACGGGCGTCTTCCTCATATTCCTTCGCACCAGACTTCATACAGGCTCCTATTGCCGTGCCTACGTCGGATCTCGATCGGTCAGTACTTCGCCGCCCGCCTGATTATCAGCGTCGGAACCCCGTCGATGACGGCGATCAGCCAAATTGGTTGACGAATCTCCGCATCGGTCATGGCCACGACGTGATCACCACCACCGCCCTGTTGAACTTCACGTCCCCCACGTCGGCCGGCCGGAACCATCCGCCCTAGCCACACCGAGCAGCGCATTGCAGCTAGCAGGAAGCGACCGGGCGCAGAATCCGCCACGGGTACGGCGGCCAGCGTCCATGACACCGGGCGCCGACCGGAGGAGAGTCATCTCCAGCAGTGGCCCAGGATTCCCAGGAGGACCGATGACCCAGGAGCACCGATGACAGCGTCCATTTCGCGCAGCAGCCACACCACCTCACTGCTCGACGGTGAGATCGTCGAGGAGTCCGACCTGGGCTCCATGCGCCGAGTCACCGCCGACAATCTGCCGATCCTCAAGGGGCTGTCGATCAAGCGGGTGCTGCTGAACCCCGGAACGATGCGGACCCCGCACTGGCATGCCAACGCCAACGAACTGACCTATTGCGTGTCGGGCACCGCGCTGGTGTCCATCCTCGACGACGGCAGCAAGTTCTCGACTTTTGTCGTCACCGCCGGGCAGATGTTCCATGCCGCGTCGGGCTCACTGCACCACATCGAGAACATCGGTGACGAGGTCGCCGAGTTCATCATCGCGTTCCGCAACGAACGGCCTGAGGACTTCGGGTTCGGCGCCACGCTGGGCGCTTTCTCCGACGCCGTGCTGGGCAACACCTACGACCTGCCCGCCGCCGACATGGCCAAGATCCGACGCGACACCACCGATCACAAACTGGCCGCCCGCATCGGTGATCCCGAGATCCCGCCGGGAGCCTACTTTCGAGACCCGCACAAGTTCGACATCGAAGCCCAGGCACCGGGATTGAACTACGTCAGCGGCAACGCCCGCTTCGCGCGTGATCAGTTCTGGCCGGTCTTGAAGGACATCTCGATGTACTCGCTGCGGGTCACCGAGGTCGGGATGCGGGAACCACACTGGCATCCCGTGACCGCCGAGATGGGCTACGTCCAGCACGGCGACGCCCGGATGACGGTGATGAATCCCGATGGGACGCTGGACACCTGGACCATGACCACCGGCGACATGTACTTCATCCCGCGCGCCTATCCGCACCACATCGAGAACATCGGAACCGACGACTGGCACTTTCTGATCTTCTTCGACCAGCCCTTCCCTGCCGACATCGGCTACCGAGCCTCGGCGAGCGCCTACTCCCGCGAAGTGCTCGCTGCCGCTTTCGGCACCCACCTCGACGATCTGCCCGGCTTCCCGTTCACCCCCGCCGACCCGCTGATCGTCAGCCGCGTCAACGCTGTCGACTGACCCGTGATCGCACACCGCACGAGGACGGAATCAGCCACTATGAAAGCTCTTTCGACCTCACAGGCGACTACATCGTTCAGCGCGGTGGTCATCGGAGGATCCCTCGGGGGGCTCGCCGCCGCACACGAACTGGCCTCCGCGGGAGCCGAAATCGCCGTTCACGAGCGCTCCGTCGACAGGACTCAACCGCGTGGTGCCGGCATCGTGATGCAACCAGAGGTCGCCTCGCTGCTCGCCCGTGTCGGAAGGTCCGTCCCGTCGGTGAGCGTGGCGCTGTCGCAGCGCCAACAACTCCATCGACACGGAACACCTTCGCGGTATCAAGCCCCGCAGTGGATGACCGCCTGGGACACCGTCTACGACGCTCTGCGCCAGCCCCTCGAGGGGGTGTGCGTCCGTTTCGACAGCAGACTCGACCATCTTCGACTCGACGGCGACAGTGTCACCGCAGTCTTCGGAGGTGGCTTCTCCCACAGTGCGGACTTCCTGGTCGGAGCTGACGGAGTCGGCTCTGCGACAAGGCTTCTGACGAGCGGTCGCGATGACGGCGACTACGCCGGGTATGTCGCCTTCCGCGGCCTCGAGCCGGAGTCGGAACTTCCGGAAGCGCTGGTGGATCTGCTGGCGAAGCGCTTCACGTCGTTCGGGGTTTCGGGCATGCAGATGCTGTGTTACCTCGTTCCCGGTGTGCACGGCGAGACCGACCCGGGCAACCGACGGGTCAACTGGGTCTGGTACGTGAACACCTCGAAAGCAGCCGTTGCCGGATTGATGGTCGGCCGGTCCGGTCAGAAGTACGCGCACTTCCTACCGCCGGGGGAACTCAGGCCAGAGCCCGAGGACGCGCTTCTCTCGCTGGCCGACGAGGCGCTGCCCGGCCCGTTCGCCGAGCTGGTACGGCTGTCGACGGTGTTCATGCAACCGGTGTTCGATCTGCCCCCGACCCGGATGGCCGCCGACCGCGTCGCTCTGATCGGCGACGCGGCAGGAACGGTTCGCCCACACACCGCCTCGGGGACGTCGAAGGCGCTCGGTGATGCGGCCTCTCTTGCACGAGCCCTCAACGGCTGGAACGGATCCGACCCCGTTCCGCGACGCAGCCTGCACGCATGGGAGCTCTCCCGGCTCACCCATCTGACCGACGTCGCCGCCGCAGGCGTACGGCTGGCCGCGCGCTCGTCGTTGGGTGCCGGTGGGCCTCGGTTCCTCGAGGCCGGGGAACGGGTGTCGGTACGTCGGGGCAGCTACCAGTTGCTCGGCGAATAGTCCTTCAGAAAGCAGCCGTGCAGATCTTCGCCCGATTCTCCGCGGACGATGGGGTCATACACCCTGGCGGCGCCGTCGACGAGGTCCAGCGGCGCGTGGAAACCCTCGTCGGCGAGCCGCAACTTGGTCGGATGCGGGCGCTCGTCGGTGATCCAGCCGGTGTCCACCGCCGTCATCAGGATGCCGTCCTGCTCGAGCATCTCCGCGGCGCTGGTGCGGGTCAGCATGTTCAGCGCCGCCTTGGCCATGTTGGTGTGCGGGTGGCCGGGGCCCTTGTAGGCGCGACTGAACTGGCCCTCCATCGCCGAGACGTTCACGACGTACTTGCGGCGCGCGGATGATGCGGCCATCACCGGGCGCAGCCGGCTGACGAGGATGAACGGCGCGGTCTGGTTGCACAGTTGGACCTCGAGCAGTTCCATCGCGTCGACCTCGTGCACCCGCTGGGTCCAACTGTTCACCGACGCGGTGTCGGGTAGCAGGCCGCCCGCGTCGATCGCGGTGCCCGCGGCGATCCGCTCGGGGGATGCGCTGCGCGCGGTGAGCGCGAGTTCGGTGACGGCGTGCAGGTCGGGGTGCTCGGCGAGGCTCCCGGCGAGCGC
>NZ_JBAUJR010000402.1:0-29762 GCF_049683935.1 Mycobacterium sp. | reverse complement strand
GCGCAGAGATCCGCGACGGTGCCGTCGGCGCCGCCGTGTTCTTCCGGCAGGGCGACACCGAAGATCCCTAGTTGAGCCAGGCCGTCGTACGGCGCCCGCCACCCGGCCGCGTCCCCGTGCTCCACCTCGCGCGCGGCATCGATCACGGCCGACCCGGAGGCCCAGCTACGGACCAGGTCGCGCGCGGCGGACTGCTCATCGGTGATGGTCGCGGTGGTATTCGAGGACACAGCCGACACCAGGACTCCTAGCGATTGAGGGAGAAGAGAGTGCTTCCCACTAGAACGTGTTCTAATAGTGCCAGCGTTCGACCGTCAAGTCGACCGCCATCACAGCAGGGCACGGCGGTGTGTTCCAGGACACCGAGGTGAGAAATTGGGGGCCGGTATGCGTATCGTTTTCGGCGAGTCCGCATCACGAAGGAGCCGCTCGACGCATGTCTGGGACGTCTGAGTTGTCCGCCGGTACGTCACCGACGCCGCCGCGCGGCGCCGGGTCGGACTCGCGGCCGCGCCAGGTGATGAACGTCGCGGTGCTGACCGAGTCCGAGCTGGGTTCCGAGGCTCAGCGCGAGCGGCGCAAACGCATCCTGGATGCCACGTTGGCGATCGCGTCGAAGGGTGGCTACGAAGCCGTCCAGATGCGGGCCGTGGCGGAACGCGCCGACGTCGCGGTGGGAACGCTCTACCGGTACTTCCCGTCGAAGGTCCATCTGCTGGTCTCCGCACTGGGCCGGGAGTTCGAGCGCATCGACGCCAAGACGGACCGGGCAGCCCTGTCCGCGGGGGCGACCGCCTACCAGCGGCTCAACATCATGGTGGGCAAGCTCAATCGGGCCATGCAGCGCAACCCACTGCTCACCGAGGCCATGACGCGGGCATTCGTCTTCGCCGACGCGTCGGCGGCCGGTGAGGTAGACCATGTCGGCAAGCTGATGGACTCGATGTTCGCACGCGCGATGAGCGACGGCGAGCCGACCGAGGACCAGTACCACATCGCCCGGGTGATCTCGGACGTGTGGCTGTCGAACCTGTTGGCATGGCTGACGCGGCGTGCCTCTGCCACCGACGTCAGCAAGCGGCTGGATCTGGCCGTCCGGTTGCTCATCGGAGACGGCGACCAGCCTAAGATCTGACGGGTGAGCGACCTGCCACCCGAGTTGTCGAGGGCCCTGCATCTGGCCGCCAGGTCTCCCCGGCTGCTGGTCACCTCGGATTTCGACGGCACCCTGTCGCCGATCGTCAACAACCCCGCCGACGCCAGGCCGCTCCCCGACGCCGGCCGCGCGCTGATCGAACTCGCCGAACTGCCTGCCACCTCCGCCGCACTGATCTCCGGTCGCGCGCTCGGCGATCTGCGGGTGCTGTCGTCCATGCCGTCGTCGGTGCACCTGGTCGGCAGCCACGGCGCCGAGTTCGACTCGGGGTTCTCCCACTCCATCGACGTCGTGTTGCTGCAGACGATCACCGACGTACTGACCGCCGTCGCGTCCGACAAACCGGGAGTGACGGTCGAGACGAAGCCGGCCAGCGTCGCTCTGCACGTCCGCAACGCCTCGCCGGCCGACGGTGACGCGGCGCTGGCCGCGGCATGGGACGCATCGACCGGATGGCAGGCGCACGCCACGACGGGCAAGGCAGTGCTCGAGTTCGCGGTGATCTCCACCGACAAGGGCGAGGCGATCAACATCCTCCGCGATCAGCACGACGCGACGGCGGTGGTCTTCTTCGGGGACGACGTGACCGACGAGAAGGCGTTCCGTCGACTGCGCGACGCGGACGTCGGGGTCAAGGTCGGTCCGGGCGAGACACTCGCCGGCTACCGCATCGACTCCCCGGAGGACGTCGCCGCGGCTTTGACACACCTACTCGACGTGCGACGCAGTTTGTCAGATCAGCAATGACGGCGGCGTGCCGCGTGCCCGTTACGCCGGAGGGCCTGACGTTCGGCCGCGGACGACCTCGGTTCCGAGGATCTCGATGACGGGAAGTCCGGACCCGGGCGGATTGTGCAACAGCGCCCCCGCGCGCCGGCCCTTCTCGATGCCGGGTTGCACGACGGTGGTCAGACCGCGCTGCAGAGCGTCGGGGACACCGTCGAATCCGGTCACGGTCATCTGACCGGGCACGTAGATGCCGCGGGCGCGCAGGTGATCCATCGCCGACAGTGCAAGCACGTCGGCGGTACACATCAGCGCGGTGATCCGGGGGTTGGTCTCCAGTGCGATGTCGGCACCGGCACCTCCCGAGCTGGGCAGGTGCTCGTAGCTCTCGACGACGGTCAAGGACTCCGGGTCGAGCCCGGCCGCGGACATCGCGTCGTAGACGCCGCGGATGCGCTCGTTCTGGACGTCGAACTGCGGTGTCTCGAGGCGCTGCGGGTCCGCCACGGCAGGTCCGGGTCCTCCGTGGGGCCAGTCGCGGCCGAGGCGCATCGTCAACAGCCCGATCTCCCGATGCCCCAGCTCGAGCACATGGTCGGCAAGGCTGCGCATCGCAGCGCGGTCGTCGATGCCGACCATGGAGGCCCCCGGAACGTTCCTGGGCTGGTCCACCACGACGACGGGTAGCTGACGCTGCAGCACAGCGGGAAGGTACGGATCGTCGTCGGAGGCGGAGTACACCACGAAGCCGTCGACCCCGGCGGCCAGCACCGCCGCCGACCCGTCGGAGACACTTCGGTTGGGACCCACCGCGACCAACAGCAGGCCCTGGCCGGCTTCCTCGCACGATTCGGCAAGGCCTGCAACAAAATCGAGCGCGGCCGGGTCGCTGAAGGAGTAGTTGAGGGGTTCGGTGATCACCAGCCCCACTGCGCCGGCCCGGCGGGTGCGCAGCGAGCGGGCCACCGGGTCGGGCCCCGGGTAACCCAGACGCTTCGCGGTCGACAGCACGCGGTCCCGTAACTCGGCCGACAGTTGGTCGGGCCGGTTGTACGCGTTGGAGACGGTGGTGCGGGAAACCTTGAGCTCAGCTGCGAGAGATGCCAGGGTCGCTCGTCGTCGCGGCGCCGGACTCCTGGACATGCTCTGTGAGGTTAGTGGACTCAGCGGAGTGTGCCGTGGACCTACGGCCCGGGCGCGGCAGCCGGCCACCTGCCCAGACCACGAACCACACGCCGCACGCGATCGTCACGATCACGAAACTCGGTGGCAGATCGAACATCGCCGACAGCATCAGCCCCAGCCAGACCGAGACCAGGCCGATGACCGCCGAGACGGCCATCGCGAGAACCGGACGGGCAGTCAGGATGAGCGCGGTGGCCGCCGGCGTGACGACCAGGGCAAACAACAGCAGCGTGCCCACCGCCTGGACGGCCATCGTGATGGTGATCCCCAGCAGCACCATGAAGGCGATCGACAGGCCCCGCACCGGAACACCTTTGGCCTCCGCGACCTGGCTGTTGACCGACGCGAACAACAGCGGCCGGAATACGAACGCGATACAGGCCGCCGTGAGCACCAGCAGCGCCAGGAACGACAGCAGTTGATCCGACGTGATCGCCAGCAGGTTTCCGAACAGCACGTTGGTGAGTGTCGATGAGTTTCGGGTGGCCAGTGAGTTGAAGAACAGACCGAGCCCGGTCGCGAACGCGAGCACCGTGCCCGTCGCGACGTCGCGCTCCGAGGCGCGCTTGCCCAGAGCCCCGATCACCAGGGCTCCGCCGACGCAGAACACCCCGAGCCCCAGTGCCGCCGGCAGTCCGAGCAGCACGGCGCCGGTGGCACCGGGCAGCCCGATGTGGGCCAGTGCGTGCGCTGCGAAGGACGAATTGCGCACGACGATGAAGTAGCCCATCAAGCCCGCGGCGAGCGCCACGATGGTTCCACCGAGCCACGCGTTGCGCATGAACGACGAGCCGAGGATCTGCTGCCAGTTGTCCTGATAGCCGATCGCGAGCAGGGTCTCGGTCATCACACGCCCCGCATGTAGAGCTCACCCTGCAGGGTGTGTGCCACCTTGATGGGTGTCCCGTACATGTGGGTGAGCAGTTCGGAGTCCACCACCGTATCGATCGCGGCGTGGTGCGCATGGCCGTCCAGCAGGTAGATCGCGCTGTCGAGAACTGCGAGCAGCGGGTTCAGGTCGTGTGCCACCACGATGACGGTCACACCCAGTTCCCGCTTCAGCCTGGCCAGCAGCGCCACGATCTCGTGCTGGTTGCGCAGGTCCAGCGACGCCAACGGCTCGTCGAGGATCAGCATCCGCGGCTTTGAGACGAGGGCACCTGCCAGCGCGATCCGCTGGCGTTGGCCGCCGGACAGTTCGGACAGTCGGCAATCGGCGATATCGCCGGCCTCGACCCACGTCAAAGCCTCGTCGACCCGCCGGCGATCGTCGGCGCTGGGCCGGGCGAATCCCCATCGCCGCCCACTCAGCCCGAGCAGCACAGCATCTCTGCCACGGATCGCCGCACTGGCGTTGACCTCGTAATGCTGTGGTACGTAACCGATTTCGTCGTTGAGCACACCGGGGCGCTCGCCGTAGACCCGGACTGAACCGGTGGCTACCGGAAGCAGTCCGAGGATCACCTTGAGCAGGGTGGTCTTACCCGCGCCGTTGGATCCGATGACGGCGACGAAGCGGCCCGCGTCGACCTGCAGCGTCGACTCCGACCAGATGGTGCGGCCACCGCGGACGACGCTGACGTCGTTGAACGTCAGCGCCGGGTCAGCGGGCACGTCATGCACCGACACCGAGTGCCTGACCCAGGGAATCGAGCTGCGCGACCTGCCAGGTCTGGAAGGACTCCGTGTTCGGCGGCACCGTCTCGGTGACCTCCACCACCGGAACTCCGGCGTCCTCCGCCGCGGCCCGAATCTGTTCCGGTATCGAGCCTTCCGTCTGGGTGTTGTAGATCAGCACATCGACCCCGCGTTCGCCGAGCAGCCGAAGGAACGCGTCGAGGTCGGCCGGCGTCGGCTCGGCCTCGTTGGCCGAGGCCAGCTGGTAGCCCTCCGGTGTCCGGTTCTGCAGCCCGAGAGCTGCAGCCATATCGTCGAAGACGCTCTCGGTGGCCGCAAAGGTCTTACCGGCGGCGCCTGCCCTGATGGTCGCGATTGCGTCGTCATAGGGCTTCATCACATTCTCGAACGCGGTGTGTCGCTCCTCGAAGTAGATGCTGGCGTCGGGCGCCAATTCGCCGAGCTCGGCGGTCACCGCTTCGGCGACGGAGTTCACCGTCGAAGGGTTGTACCAAACGTGCGGGTTGCCTTCACCGGCATGATCGTGACCGGCTTCAGCCGCATCGTCGTGACCGGCCTCGCCCTCGTGAGCGCCACTCAACTCCACCGCATCGATGATCGGCGCGTCAGGGGCCGAGGTGCCGGCCAACTTGGCCGCCCACTCGTCGTAGTGCCCGCCGTTGATCACGACGAGCTTTGCGCCGTCGAAGAGTGCCGCATCGGATGGTGCCGGCTCGTAGTCGTGAGGATCCACCGAGGAGCCGGCGAGCACTGTCGTCACGTTGGCGCACGCTCCGCCGACCTGGGAGACGATGTCGCCCCACTGGTCGACGCTGACCACGACGTCTACTGGAGTCGCCGGGCATTCGTCACCGGCGCCCGTCGTGGTTTGCGTGAACGCGGCCGGCTCGTCACTGCTGCCACACGCTGACAGCGCCAATGACGCGGCGAGAAGCGAGGCGACGAGCAGACCGAACCGGGTGGACGACGAGATGATCACCCGGTAACGATAACCATTTGCAGTAGATCTTGCATAAACGAGCAGCAAGTTCGCCCGTCTTATTGGTAATGATTATCATTACGGTCATGGTCACCACCACTCCGCTGTTGCCCGTCACCGTGCTCTCCGGCTTCCTCGGCGCGGGCAAGACCACCCTGCCGAACCACATCCTCGCGAACCGGGACGGCCGGCGGGTGGCGGTGATCGTCAACGACATGAGCGAGGTGAATATCGATGCGGTCCTCATGGCCGGCCAGGGGCATCTCGATCGGATTGAGGAGAGACTGGTCGAACTCACCAACGGCTGCATCTGCTGCACGCTGCGTGAGAAATTCCCGGATCCACTGCCGCACTGGGGAATTACCCACGACCACGGCGCCTGAAATGGCCTACCCCGATCGCGGTTTCACCACCCAGCCGTTCACCGTCGCTCTGTGCACGGCGTGTGACCCGGAGTTGACAGACTCAGTGGTGCGGGAATTCCGTAACGTCGTCCGCGGCTGCCCGCACGGTGTGCTGATCGTGACCCAGTGCCTGCTCGGCGAATTGACCTGTGCTACCCGAGTTTTCGAAGGCGGTGTGATGCTGATGCTGCAGCCGTGCACTGTTGATCGGGTTCCTGTCGCCTCGGCAGTGTGGGTGGGGCCGTTGACAACGCGAGCTGATGTCGATGCGGCAGGCAGATGGGTGGCCGGCGGCTCGTGGGATCGGCAGAACCTGCCGCTCAGTTTGCGGGCCGACTTGAACTTCGCGAGATCCAGCAGCCAGAACTGACGTCAAGCTCGATCCAGCCGCCGCGTACTCGGCCAATGAGCAAACAGCTGCCATTGGCCGAGTACGACGTCGGCATTGCTCAGTGATGATCGTGACCGACAGCGCCGCTGAGCTCATTGGGTGTCTGCTCCAGCGACCCGGAGGCAGTCACCGCTCCATCCTGCAAGTCCACCAGGTGAATCTGCCTGGCCGCAGGGTCACTGACATACACGGCATCTTCACGGGTGAAGACCGCAGGCCCCGGCTGCTGCCAGTCGTCGGGCTCCGACCACGGCTGGGTCACTCGAATCGAACTCACCGTGTCACCCGTCACCGGGTCGAAGCCGTAGAGCTTGCCGTCGGTGCCCAGAATCAGCGCCTCGCCCTGGGGCCCCCTCCCGAGTGAGCGGAACCAGTAGCTCACCGACGGCGGCAGCGCGACGACCCTGAGCTGGTCGGTGGTGGTGTCGATCAGCGAAAACTGCTCCGGGCGCTCGAGTTCGGCGTCCGGATCGACCTTCATATCACCGAGCACGACCGGCGAGTCCTCATGCCCACGGGTATTGCCGATCCGACCGTAAGGCGTCGGACTGGCGATCTTGGTGAACTCGCCGTTGGCGTACTCCAGCACCCCGTCCTCGCAGCCCAAGACCACCACTTCGTCAGCAGCAACGGTCTCGCCGTGGATGCCCGGGCACTCCTCGCTGCGGGCGACCTCTTGATCACCCTGCATGGCAACGGCCCCGGTGCGGTTCTCCGAATCGCCGATACTGTGCACCAGCGTTCCGTCACTGAGAATCACCGCCACACCATGGTGCGCTTCGGGCGTCGTGAAATTCTCGGTCTCCGGCATACCGTTCTCCAGGTCGTGCGGGTCGAAGGCCATGATCTCGCCTGACCCGTCGGCGAACAGCACGGTGTGTTCACCATGCGCCACAACGTGTCCGGCCTCGTCGGCCGCGAATGTGTTGTCCGTCAAGTGTCCGCCGGCGGCGTCAAGAATACGAAACCCTTCGTCTGTGGTGACCAGTACATGTCCCTCGTCACCGGCCGGGTTGACGCGCAAGAACCCCTCGAGCGGGATGTCCTCCTGTACCTCGAGAGTCTCGCCATCGAGGATGTAGATGCCCCCGTCATAGGTCGCCACCAGGGGCTCTGTGATCGGCGCAGACTGCGCCGCGCTCTCCTGAGTCGTCTCAGCACCCTGCGTGCTCTCAGCATCGTTGTTGCCCGCGCACGCCGCCAATGCGACCACCGTGCACGACGCTGCACCTACGCGGTACAGCCACCGCGGATCAGACATTTCAGCTCCTTTCGAGCTATTCAGAACGGCCCACGTCTATCGCAGGCCGGTAACCATGGCTTCAGTGTTCGCACGCATCATGTCGAGGTACGTGGCCCCCGGAGTCCCAGGAGGACTGAGCGATTCGCTGTAGAGCGGCACGATCTGCACGTGAACACCAGCGTCTACGGCCAGTACCCGTGCCAGCTTTTCCGGCCGTGATGAATCGACGAAGATCGCCGGCACACCGGCACTCTCGATCGCGCCGACAAGTGATTGCAGGTCAGATGAACTCGGTGCGGCCAACGTGGTGCCGCTCGGCACAATCGCGCCAATGACGACGAAGTCGAACCGCTGCGCGAAGTAGCCGAGCACATGGTGATTCGTCACCAGCTTGCGCCGGTCGGCAGGAATCGTGTTGATTCGCTGCACCATCGACGCGTCGAGTTCGCGAAGCTCTTCGCGGTATGCGTCAGCGTTGCGCGCCACTGCGTCTGCGTCGATGCCCTCGACTTCGCCGACAATAGCTTCCTCGATGGCATCGACGGCGGCGATCATCCGTTGGGGATCGGTCCAGAAGTGCGGGTCTGGAGCGCCCATGCTGTCCCCTTCCGCGTAGCGAATGGGATCGACGTCATCACCGACTGCCAGCGTCGGTACTCCTTGTCCAGCAACGTTTTCCACATTGCGGATCACATTCTCCTCCAGACCCAACCCGTTGTAGATGATCACGTCTGCGCTCGACATGGCGGCCGCTTCCTGAGCGGAGACGCCAAACGAATGCGGGTCCGTATTCGGCTTCATCAGTACTCGGACCGGGGCGGTGTCACCGACGACATTGCGGACCACATCTCCGAGGATGTTGGTGGTGACGACGATCTCGCCACCGGTGCCGGACGTCCCACCGCATGCCGTCGACGTCGCAGTGATGAAGGTGGCGATCCAGATCAGCGCCCATCGTCTCACCGGCCGGACTCCACCATCAGCCCTGGAGCCACCTCGGTGCTCAAGGTACGCGCGATGCGCAGCCCGTCGGCGTAGTCGATCTCGTACACCTCCCGGGCTTCGGCGTTGTTGATGTAGGCGCGGTCGGAGTCGATATCGATCACCGGCTGAAGGCCATCGGTCGGGACGGCGCCGGGAAAGATCGGCACCCTCGCGGTCTCGGTTCGCGTGTTCACATCGAACATGCCCAGTGTGCCGTCGCGGTGCAGCACCAGCACGGAGCCGTCACCGGCGGTGTTCGTCGCAACCGCTTCGGGTGCGGGAATCAGCACCCATGACCGTTGTCGACTGTCGAGGACCCAGACGTGACCGTCTGCGACACCGGCGAATACGTCTGCACGGTCTCGGTGGTCCATGGTTTGCGGCCGCTGCGCCGGGGCCTCGACCGGGAAGGGCATCTCGGTCACCGTGAGCTCACCGTCGCCTCCGGTCACCCGCACCGCACCGGTCTCGCAGCCGAACACCACCGCACGCCGCGTGGGCTTCGACCATGCGGGATTCGGGCACTGTCCGGACAGCTCTGTGGCGCCGCCGTCGCCGATCACCTGAATTTCACCACCGTCGGTGACCGCCACCAGCCTGCTGCCGTAGGGCACCACGGAGACCATGCCGTCACTGACAGCCAGCGCGCTCGGCGGTTCCACGGTCCTCTCACCTAGCGCTTCCCGATCGAGCAATTCCACACTGCCCGTTGTTATTTCGACAGCGACAGCTGAGTTGCTGGCGCTGACCGAGGCCACCGGTGCATCTAACGTGCCGACCATGGCGGGATCGGTGGCGAAGTAGTGATAGTGGTCGCCGTGGTCGAACGTCCACGCTCCGGCATCAACGATCGTGGTGCCGTCACCTGTGTGCAGGTAGGCGAATCGCCCGTCTCCGCTGAGCGCGGCGACCGGCCCGTAGGAGCCAACAGCCGTCTCGGTTTCATCCACCGCGTCGTACACGGCAGTTTCACCGGTGGAAGGGTCCACCAACACCAGTTTCGTCAGCGGCCCG
Organism: Mycobacterium sp.; assembly: GCF_049683935.1. Classification (GTDB taxonomy): domain Bacteria; phylum Actinomycetota; class Actinomycetes; order Mycobacteriales; family Mycobacteriaceae; genus Mycobacterium. Next base: position 20,042 of record NZ_JBAUJR010000402.1, on the reverse strand, counting down.
TCGAGTTCACGTGCGCCCTGGACAGACACGTCGTCGTGTCCGTCCGCCGATAGTTCTTCGGAAGGCGGCGGTGGCGTCCCTCCGCCGGCGCACCCTGCCACCACGCAGGCCGAGGCGGCCGCCACCGAGACCTGTTTCCACTTTCTCCGAATGACCGACAGGAAGGTGGAGGCGAAGAACATCAGAACGGCGACGCCGGCGATCGTGGCACCACCAGCCGTACCCGCGTGCCACGAGATGACAAGTCCCCCATAAACGGCAGCCGAACCCACGAGTGCGGCCAGGATCATCACCTGAGGTATCGAGCGCGCCCACGTCAACGCGGTCGCCGCAGGTGCGACGAGCAATCCCAGCACCAACAGGGTCCCGACCACATGGAACGACGCGACCATCGCGACGGCCATCAGCACCGTGAGGGCGGGCACGGCCAGCTGCGGACGAAGGCCCAGGGTCGCGGCTTTGCGCGGGTCGAAGGTCGTCGCCACAAAAGCTCGGTGCCCGATGATCACCGCGCCGAGCGTCAGCAGTAAAGCTGCGCCGAGCGCCACCAGATCGGTGGTGCGCACCGCGAGGACATCGCCGAACAGAAAGGCGGTGAGGTCGACGGCAAAACTCTGGGAGTGAGAGACCACGATCACGCCGAGAGCGAGCATGCCGACCAGCAGGAGCCCGATGGCCGTATCCGACGACAACTTCGACGAACGCCCGATCGCCGCAACGCCGACCGCCATCACCAGTGCCGCAACCAACCCACCGATCATCAGACTGAGCCCCGTCAACGCAGCGAGCGCGACTCCCGGCAACATGCCATGTGTCATGGCCTCACCAAGGAAAACACTGCCTCGCAACAACACCCAGCAGCCGACCAGGGCGCAAAGGCACGCCGCGATCACCCCCGCCGCTAGCGCTCGCAACACGACGTCCGCCCCGAACGGTTGGGTCAGCCACTGCATCATGTCGTACACTCTTAGCAGTAATGACAATCATTTTCAATAAACAGAGGTCGAGGCACCCCGGCGTCGATGTGGATGGCATCGACTTCGGCCATCCCGGAACCGTGGTGTTCCGGGACCTGACGGTGTCCATGGCGCCGGGCGCCGTCACCGCCCTCGCGGGGTCGAATGGGTCGGGGAAGTCGACCTTGCTGGGCCTGATCGCCGGGGTCCTACGACCCGACCACGGCCAGATCCGCGTCGGTGCATGCAACGTCGCCTTCGCAGTGCAACGCAGCGCCGTCACCGACTCCTTCCCGATCACCGTCGCCGACGCCGTCATGATGGGTCGCTGGCGCCACCTCGGCCTGCTCCGTCGCCCCGGTGCCGTCGACCGCGCCATCGTCTCTAGATGGCTGAACGATCTCGGCCTGGGGGATCTGCGCGACCGCGGCCTGGGCGAGCTCTCGGGCGGCCAACGGCAACGCGTGCTGTTGGCGCAGGCGTTCGCTCAGGAGGCTTCGATCCTGCTGCTCGACGAACCCACCACCGGTCTCGACGCTGCAGCGCGCTCCGTGGTGACCGCGCACCTGCGGGCGATCGCCGACTCCGGTGCGACAGTCATCGCCGCCACACACGATGCGGATGTGATGCGCGCAGCCGATTTCCGCATCGAGCTCGACACGGTCGGCCGCACCGACGCAGCTAGCTGAACACCGTGAGCGGGAGCGCAACGAGACCGCTCTGCGCGCGTACCGACAGCACATAACGGCCGTCGGACGGTGCGGAAACACGCAATGGGGCCACCACAAAACCGATCTCACCGCCGAGACTGGATTCAGGCACATCAAAATCGTGCTCCGTCGATCCGCCCCCGGGGGTGGTGATCGTCAGGTTGACCGTCGGCGCCTTGTCGAACGGCTGCGTCTGGGTGAGGACCACAAGGGTGACAGGGATGACACGATCAGGACCGATGCGATAGGTGTCGACCACACCACCGCGGACATCGAGCTTGTTGTCGACGACCGACGCGGACTCGGCGAGCATGGCACCAGTGACGATCACCGGCCCAAAGTACCTTGAATGAATGCTCGCAGAGGTTGGATCGAGCCGTTTGAGCTTCGAAGCCCTGCAGTTCAATTGTTGCCTGAACCATGATGTTCGACCCTTCATCCGCAGCTCAACATGTTTGTCGAGATCGCGATTGGCCATCGGCGGATACCTCAAACCGCTGAGCGGCGCGCACGGCTAAACTGGCGAGGTGCCAGCACTTTCGGTCGACCTCAACGCTGATCTCGGCGAAAGCTTCGGCGTTTGGACACTCGGCGACGACGAGGCCATGTTGGACATCGTCACTTCGGCGAATGTGGCCTGTGGCTTTCACGCTGGGGACGCGGCCACCTTGGCGCGCACCTGCCGCGCGGCGGCCAGTCGCGGTATCCGCATCGGCGCACAGGTGAGCTACCGAGATCTCGCCGGCTTCGGCAGGCGCTTCATCGACGTGGATCCTGAAGAGCTCACCGCCGATATCGTCTACCAGATCGGTGCCCTGCAAGCCCTGGCCCGAGTCGCGGGATCAAACCTCAGTTATGTCAAACCCCATGGAGCGCTGTACAACGCCGTCGTCGATCACCGCAAGCAGGCCCGTGCGGTGGCAGAGGCGGTGCACTCTGTGGACCCAGCGCTACCGGTGCTTGGCTTGGCGGGATCGGTGCTCTTCACCGAACTCGAGCGGCTGGGTCTGCGGACGGTGCCCGAGGCCTTCGCCGACCGGGCGTACCGCCCAGACGGCAAGCTCGTGTCGCGTCAGGAACGCAACGCAGTACTTCACGACGTCGATGAGATCGCCGATCGCGTGATCTCGATGGTCACAGCGGGGCGGGTCACCGCCGTGGACGGATCACCTATAGCAATCACCGTCGAATCCGTTTGTGTGCACGGAGATTCGCCAGGGGCGGTGCAGATCGCCACTGCGGTGCGGCAGCGACTCACCGCCGACGGCGTGCGCCTGGCTCCATTCAACTAGAGATCGGCGTCCTGGTTCGCACTCGAGACGACGGCGCCGAGCAGCCCGGGAATGGCGGTGTCGACCTCATCGCGACGCAGCCGCTGGTAGGTGAGGCCGTCGATCACCAACCGTTCGGTCACGCCGGCCTCGCGCAGAATCTTGAAATGGTGCGTCGCCGTCGACTTGTTGATTCCGTCGTACAGAGCGCCACACTGTAGGGGTGTGCCTGCGTTGAACAGCCGGCGGACCACCTCGAGGCGGACCGGATCCTGGATTGCGCTGAGCACTCGTTGCACCGATCCGACCGGCGTCACCGTGTCGTCGGCGACCTGTCCGCCGTCAGCCAATGGAGTGCCCTTCGTCACGAGCGGTTTGATGATTGTCAAACCGAGCGTACGCTCGATCAGGTTCGATGTTCGTCAAACCTACTCGACCGGAGAGTGGCACTGCGATGGTGGCGTTCGACCGTTCGACTATTGACACGCAGCGGTGGGCCTACCCGCTGTTGCTCGTGCTCAGCGGAGTCGCACTGGGGGTATCCGGACTTCCCGCACCCCTGTACGGGATCTACGAAGCGAGCTGGCACCTCTCACCGCTCGCCACCACGATGGTATTCGCGGTCTACGCCCTCGCCGCGCTCGTCGCGGTCCTGGTTTCGGGCAGGATCTCTGACGTTGTCGGCCGCAAGCCGGTGCTCATCGGAGCACTGATCGCGTTGCTCGTCGGTCTCGGTGTTTTCCTCGTCGCCGACAGCATGGCAACCCTCCTCCTCGCACGCGCCATTCACGGAGCGGCAGTCGGATCGATCGTGGTGGCCGGGGCGGCCGCGCTCCTGGACCTGCGGCCGGATCACGGCGTGCGCTCAGGGCAACTCAGTGGTGTCAGCCTCAACGTCGGAATGACGGTGGCGATCATCGGTTCGGCCCTGCTGGCTCAGTACGCGCCGCACCCGCTTCGAACGCCGTACGCAGTGGTCGCGGTCGTCTGCCTCGTGCTTGGCGTCGGCCTCCTGGCGCTGCGGGAACCGCACACCGCCCGCGCCAGCGGTCCGATCCGGATCGCCAGACCCGCGGTGCCCCAGGAAATCCGGGGCGATTTCTGGTTCTCGGCGCTCGGCGTGATGGCGTCCTGGTCGGTGCTCGGCGTGTTGCTGTCGCTCTACCCGTCGCTGGCGGCACGGCAGGCCCACATCGACAACCTCGTCTTCGGTGGCGGCGTCGTCGGCACCACCGCCTTCGCCGCAGCGCTCGCACAACTCGCGGCGACGCGGCTGCCCGCGAGGTACTCGGCGATCATCGGCGACATCGGAATGGCGGTGTCCTTGCTGCTCACGATTCCGGTGTTGCTGACTCATCAATGGCAGTTGGTGTTCGTCGCCGCGGCCCTGCTCGGCGTGACGTTCGGGCTCGGCTTCGGTGGGTCGCTGCGGCACCTGTCCGACGTGGTGCCCGCCGACCGCCGTGGCGAGACGATGTCGGCGTTCTATCTCTTGGCATACACGGCGATGGCGGTGCCCACGCTCATCGCGGGGTGGGCGGCGACGCAGTGGGATCTCGCCTCGGTGTTCCCGTGGTTCGCGGGCACCGTCGCCGCTGCGTGCCTCGGCGCCGCCATCGCCGGGACGCACAGCGTGAGGGCGGCCCGCACACCCTAGGGTGGCTCCATGCGCCTGAAGCTCGGCCGGCCCGACCTGAGCGGCTATGGTTCTCATTTCGACCTACCCGAGGCCTCCCAGGCGTCCCCAATGTCAGTGGCGTGGGGAGGCGTCACGACGCTACTCGTCGACGACGGCACCTCAGCGGTCATGACCGACGGATTCTTCTCCCGGCCAAGCCTTCTCAGCGTCGCTTCCCGTCCGCTGGCCTCATCGCGCGCGCGGATCGACTCAGCTCTGTCACAGCTCGGAGTGAACCGCCTCGACGCGGTGGTTCCCGTGCACACCCACTTCGACCATGCGATGGACTCCGCGGTGGTCGCCGGATTGACCGGTGCCCGGCTGCTCGGCGGTGCGTCGGCGGCCTTCATCGGGCGTGGCCACGGTCTCGAGTGTGTCGACACCGTCGAGTCGGGCGAGCCGGTCACCGTGGGCAACTTCGACATCACGCTGATCGAGGGCAACCACTGCCCGCCGGATCGCTTTCCCGGCGCCATCACGGCACCGGTCGTCCCCCCGGCCGAGGTGTCGGCGTACAGATGTGGCGAGGCATGGTCCATGCTCGTGGACCACCGACCCACCGGCCGGGCGCTGCTGATCGTCGGTAGCGCGGGCTTCGTGCCGGGCGCGCTGACCGGCAGGCGTGCCGACGCGGTCTACCTGGGAGTCGGGCAACTGGGACTCCAGCCGCAGAGCTACCTCACCGAGTACTGGACACAGACCGTGCGGATGGTCGGCGCCCGCAGGGTCGTGCTGATCCACTGGGACGACTTCTTCCGCCCGCTGGACAAGCCGCTGCGCGCGATATCGTACGCCGTCGACGATCTGGACGTCTCGATGCGAGTGCTGACCCGACTGGCCGCCGAGGACGGCGTGCAGTTGCACCTCCCCACGCTCTGGCAACGCGCCGATCCATGGAGCTGACGTTCGCGCTGCTGGCGCTCGTCGCGGTGCTCGGATTCGCACTGATCCGGCCGCACGGATGGCCCGAGGCGATCGTGGCGGTACCGGCGGCGGCGCTGGTCCTCGCCATCGGCGCGATCTCCTGGCCCGCCGCGACCGCCGAAGTGGGCCGGCTACTGCCGGTGGTGGGATTCCTCGCCGCGGTACTGGTCCTGGCGCGGCTGTGTGACGACGAGGGGCTGTTCCGGGCAGCCGGCCTGATGATGGCCAGAGCCACCTCGGGTAGCCAGAACCGTTTTCTGGCTTCAATATTCGCCATCGCCGCCGCGGTGACCGCGATCCTCAGCCTGGACGCCACCGTGGTGCTGCTGACACCGGTCGTCCTGGCCACCGCGCGCACACTCGCCGTTCCGGCCCGACCGCACGCGTACGCCACCGCACATCTGGCCAACAGCGCGTCCCTTCTGCTGCCGGTGTCCAACCTCACCAACCTGCTGGCGTTCAGCGCTGCCGGGTTGACATTCGTGCACTTCGCCGCCGTGATGACGTTGCCCTGGCTGGCCGCCATTGCCGTCGAGTTCATTTTGCTACGTTGGCTTTTCGCCAAGGACCTGGCAGTGCACCCCCGCCGCGATGCGCCGGTGGAGCCGATCGAGGTGCCGAAGTTCGCCCTCAGCGTGCTCGGCCTGACCCTCGTCGGCTTCGCCGTCACGTCGCTTCTCGGGTTCTCGCCGGCGTGGGCCGCGCTCGCCGGAGCGCTGGTGCTGGGTGTCCGCGGCCTCGCCCGCGGCCACACGTCCGCCGCTCGGATCGTCGCTGCGCTCGACATTCCGTTCCTCGCCTTTGTGCTCTGCCTCGGCGTCGTGGTCGCCGCGGTGATGAACAGCGGGCTGGAATCAGTGATGCAGCAGGTGATTCCCGACGGACAGGGCCTGCTCGCGCTGCTCGCGATCGCCGCCGTGGCCGCCGTGCTGTCCAACGTCGTCAACAACCTCCCCGCCGTGCTGGTGCTGCTGCCTCTGGTGACCGCGGCCGGTCCCGCCGCGGTGCTCGCGGTGCTGATCGGGGTGAACATCGGGCCGAACCTGACCTATGTGGGCTCTCTGGCCAACCTGCTGTGGCGCACGGTGGTGCGCCGCGACATGACCGACGGCAGTGCCGGTTTCGTCGAATTCAGCCGGATCGGCGTGTGTACGACGCCGGCAGTGCTGGTGGCGGCTGTCCTGGGCCTGTGGGCGGGGATCAAACTGTTCGGGATCTGACCGTTGCGTGCCGGGCGGGCCGTCACTGCATACGGCTTGTGACGATGCGTGCATCCACCCCGCTGGTGAGCCGCTCGGCGGGTGTGCCGGCGTGAGCGCAGGCCGCGATCACCGAATCCGGCGACTCCGCAGCGAACAAGCCGTAAAGCACCTCGTCGGCGGGAGCTGCCAACACCGCCATCAACGTCGTCGCGGGGCCTGTGCCGGTGCCGGAGGCAACGGCACCTCTGGTCAAGCCGGCCACGAGCGCGTCGAGGTCGTGTTCGGTGACATCGGGTCGATACCATTCGACCAGGTAGTAACCGCATTCCTCAGCCCACACGAGGCAAACCGTAGGCCTGCCGAAGTGTCGACAAATCAGGGGTTTCCCTCGTGTTTCCCCGCTGGCCGCGCCCGAATCGCGAGGGTCTGCCGGGTCCACACCGCTGCTGACCTGCCGATACGAGTCCTTGCGGGTCCGTGGCCAGCTGTTGTCGGCCAACTGGCGCACACTCTGCACAACCCGAGCCAGCTGATAGGCTCGTTCAACGATCGGATACCTGGCAAACCAGGGGAGGTTCCTACAGGTGGAGCCCAGGTCGCCACGCTCGCGTGGTCCAGCGCCCACAGCAGGAAACCCGTCACCGATCCGCCACCAGGCCACTGTGCGTCGACCGGTCGAAGCACGCGCGATCGACGGTTTCTTGGCCGCGGCCACCAAAGCCCCGGCGGCTCTGGTGATCGAGGGTGAGCCAGGGATCGGCAAGACCACCCTATGGCTGGCGGCGTTGTCGCAGGCGGCGGAGTCGGGGTTTCAGGTGCTCTCTGCGCGCGGCGCGCAATCCGAGTCGATCCTGGCCTATACCGGCTTGGAGGATCTGCTCGGCGACGTCGACCACGCCGTGATCGCCGAACTGCCCGCGCCGCAACGTGCCGCGGTCGAGAACGTGCTGCTCCGCCCCCAAGCACCCGGTCGGGGCACCGACCAACACGCGTTGTCGGCTGCGCTGATGTCAGCTCTGGACACCATGATGGCGACGGCGCCGGTGCTGCTGGCCATCGACGACCTGCAGTGGCTGGATCCCTCCAGCATGGCTGTGGTGGCCTTCGCCGCTCGCCGCTTCACCGGACCGGTAGGAGTGCTGGTCACCGCGCGCAACGACCCCAACGGCGTCACCGCGATCGCGCGGGTGCAGTTGTCCCGCCCCGACGCGGTCGACCGGCTCCGGGTGCGACCGCTGAGCCTCGGCGGGGTCGGCGCGTTGATCGCCGAACGGCTGAACCGCTCATTCACCCGTCCGGTACTGCGCCGAATTCACCAGTCGGCGGGCGGAAATCCTTTGTACGCGCTGGAATTGGCGCGAGCAATCGACGCTGCCGCCCCCACCGCGGGCGCGGCCTCCCAGGTGCAGCTCCCCGCGACGCTGACCGACGTGGTGCAGGCCCGCATCGGTAGCCTGCCGAGCGTTGTTCAAGACGCGCTCCTGGTGGTGGCGTGCGCGGGAACACCCACCGTGGCGCTGGTCGCTCACGCCATCGGCGCCGAGATCTCCCAGGCTGCCGCGTTGCTCGAGGCCGCTGAGGTCGACGACGTCATCGTCATCGACGGGCAACATCCACGTTTCGCCCATCCGTTGTTCGCCCACGGTGTCTACACCGGTGCCGCAGCCGGTCGGCGCCGTGCTATTCATCGGCGGTTGGCCGAAGTCGTCGAAGAGCCCGAGTTGGCGGCCAGACACCTGGCGCTGGGATCCGTCCATGGCGATTCCGTGCTGTGGGAGTCCCTCGACGCAGCCGCCGAATCGGCGCGCCGACGCGGAGCCCCTGCGGCCGCCGCGGAACTCATCGAACTGTCCGTCGGGCTCGGGGGCGGCACCACGACCCGCCTTGTCCGGATGGCCGGCTACCTGCTGCACGCCGGCGATGTCAGGCGGGCTCGAACGCTGCTTGAGGAAGTCCTCGACGAGCCGGCCGCCGGCAAGGCGCGCATTCACGCTCTGCGATTGCTCGCCGAGGTGCGCATGGTCGACGACAGCTTCGGGGAGGCCGCCGAACTGCTCAAGGAAGCGCTTGCAGAAACCGGTGACAACCTGGCGTTATGCGCGCAACTCTCGGTGAATTTGTCGTTCGCTCAGGGCAATGCCGGCGACCATGCCGGAGCTCTGAGCACTCTTGAAGACGCGGTGACCAATGCCGAGCGGCTCGGCCACCGGCTGCTGCTCGCGCAGGCGTTGGCAATCCGGACCGTCCAGCGTTTCCTCCTCGGCCAGGGCCTCGACGAGGCCGAGCTCGCGCGAGCCGTCGAGCTCGAGGATCCCGGCGCCGCCATGCCACTTGCGTTGCGCCCCAGCACCAACAACGCGCTCCTGGCGCTGTGGAGCGGACAGCTGGACCGCGCCCACGAACTGATGGCCACGCTCCGTAGGCGGTGTCTTGCCGACGGCCGCGAAGTCGACCTCGTATACCTGGCCTTCCATCACGCGCAGTTGGAATTGTGGCGGGGCAACCCTGCTGAGGCCGCCACGATCACCGATGACGTAGTCGAACGGGCCGCCCAGCTGGGGGGCGACTTTCCGCTGTACGTGGCGCTGACCACCAGTGCGGCGCTTGCCGCATACGCCGGCCGCGTCGACGAAGCTCGCCGCGACGCCCAAGAAGCGCTCGCTGCCACCCGCCGCTTCGGGTCTGACGCAATCGATGTGTGGCCGGTGGCGATTCTCGCGTTTCTGGAAGTCTCGGTGGCTGATTTTGCAGCCGCGGAGGCGGTCGTTGCGCCGGTATTGGCTCGACTGGACCGGGCTCCGGACGCCACTGAGATCAACGTCGCACCGTTTCTTCCCGATGCCATCGAGGCTCTCCTCGGGCTGGGTCGCCGTGCCGAGGCTCAGGCTCTGATCGAGCGGCTGGAATGCAACGGCCAGCGCCTCGACCGACCATGGATGCTCGCCCTCGGTGGTCGGAGCCGCGCCCTCCTGTTGGCGTTCGACAACGACCTCAGCGCCGCGATCAGCGTCGCAACGCAGGCACTGAAAGAACACGACCGGCTGCCGATGCCGTTCGAGCGCGCCCGCACCCAGCTGGTGCTCGGCCAGCTCCACCGCCGGCAACGACGACTTGACGCCGCTTCGTCCGACTTGACCGAAGCGATGAACACCTTCGAGAAGCTGAACACCCCGCTGTGGGCCGCGCGAGCCCACGCCGAACTCATCCGCACCAAGCCAAGCCGAAATCAGCCCGGTGTTTTGACCGACACCGAACAGCGCGTCGCGGAACTGGCTGCGGCGGGGATGAACAACCGCGACATCGCCGCGGCACTGTTCATCAGCCTCAAGACCGTCGAGGCCAACCTCACCCGCGCCTACCGCAAACTCGGTATCCGTTCCCGGGCACAGATCGGCGCTCGCCTACGCGGGCGCTTGTGACGGCCGGTCGCGCCGAGCACCGTCTAACCCCTGCGCTGCCGGGCGATCTCGGCCAGCACGACGCCGGCCGCGACCGACGCATTGAGCGACTCGGTGGGACCGGCCATCGGGATGGACACGATGGCATCGCAGTTCTCCCGCACCAGCCGCGACAATCCCTTGCCCTCCGACCCGACCACGACCACGATCGGTCCGTCGCCGGCGATCTCGTCGATCGCGGTGTCCCCGTCGGCATCGAGGCCGACAACCTGCAGACCTGAATCCGCCCACTGCTTGAGCGTGCGGTTCAGGTTCGTCGCCCGTGCCACGGGCAACCGGGCGGCCGCCCCGGCGCTGGTGCGCCACGCCACCGCGGTCACCGACGCCGATCTGCGCTGCGGGATCAGCACACCGTGGCCGCCGAACGCCGCCACCGACCGGACGATGGCGCCGAGGTTGCGTGGGTCGGAGATGTTGTCCAGCGCGACCAGAAGCGGCGGGGCCGCTTCACGTTTCGCCTCGGCGAGCAGGTCGTCGGGATGCGCATAGTTGTAGGGCGGCACCTGCAGGGCCAGTCCCTGGTGCATGCCGTTGGCCGCGATCCGATCCAGGTCGTGGCGGGGCACCTCCAGTATCGAGATCCCTTTGTCGGCCGCGATCTGCACGGCTTCGGTGAGCCGTTCGTCGGAGTCGGTTCCCAGCGCCACGTACAGCGCGGTCGCCGGCGCTCCGGCGCGCAGGCACTCCAGAACCGGATTGCGACCGAGCACGATCTCGGTCTCTTGAGACTTTGAAGGCCTACGTGCCTTGCCCTGCTGCTTGCGGGCGGCTTGGGCGGCGCGCTTGCCCGCCGGGTGGTGGGGCCGCTGACTCGCCGGCGGTGTCGCGCCCTTGCCTTCCAGCCCACGACGCCGGACGCCGCCCGATCCGACCGTCGGCCCCTTCTTGGTGCCGGACTTCCGCACCGCGCCTCGCCGCTGGGAATTGCCCGCCATTACTTGTCCGTCCCGTCCAACAGTGACCACTGCGGGCCGTCAGAGGTGTCGGTGACCTCGATGCCCGCCTCCTTGAGCCGGTCGCGGATCGCGTCGGCTTCCGCCCAGTCGCGGCTTGCCCTGGCCTCGGCACGCCTGCGTACCTCAGCCTGCACCAACACGTCGACCGCCGCCAGCGCTGCCGACGTCTCGTCCCGCGACTCCCAGCGTTCGTCGAGCGGATCGGCACCGAGGATCCCCATCATCGCCCTGATCGACATCGCCTGGGTCAACGCTGTCTCGTGGTCTCCGGCATCCAGAGCCCGATTGCCTTCAGCACGTGCGGCATGGACCTCGGCGAGCGCGGCGGGCACCGCAAGGTCGTCGTCGAGCGCCGCGCCGAACTTCGCCGTCCACTCCCCCGGCGCCACCGCCCCGACGCGGCTGCGCACCCGGTGCAGGAAGTCCTCGATCCCCGCGTACGCCTTCGCCGCATCCTGCAGGGCGTTCTCGGAGAACTCCAGCATCGACCGGTAGTGCGCGCTGCCCAGGTAATAGCGCAGCTCTGCTGCGCGAACCCGTTGCAGCACAGCAGGTATTGCCAGGACATTGCCCAACGACTTGCTCATCTTCTCGCCACCCATGGTGACCCAGCCGTTGTGCAGCCAGAACCGCGCGAACCCGTCACCGGCAGCTTCGGCCTGCGCGATCTCGTTCTCGTGGTGCGGGAAGACCAGATCCATCCCACCGGCGTGGATGTCGAACTCCGCACCGAGGTACGCCTCGCACATCGCGACGCATTCGGTATGCCAGCCCGGCCGACCGCGCCCCCATGGCGTCGGCCACGACGGCTCGCCCGGTTTGGCGCCCTTCCACAGAGTGAAGTCGCGCTGATCCCGCTTGCCGGTCGCGACACCCTCGCCCTGGTGGACGTCGTCGGGCCGGTGCCCGGAGAGCTTGCCGTAGTCGGGAAGTGTCGCGACGTCGAAGTACACATCGCCGTCCCCGGCGTAGGCGTGTCCCCGGTCGATGAGATTCGCGATCAGTTCCACCATCTGGGTGATGTGGCCGGTCGCCCTGGGCTCTGCCGACGGCGGGAGCACCCCCAGCGCGTCGTATGCAGCGGCGAACGCCCGCTCGTAGGTCGCGGCCCATTCCCACCACGGGCGTCCCGCATCGGCGGCCTTGTGCAGGATCTTGTCGTCGATGTCGGTGACGTTGCGGATGAACGCGACGTCGAAACCCTTGGCGGTCAGCCAGCGGCGCAGTACGTCGAACGCCACGCCGCTGCGGACGTGGCCGATGTGAGGTAGTCCCTGCACCGTCGCACCGCACAGGTAGATCGAGACGTGCCCGGGCCGCAGTGGCGCAAAATCGCGCACACCACCAGACAAGGTGTCATAGAGCCGCATCACTGATGCGGGGCGTTCGGTCACGACGGGCCAGCTTACCGGCCAGTTCAGGCCTGTTCGTCATCGCCGACCACATCGGCTGTCAGGAGCGCGGTGGCGATCGCCGCCAGGCCCTCGCCACGGCCGGTCAGGCCGAGGCCGTCGGTGGTGGTCGCGGACACCGACACGGGGGCGTCCAGGAGATCGGAGAGCAACTGTTGCGCCTCGGCGCGACGCGGACCCACCTTCGGTCGGTTGCCGATCACCTGTACGGCGGCGTTGCCGACCCGCATTCCGGCACCCGTCACAAGCGAGTGCACATGCCTGAGCATGTCGGCGCCACTGACCCCGCGCCACTCGGGTCGGTCGGTCCCGAAGACCTCCCCGATGTCGCCCATGCCCGCTGCGGACAACAGTGCGTCGCACAGGGCATGGGCGGCGACGTCACCGTCGGAGTGCCCGGCGCATCCGTCCTGACCGTCGAACAGCAGGCCCAACAGCCAGCACGGACGCCCGGCTTCGATGGGGTGTACGTCGGTGCCGAGCCCGATTCTCGGGATCGACATCATTGCCTTCAGGAGGCGGTGGCGAGTGCCTCGTCGAGAATGGTCGCGGCCTTCTCGTCTTCGACGTTCTCGGCGAGGGCCAGCTCGCCCACCAGGATCTGCCGGGCCTTGGCCAGCATCCGCTTCTCGCCGGCCGACAGCCCACGCTCCTGGTCACGACGCCAGAGATCACGGACAACCTCGGCAACCTTGTTCACGTCACCGGAAGCAAGCTTCTCGAGATTGGCCTTGTACCGGCGCGACCAGTTGGTCGGCTCCTCGGTGTGCGGAGCGCGCAGCACCTGGAAGACCTTGTCGAGGCCCTCCTGTCCGACGACATCGCGCACGCCCACGTACTCGGCATTGTCAGCGGGTACCCGAACGGTGAGATCTCCCTGGGCGACCTTCAGGACGAGGTATTCCCTCTGCTCGCCCTTGATGGTCCGGGTTTCGATCGCCTCGATCAACGCAGCACCGTGGTGTGGATAGACAACGGTGTCTCCGACCTTAAAAATCATCAGTTTCGAGCCCCTTTCACCCCTCGATGTTAACACGGGCCGCCACCGGGTGCGGATCAACTATGCAGGTCAGGGGCACAGAAGGTGCGGACCAGGGGTTGACATGCCACCGAATCCGTGCAAGACCGGGGGTGTTTGGAGCCGGCGTCGGGGTAGCTGTCGGGCAGTCGCCGACGTCTGGAACCGGCTGTCCGCGAGACGGTTCGCCCCTGCGCTACCGCGCGCATCGGTCACCTACTACTCTGCATAGTCGAACCCTAGTGACCGGCACGCATGTCGCCCCGTCGGCCGAGCAGGAGGCCCCAGTGAACCCCTTCGAACGGCGCGCGCGTGCACACGGCAGGTCGGTCCCCGCTCTGGCGGCGTGCGGCGTGGCCGCAGCCTTCCTTCTGGGCGCCTGCAGCGCCGGCCAGGTCGCCCAAACCGCCACCCAGGAACCCGCGATCAACGGCGTGAGCGCCCTGCTGGGTCCGATCGCGCTGCGCAACATCCACCTGTACGCGGTCCAGACCACCGACTACGTCCAAGAGGGTCAGGATGTGGAATTGGTCTTCGTCGCCGCCAATGCCTCGCCCGATGTCGCCGACGAACTCGTCTCCATCACCTCCGATGTCGGCACCGTGACGTTGTCCGGCGATACCGCTGTTCCGGTCAGCGGCGCGCTCATGGTCGGGAAACCCGATGGCGAGCTCGCGGCGCTGGAGAACGTCGAGCCGGCGGACTCCGCCCAGGCCACCGTGGAGCTCTCCAAGCCCATCACCAACGGGCTGACGTACGACTTCACGTTCACCTTCGAGAAGGCCGGTGAGACGACTGTCGGCGTGCCGATCTCCGCGGGTGAGGCACCGCGTCGTGACTATCCGGTCGAATCCGGCCATTCCGGCGGGGGCGGCGGGCACTGACGCCAACCCGCCGCATCGACGCCCGACACGGCGCCGATCGCTGAGGTTCTGTCGGTCCCGGCGGTTACGGTCACCGCGTGACCCGGGCAAGTTCGAGAACGCGTTCGCAGTACCGCTGTTCGGAATGCCACCACGTCACCGCAAAATGGGTCGGCCGCTGCCCTGACTGTGGCACCTGGGGCACCGTCGACGAGGTCACTCTGACGGCGGGCACCGCGTCGGCGACCAGGCGGGCGGTCACACCCGCCTCTCCCGCGGTGCCGATCAGTTCGATCGATCCCGGGGCCACCCGCCACTTCCACACCGGCGTGAGCGAATTGGACCGCGTGCTCGGTGGTGGCCTGGTGCCCGGATCGGTCACGCTCCTGGCAGGCGATCCGGGTGTCGGCAAGTCCACGCTGCTGCTCGCGGTCGCCCACCGGTGGGCGCAGACCGGTCGGCGGGCGCTGTATCTGTCCGGGGAGGAGTCGGCGGGACAGATCCGATTGCGGGCCGAGCGCACCGGTTGCTCGCACGACGAGGTCTATCTGGCCGCCGAGTCGGACCTGCAGACCGCTCTCGGCCACATCGAGGCCGTGCAACCGTCGCTCGTCGTCGTGGACTCCGTGCAGACGATGTCCACCGCCGAGGTCGACGGTGTCACCGGCGGGGTCACCCAGGTCCGCGCGGTGACCACTGCGCTGACGATGACGGCGAAAACCTCAGGCGTGGCGATACTGCTCGTCGGACACGTCACCAAGGACGGCGCCATCGCCGGACCCCGCTCGCTGGAACACCTCGTTGATGTCGTGCTGCATTTCGAAGGTGATCGCTCCTCGGCGCTGCGCATGGTGCGCGGTGTCAAGAACCGTTTCGGCGCAGCCGACGAGGTGGGCTGTTTCCTGTTGCACGACAACGGAATCGAGTGTGTATCCGATCCTTCCGGCCTGTTCCTCGACCAACGGCCCAAGGCGGTGTCGGGCACCGCGGTGACGGTGACGCTCGACGGCAAGCGCCCGATGATCGGCGAGGTGCAGGCACTGATCGGTTCACCGGCCAGCGGTAGCCCACGCCGCGCGGTCAGCGGCATCGACTCGTCACGCGCGGCGATGATCACCGCGGTGCTGGAGAAACGGGCCAGGCTCCCGGTCGGAGCCAACGACATCTACCTGTCCACCGTCGGTGGCATGCGATTGACCGACTCGTCGTCGGACCTCGCGGTGGCGCTGGCGATCGCGTCCGCCTTCACCGACCTGGCGATGCCGACGACAGCGGTGGCGATCGGTGAGGTCGGGCTGGCCGGGGACCTGCGGCGGGTGACCGGCATGGACCGCAGGCTGGCCGAAGCCGCCCGCCTCGGGTTCACCTGCGCGGTGGTGCCCGCCGGGGTCACCACCGCGCCACCCGGGCTGCAGGTGGTTTCCGCCGACGACATCACCTCGGCGTTGCAGGCTCTGCGCCGGATCAGCCAGAATGGCGCGGACTGACATACCTCCAGGACAGATCGACAACCGATTCGTGGGGAACACATGGCCGTGAAGTCGACGGGACGGACGGCTCGCACGGTGGTGCAGCTTGCCCGGCCGACGCTGCGCGAGACCATCGCCAGGCTGGCGCCCGGAACCGCCCTTCGCGACGGCCTGGAGCGGATCCTGCGCGGCCGAACCGGCGCCTTGATAGTCATCGGTTACGACGACAGCGTGGAGACCATCTGCGACGGCGGCTTCTCGCTGGACGTCCGCTACGCACCTACCCGGCTGCGCGAGCTGTCGAAGATGGACGGTGCGGTGGTGCTCTCCAGCGACGGGAGCCGAATCCTGCGCGCCAACGTCCAGCTGGTGCCCGACCCGTCGATCCCCACCGAGGAGTCCGGCACCAGGCACCGCTCCGCGGAGCGCACCGCGATCCAGACCGGATACCCGGTGATCTCGGTCAGCCATTCGATGAGCATCGTGACCGTCTACGTGGCCGGCGAGCGCCACGTGGTGCCCGAGTCGGCGACGATCCTGTCCCGCGCCAACCAGACCATCGACACTCTGGAGCGCTACAAGACCCGCCTCGAAGAAGTCGGCAGGCAACTCTCGACCGCCGAGATCGAGGACTTCGTGACGCTGCGCGACGTGATGACGGTGGTCCAGCGCCTGGAGATGGTGCGACGGATCAGCCTGGAGCTCGACTCCGACGTCGTCGAGTTGGGCACCGACGGGCGCCAGCTCAAACTGCAGCTCGACGAGCTGGTCGGCGACAACGACACCGACCGCGAGCTGATCGTGCGTGACTACCATGCCAATCCCGAGCCGCCGACGGCCGCTCAGGTCAGCGCGACCCTCGACGAACTCGACGGATTGTCCGACGGGGAACTGCTCGACTTCACCACGCTGGCAAGGGTGTTCGGTTATCCGTCTACCGCCGAAGCCCAGGACTCGGCGATGGCGTCGCGGGGTTACCGCGCCATGGCGGGCATCCCGAGACTGCAGTTCGCGCACGTGGATCTGCTCGTGCGCTCCTTCGGTTCACTGCAGGGGTTGCTCGCGGCCAGCGCCAGCGATCTGCAGTCGGTGGAGGGCATCGGCTCGATGTGGGCGCGCCACATCCGAGAGGGTCTGTCTCAGCTGGCCGAATCCACCATCGCCGACCGGCTCGCGTAGCGGCTGTCGGTCAGCCGACCGGACCGGGAGTCCCCAGGTGCGGGGCCCCCTCGACCGGTACCTGACCCGGCTGGAGAGCCGAATCCGCCAGCGTGAACGGCACCGTCGCAGAGCGCAGGTTGCCCAGCTGGACCACCAGGTTGTAGGTGCCCGCCCCGATGGGCTGGCGCGGCAGCGGACAGTTGGGAGCCGAGCTCATCCCGGTCCAGGTCACCTCGGTGGTGACCTGCTCACCGGGCTGGAAGGTCTTGATCAGCGTCTCGTTGGACGGCGCGCAGTCCAGGTTCGACCACAGCCGCTGGTTGTCCAGTGAGTACACATACGCGGCGAGGACAGCCGCGCCGACGTCGCGCTGGCAGGCGACCAGGCCGATGTTGGTGACGACCATCGTGAATTTCGGCTGATCGCCGACGACGTACTGCGGCACGTTGGTGATGCCCTTGACCGCCAGCGTGGAGTCCGGGCAGTCGTCCCCCTCCTGCAGGATCGGGGGCGGCACGACGGCAGCGGTCGGCGTCGGGGTCGGCGGCGGAGCGTCCTGGGCCGGCGGCTGAACAGGCGACTTGACCTCGGGGTTCTCCCCCGGCAGCGGTGTCGGCGCGGCGGCTTCCTGGTTGGAGGACTCGTTCGCGGTCGGCTGCTCGGAGCTGGTGCTGTTCATCACGACGACTGCGACGATCGCGGCGATCACCCCGATGACGAGCACACCGAGGCCGAGCGCCAGCGCCCTGCGTCGCCAGTAGATCTGGGTGGGCAGCGGGCCCTGCGGTTCTAGATCCAGCACATGTTCACGGTAAGGCCAGGTCACGCCGGGTTGTTCGAGGTTGCCCGGCGTGTCGCGCCTCAGCCTTCGCCGATCTCACCGATATGGTCGCGCAGCACCACCTGTCCGTCGGCCAGGTGGTAGGTCAGGCCGACGATGGCCAGCTCCCCCGAGCGCACCGCCTCGGCGATCGCCGTCGACCTGCTCAGCAGCTGCTTGCCGGTCTCGGTGACGTGCCTGGCCTCGAATTCGTCGATGCGGTTGAGGCCGTCGCGACGGCCCGACAGGATCGAGGGGATGACCCGCTCCACCACGTCGCGGACATAACCGCCAGGCACCTGACCGCTGTCGAGGGCAGCGAGGGTCGCGCCGACGGCGCCGCAGCTGTCGTGGCCCAGAACCGCGATCAGCGGGACCTTCAGGACGGTGACGGCGTACTCGATGGAGCCGAGCACCGAACTGTCGACGACGTGGCCGGCGGTGCGTACCACGAACATGTCGCCGAGGCCCTGGTCGAAAATGATCTCGGCGGCCACCCGACTGTCGGCGCATCCGAAGACCACGGCGGTGGGTTTCTGGGCCACGGCCAGGCTCGCCCGGTGCTCGATGCTCTGGCTGGGATGCTCGGCCTTACCGGCGACGAACCGCTCGTTACCCTCCTTGAGTGCTTTCCAAGCGGTCAACGGGCTTGTGTTGGGCATGGCCGTCATTCTGCCCGAGCGGGCCTCGATGATCGATTCGGGTGAGCTGCTCGGCTGGTACGCACATGCCCAGCGGGATCTGCCGTGGCGGCGTGCCGGGGTCTCGGCCTGGCAGATCCTGGTCAGTGAGTTCATGCTGCAGCAGACCCCGGTGGCACGGGTGGAACCGATCTGGCTGGACTGGATCGCCCGCTGGCCCACGCCGTCGGCGACTGCGGCCGCGAGCGCGGCCGACGTCCTGCGGGCATGGGGAAAGCTCGGATATCCGCGGCGGGCCAAGCGGCTGCACGAATGCGCGACGATGATCGCCGCCGAGCACGCGGATGTGGTTCCCGACGACGTCGACACCCTGCTCTCACTTCCCGGCGTGGGAACCTACACAGCCCGCGCCGTCGCGTGTTTCGCATACGGGCAACGGGTCCCGGTCGTCGACACGAACGTACGGCGGGTGATCGCCCGGGCGGTGCACGGCCGCGAGGATGCCGGCTCGCCGTCGCCCCGCGACCTCGACGACGCCGCCGCGCTGCTTCCCGACGACGACACCGCACCGCAGTTCTCGGTCGCCCTGATGGAACTCGGTGCGACGGTGTGCACGGCCCGCGCACCGCGGTGCGGAGTGTGCCCGCTGAGTCACTGCACATGGCGATCGCTGGGGTTCCCGACGGGAACCGGCACCCCGCGCCGGACACAACGGTATGCCGGCACCGATCGTCAGGTGCGCGGTCGGCTGCTCGATGTGTTGCGCGGCAACACCTTTCCCGTCAGTCGTGCCGAGCTCGATCTGGCGTGGACCACCGACACCGCGCAGCGGGACCGCGCGCTCGATTCACTGCTCGTCGACGGATTGGTGGAGCAGACCGCAGACGGCCGGTTCGCGCTGGCAGGCGAGGCCGACTGACTCACCGATGGCTGGCGCCGGGCCGGAGTCAGACTCCCGCGGCTCGACGGATCCGGATCTTGTTGACGACACTGATCGTGATGACGACGACCAGCAGGATGTAGAGGGTGATGGTGATCGGCGTGCTGACCAACGTCAGCGGGTTGTTCTGCGAGTTGTTCATCGCGGCCCGCAGCGACGATTCCGCGAGCGGGCCGAGGATCACCGCAATCAGCACCGGCGCCAGCGGAACTCCGTACCGGCGCATCATGAATCCGATCAGTCCGAGCCCGAGCATGAACAGCACGTCGACGATCGAGGCACTCGCCGCGTACACCCCGAAGCACGCGAACATCGCGATGCCGGCGTAGAGGTACTCGCGCGGGATGTTGAGCAGCTTGGCCCACAGCGGGGCGAACGGCAGGTTCAGGATGAGCAGCACCACCATCCCGATCAGCAGGCTCGCCAGCAGCGCCCAGACCAGTTCGCCGTTCCGCGCAAAAAGCAAGGGGCCGGGCTGCATCCCGTACTGCTGGAACGCTGCCAGCAGCATCGCCGCGGTTGCCGAGGTCGGCAGGCCGAGCGCGAGCAGGGCACCCATGGCG
>NZ_JBAUJR010000401.1:0-5370 GCF_049683935.1 Mycobacterium sp. | reverse complement strand
TTGTTCACGAACCCCGCGTCGACGGGCAGCGTGACGCCGGTGACATAGCGGGCGGCGTCGGATGCCAACCAGAACACCGCGTTGGCGATGTCCTCCGGTTCCAGCGCCTGCACCGGCAGTGCGTTGCCCATGTCAGGACCGCCCTGGCTCTCCTGCGCTATTCCCTCCAGCCACGACCGGGTGAAATCGTTGTCGATCATCGGGGTGTTCACTCCTGCGGGATGCACCGAATTGACTCGAATGCTGTACTGGGCAAGGAAGTTCGCGTACACCCGCATGACCCCGACCATGCCGTGCTTGGCGGCCGCATAACCGACGGAACCGCCGACCGGCGCACCCAGACCCACCAGGCCGGCGACCGAGCTGATCAACACGATCGAGCCGCCGTTGCCGAACTTGACCATCGGTTTCATCGCGACGTCGACGGTGTTGTAGACGCCGGTGAGGTTCACGTCGATGACGTCCTGCCATGCGCCGGCGCCTGCCATCGGAGCGATCCCGGCGTTGGCGACCACGATATCGAGGCGATTGCCGAGTTTCTCGGTCCCCTCTCGCAGCGCGGCCTTCACGGCGTCGCGGTCTCGGACGTCCGCCTGGACGGCCACGATCCGCGAGCCGGCCTCCTCGACGAGCTTGACGGTCGCGGTCAGGTCGTCGGGGGTCGCCAGCGGGTACGGCACCGAGTCGATCTGCTCGCACAGATCGAGCGCGATGATGTCGGCGCCCTCGGATGCCAGCTTCACGGCGTGTGCGCGGCCCTGGCCCCGGGCGGCGCCGGTGATGAATGCGACCTTGCCGGTGAGCTCACCCATGGTGCGCAGACTACGGCCGCAGCTGACCCTTGGCGGGATCACCCGCCACCACCGGCTGCAGCATCTTGATGTCGGGGGCTCCGTCGAGGTGCTCGCCGATGGTGCCGAACAGCGTGGCCACTGCGGGTGCGGTGCTGTGGGCGGTCAGCGCATCGGTGTCGGCCCACTGCTCGACGAACACGAAGGTGCCGTCGGCTTCATGCAGTGAGTACAGGTCGCAGCCCGGCTCGTTGTGCACCGCCTCGATAGCCTGCTTGCACGCGTCCCTCACGGCGTCCACGGACTCGGGCTTGGCGGTCATGGTGGCGACGACGACTATCGGCATGGGTGCGGGCTCCTCGATCTCGGCACTGAGTTGGACAGGTGTCCACCTTATTACGGTTCGAGTGGTCGCGACGTCGCAGGGCGCGTCGCCTCCGATCACGCTGGGATCACGGATTGGCACCTGGTTGTTACCTGTGTGGCAGATGGTGCAACTGGGGTGATTGGGACTAGGCTTACCGGCATGGCGAGTAAGACCGCGGCCCGATCTGCAGCACGTACGACCAGGTCAAAGGCCAGTTCGCGGGGTGGTGCGAGATCCTCCAGGCCTGCCGCCCCGCGGCGCAAGCCGGCCCGTCAGAAACCCTCCGCCGTCTCGGCAGCGGGGACCGCGGTCGGTCGCGGCATGCGTGCCGGCTGGCTGATGGTGGCCAAGGGCGCCGGGGGCACCGCTCGCTCGGTCGGCCGGGCGCGCGAAATCGAGCCCGGACATCGCCGCGACGGGGTCGCACTGGCGCTGCTGGGCCTCGCGGTCGTCGTCGCCGCGAGCTCATGGTTCGAGGCCGCTCGACCGGTGGGTGAGTGGATCGACACCTTCCTGCGGGTGTTGATCGGCTCGGCGGTCGTGCTGATCCCGATCGCACTGGCTGCGCTCGGCATCGGGCTCATGCGCTCCGAACCGGACCCGGAATCACGCCCGCGGTTGATCCTGGGTACGGCGATGATCGTGCTGCCCGCGCTGGGGTTGTGGCATCTGTGGGCGGATTCGCCGCAGGATCCGGTCGCTCGTCAGGGTGCGGCCGGCTTCTTCGGCTTCGCGATCGGCGGTCCGCTCTCCGACGGACTGACCGCGTGGATCGCGGCTCCGCTGCTGTTCCTCGGGGTGTTGTTCGGGGCCCTGCTGGTGACCGGGACGACGATCCGCGAGGTTCCGAACACGGTGCGGGACATGTTCTCCACCCGGTGGCGCTCGGAATACGACGACGATGAGTACGACGACTACGACGAGTACGACGACGAACTGGGCGACACCGAGGAAGCCGACGACTTCTCCGACGGCTACTACGACGATCCGGACGGGTACGGACAGGACGAGTCGCGGTCGTGGCCGTCGGCTGCGGCAACCCAACCGTTGGCCCCGCTGGCGCTGACTGCCGGACCCGCAGGCACGCCGCTGGACAACTACCCGATCGAAGAAGACGCAGCGACGCTCCCCGAACCGGCCACCCGCTCGCGGAAGAAGAAGCCCAAAGCGGAGCCGATGCAGTTGGATCGGGTGGTGGAGGGCCCGTACGCGCTGCCGTCGCTGGATCTGCTCGTCGCGGGCGATCCGCCGAAGATCCGAAGTGCGGCCAACGACAAGATGGTCGAGGTCATCGGCTCGGTACTGGACCAGTTCAAGGTCGACGCCGCGGTCACCGGATGCACCCGCGGACCCACGGTCACCCGCTACGAGGTCGAGCTCGGCCCGGGCGTCAAGGTCGAGAAGATCACGGCGCTGCAGAAGAACATCGCCTATGCCGTGGCCACCGAGAGTGTCCGGATGCTCGCCCCGATCCCGGGCAAGTCGGCTGTCGGCATCGAGGTGCCGAACACCGACCGCGAGATGGTGCGGCTGGCCGACGTGCTGACCGCCCCGTCGACCCGACGTGATCACCATCCCCTGGTGATCGGACTGGGCAAGGACATCGAGGGGGACTTCATCTCGGCGAACCTGGCGAAGATGCCGCACCTGCTGGTCGCCGGTTCCACGGGTTCGGGCAAGTCCAGCTTCGTCAACTCGATGCTGGTGTCGTTGCTGGCGCGGGCCACCCCCGAAGAGGTCAGGATGATCCTGATCGACCCCAAGATGGTGGAACTGACCCCCTACGAAGGCATTCCGCACCTGATCACACCGATCGTCACCCAGCCGAAGAAAGCGGCGGCGGCATTGGCGTGGCTGGTCGAGGAGATGGAACAGCGCTACCAGGACATGCAGGCCAACCGGGTGCGGCACATCGACGACTTCAACTCCAAGGTGCGCTCCGGTGAGATCGTCGCACCGCTGGGCAGCGAACGTGTCTACAAGCCGTATCCCTACATCATCGCGATCGTCGACGAGCTCGCCGACCTGATGATGACCGCGCCCCGTGACGTCGAGGACGCCATCGTCAGGATCACCCAGAAGGCCCGCGCCGCGGGCATCCACCTGATCCTGGCGACCCAGCGGCCGTCGGTCGACGTCGTCACCGGCCTGATCAAGACCAACGTGCCGTCGCGGCTGGCGTTCGCGACGTCATCGCTGACCGACAGCCGGGTGATCCTCGACCAGCAGGGCGCCGAGAAGCTGATCGGTATGGGCGACGGGCTGTTCCTCCCGATGGGAGCGAACAAGCCGGTCCGGTTCCAGGGCGCCTACATCAGCGACGAAGAGATCTACGCCGTCGTCGCCGCGTGCAAGGACCAGGCCGAGCCCGAGTACACCGAAGGCGTCACCACTGCCAAGGCCGCCGGCGAACGCACCGACGTCGACCCCGACATCGGTGACGACATGGACGTGTTCCTGCAGGCGGTCGAGCTGGTGGTGTCGTCGCAGTTCGGGTCCACCTCGATGTTGCAGCGCAAGCTGCGGGTCGGCTTCGCGAAGGCCGGCCGGCTGATGGACCTGATGGAGACCCGCAGCATCGTCGGCCCGTCAGAGGGGTCCAAGGCACGTGAGGTGCTGGTGAAGCCCGACGAACTCGCGGGAACGCTGGCGTTGATCCGCGGCGGCAGCGACGCCGCGGGCGGCGACACCGACGAGCCCGACTTCTAGCGCACCCTGGTTCGCCAATCACCGGCTCACCGGCTCACCAATCGCCGAGGCTGTACTCCGCGCGGAAAAATACGAAAAAAGACCGCGTGGAATACAGTTTCGGCGGGAGTCAGAGGGTCAGCAGCATCCGGGTGTTGCCCAGGATGTTCGGCTTGACGTAGGAGAGGTCGAGGAACTCCGCCACGCCGGTGTCGTAGGAGCGGCGCATCTCGTCGTACACCTCCGCGGTGACCGGGGTGCCGTCGATCTCCTCGAAGCCGTGGCTTCCGAAGAACTCGACCTCGAAGGTGAGGACGAAGATGCGCTGCAGGTGCAGTTCGGTGGCGACGGCGAGCAATCGGTCGACGATCGCATGCCCCACGCCGCGGCCGCGCACCTTGGGGTGTACCGCGACAGTGCGTACCTCGCCCAGATCGGACCACAGCACGTGCAGGGCGCCGCATCCGATCAGCTCGCCGTCGAGTTCGGCGACCCAGAACTCCTGCACCGATTCGTAGAGCGTCACCAGATTCTTCTCGAGCAGGATCTTCCCGGAATAGATGTCGACGAGCGACTTGATCGCGGGCACATCGGACGTCCTGGCACGCCGCAGGACGAGCCGACCGGCGGGCTCATCCGGAACTGGGCTCACACACCGAAGAGTATCGGCACTGGCAACCAGTATTCTGTGGCGGTGCCGGGACAACCACATACCGATCCCGTGGTCCCGCGCGCTCGGGTGGCCAATCTCGCCAACGCCCTCACCGGTGTGCGACTCATCCTGGTGCCGGTGTTCCTCGTCGCGCTGTTCGTCGGCGACGGGCACGAAACATATTGGCGGGTGGTCGCATTCATCATCTTTGCGGTGGCCGTCATCACCGACCATTTTGACGGGGCACTCGCCCGCAGTTACGGCATGGTGACCGAGTTCGGCACGCTGGCCGACCCGATCGCCGACAAGGCTCTGATCGGCGCGGCGCTCGTCGGACTGTCACTGCTCGGCGATCTGCCGTGGTGGGTGACGGCGGTGATCCTGGTCCGTGAGGTCAGTGTGACGGGGCTGCGACTGGCGGTCATGCGACGCGGCATCATCCCGGCGAGTCGCGGCGGCAAGCTCAAGACACTGGTTCAGGCGGTCGCGATCGGGCTGTTCATCCTGCCCCTGTCGGGTGGGTGGCTGACCGGAGCCTGGGTGATCATGATCACGGCGGTGGTGCTGACGGTGATCACCGGCGTCGACTACTTCGTCTCGGCGGTGAGGGACTCGCGTGGACGACCCGCTGGTCGATGACGACGCTCGCGCGCTGGTAGCCGACCTGACAGTGCGTCGGGAAACCGTCGCCACGGCGGAATCGCTGACCGCCGGTCTGCTGGCGGCCACGCTGGCCGGGGTGCCCGGCGCGAGCGTGGCGCTGCGAGGCGGACTGGTGACTTACACCGTTGACGCCAAGGTCGAGTTGGCGGGTGTGGCACCTGAACTGCTCGACGACGTCGGTCCGGTGGCCGAGCCCACGGCACGCGCGC
>NZ_JBAUJR010000400.1:0-17772 GCF_049683935.1 Mycobacterium sp. | reverse complement strand
CCGCCACCACCCGAGGCGCCGCCGCCCCCGCCGCCGAACGTCATCGAGATTCCTGGGCTGCCGCCGATAGTGCTGCCGTGGCTGGCTCCTCCACCTCCTCCACCACCGCCACCACCACCGCCACCGCCGGCGTGACGCCCTAGCCGTTGAGACGCCCTAGCCGTTGAGACTGCACTCAGGGCAATGAAGTTCGAGAAGGCCTAGGCGTGAGCGCAGTCTGAACGCGAGCCTGTGTGGCTCATCCGGACCTGTCGGTGGGTGCGTGCAGGCTTGGCCGTAACCACGACAGAAGGGGGCGGCCATGTGCTGGCAGTGCGACAATCCCGACAAGACCATCGACGACTACCTGGACGTTCTACGGGACACCATCAAAGCCCACAGATGGGCAGTTCAGTTCGTCGAGAGTGATAAGCGGCCATTTGCGTACACCATCGGCCTGCAGGAGAAGGGTCTGCCGGAGTTACTGGTGACGGGAATCCAGCCACAGTCGTCTGTGCGGCTGTTGAACGCGATCGGCGACCAGATGGTCGACGAGGGCATGGTCTTGCAGCCAGGCGAACACATCGACTGTGGTGGAAGATTTTGTCTCGAGGTGGTCGAAGTCGAACACCCGGATGTGCACCTGAAGTCCGCCGTCAGGCTCTACCGCAGGGATTTTCGCGCACTTCAACTGGTCTGGGCAGACGATGTCGGTCGCTGGCCGTGGGACCGGGGATGGGGCCATGGCAGACGCCGGCAGCCAGTTCTTGGTGTCCGGGCCACGTCGCCAGAATAGTTCCGTCGGTCACCCGTGCGCAGGTTGTGCTCTCTCCCTTGGATTTAAGATCCCGACACTTGACCTCGGCATCTGGCAGCAAGGTCGCAGCATCCAGGGATGGATAAGCCCTGGTAGTCGCCGCAGCGCGCCTACAGACTGGTCGACATGCGAACAACCCCTCAGACCCCGCAACGGGAGCCGACGCGCGACGAACTGCTCTTCTTGCAACAGTGGCTGCGTGAACCGACACGCGTCGGGGCCGTCGCGCCCAGCTCACCCCGCCTGGCCGCGGCCATGACCGCCGCGATCCCCGCGTGCGGCGCGCCCGTCGTCGTCGAACTCGGTCCCGGCGCAGGAGCTTTCACCGGCGAGATCCAGCGCCGACTCGGCGGACGGGGCCGGCACATCGCCGTCGAGATCAACCCCAGCTTCGCACGACGTCTGCGGACTCGCTTCCCCGCAGTCGATGTCGCCGAAGGTGACGCAGAATACCTGCCCGACATGTTGGCCTCCCGCGGCCTGACCGCAGCCGATGTCGTCATCAGCAGCCTGCCGTGGGCGTCGTTCGGTCCCGGGCTGCAACGGAGGCTGACCAAGGCTGTAGCCACGACGCTGTCCCCGGACAGCGTCTTCGCCACCTTCGCCTATCTGCACGCACAGCACCTGCCCCAGGCGCGGCGTTTTCGCGCCCTGCTGACGGAACGCTTCGGGGAGGTGACCGCAGGCGATACGGTGTGGTGCAACATGCCGCCTGCCTACGTCCTGCAAGCGCGGCGACCATAGGGGGTCTGGCGATCCCTGGCACGCCGGCGCACCCACGGGGACACTGGGCTGATGGATCAGCGACAGTTGGCCGACTTCCTACGGACGCGCCGTGAAGCGCTGACCCCGGGGGACGTCGGACTGCCCGCCGGTCAACGCCGCCGCGCCGTCGGGTTGCGCCGTGAAGAAGTCGCCGAGCTGGCGGTGATCTCGACGGACTACTACTGCCGGATGGAGCAGCAGCGCGGCCCGCAGCCGTCGGTCGAGGTCCTCGCCTCATTGGCGCGTGCGCTGCAGCTGAGCCTGGATGAACGCGACCACCTGTTCCGGCTGGCCGGGCACAACACGCCCGCTCGCACACTCGTCGGTGAGCACGTCAGCCCGGCCACCATGCGGATCCTCGATCGCCTTCAGGACACCCCGGCACAGGTGATGTCCGCGTTCGGCGAGACGCTGGTGCAGACCCCCGCCGCCCGGGCACTGCTCGGCAATCAGACCGCCTACGAGGGATTCGCGCGCTGCGTGGCGTACCGGTGGTTCACCGACGACACCGCGCGCGAGCTCTACCCCGTCGAGGACCATGCCGCCCTCGGACGAAACTTCGTCGCCGCTGCCCGGATGGGCTACGCCCGCGACGGCGCCGGCTCGTGTGCGGCCGCAATCGTCGAAGACCTGCTGGGGCGCAGCGCCGAGTTCGCCGAGTTGTGGAAGCTGCACATCGTCGGGATGGCACATGAGACCGCGAAACGGGTGATACATCCGAAGCTCGGCCTGCTGGAGATGCAGTGCCAGATCCTGCATGACCCCACGCAAATGCACACGCTGCTGGTATTCACCGCCGAATCCGGCACCCCCAGCCACGCCAAGCTCGCCGCACTCGGCGCCGACCCGCAGTCCTACCTGCGTGACGCCCCGGTCGATTTGCACGCGAGCGCCTGACCCCGAGACGTTGACACTGCAGCGCTGACGTTGACACTGCAGCGCTGACGTTGACACTGCGCTCAGGGTGGGAACTTTCGAGTAGACCCCGCCGTGGATGCAGTCTCAACGGTTGGACCTGCGTTGAGACTGCGCTCAGGGCGGAGAAGTGCGAGTAACGCCCGCCGTCAGCGCAGTCTCAAGACCGGTCAAAGCCGCCACGCGATCGCACCGCGCCGTCCACCCGCCGCAGGATCTGTTCCTTGTACTGCCCCTTGACCACCCGCACCACAAGCCAGCCGATGCTGGCCAGGTATTCCATCCTGATGATGTCTTTGCGGTAGGCCTCCTGGTCCTCGCGATGATGCTCGCCGTCGTACTCCACCGCGACCCTGATGTCCTCCCAGCCCATGTCGAGGTAGTACCGCGGATAGCCATCCACGCCCAGCACCGGGATCTGCGTGGCGGGCCGGGGGTATCCATTGCGTATCAACATCATTCGCAGCCACGATTCTTTCGGCGACTCCGCTCCCGCGTCCACAAAGTCCAGCATCTCCTCCACCCGCCGCAGACCCTTCACGTGCGGATGACGTTGCGA
The DNA here is from genome assembly GCF_049683935.1 of Mycobacterium sp. Lineage (GTDB taxonomy): Bacteria > Actinomycetota > Actinomycetes > Mycobacteriales > Mycobacteriaceae > Mycobacterium. Next base: position 14,737 of record NZ_JBAUJR010000400.1, on the reverse strand, counting down.
CAGGTCGAGGACGTCCTCGTTCTTGAAGTGGGTGGCGCGCGCCAGCGCGTCCAGCCTCGCGACCGCATTTGCCTTCGCACCGCGCCGCGCGAGGTCGAACGCCGTCCGCTCGACCGTCGTCACCGGAAGCCCGTCGACGACGGCGATCTCGTCGTCCAGCACCGTGTCATTGCGCGTGAGCACTCCGGGCGGCGCCCGGTGATTGGGCCAGTTCAGCTCGACCACCTCGGCGTCGACCCATTTTGCACCCCACAGCCCCGACGCCGTCACGCCCGAGACGACAGCCCGTCGTCCCGACCACAGCCATGCCGCTGCCGCGCGCTGCTGCAGCGTCAGCTCGGCCGGCTTCATCGCGTAGACGTCGGGCAGCACCCGGCTGAAGGTCGTCCGGAGGTCGTGGCGCGTCAGCGACCCAAGTGCCAACGCCTCGCTACCCCGGAACGCCCCCTCCATTCCGGAAGCGTGCCATTTTCCGACGATCCGCCGCAGAATCTATCCACAGGCGGCGTTGAGACTGCACACAGGGCGCCAAAGTTCGAGTGGCGACCGCCCTGAGCGCAGTGTCAACGAAAACGAGCCAGGTCACATCCGCGAGTAGCGCGTCAACGCGAAGCTGTACAGGCCGTATGCCGCGAATCCCGCTGCGGCGAAAAGCAGTATCACCTGACCGAACTGGGCCTCACCGAGAGCTTCGACCGCGGCGTCCAATCCGGTGGCCCGAGTCGGATCGTGCAGGAACGGCGCACCGATGACCAACGCCCCGGCTGCGAACAACACCACGCCCTCGATGACGTGACCGCTCATACCCAACGCGGTGATCAGCCGTCCACCCGGGACCGTGAGGTCGCCGAGAAACTTCCGCGATGCTCCCTTGTAGACGAGATAGCCGCCGATCGCGGCGATCACCGCTCCCACGGCCACCAGGACTGCCTTCCCACCGGCAGACTGCATCAGCTGCGCGCTCAGACCTTCGGCCCGGTCGCTGCCCTGCCGGCCGATCCCCAACGCGAACTGTGCCGCGGCGAAGGCAAGCGCCAGATAGAGGAGCGCCATACCAAACGCCTTGAGCCGGTTGATCAGCGGAGTGTCCCGCATATGAGCGTGGGTGTGTTCGCCCGGGTGCAGTCCCACTGCAGTTTCCGCCAACCGCCACATCGCCAACGCGACGAGCCCGAACGTCACAACCCACAGCGATGTCTCTCCGCCCCGTTGCGCGGCCAACGTCGCCAACGCACCGGTCTGATCAGCCTCGCCAACGAAGCCGAACGCGATCCGCACGATGATGTAGGCGATGAGCAGATGCAGCACCCCGTTGACGGGGTAACCGACCCGCGCGATCGACTCCACGGTGCGACTGCCGGTGGCCCAGTTGACTGCGCCCTTGAAACTCATCACCGGTTCCTGCTGGAACGCCGGCGATGGCTTTCAGACCACTTCAAAAGGCACCACCCTCAGGTTCAAGGCGGCTGCCGTGGCAGGGCCGACGATGCCGTCGACCTTCAGGCGCGGGGTGCGTCGTTGGAACTCCCTGACTGCGGCTTCGGTTTCCGGGCCGAAGACCCCGTCGATCGCGAGATACCCGGCATACGAACGATAACCGTACTTCAGGCGACGCTGGAGCTCGGCGACCTGTGGCCCCTCGGACCCGCGGTAGAGAAGAATGTGCGCGTACTCACCGACCGGCACCGGCGGTCTCGGTGTCGGCGCCGGGTCCGCGATGACGCCGATCCGAACCTGGATGTCGCTGCGCAGGATCTCCATGTCGATCGCGCCCGGATCCCATTTGCCTTGGAAGCGGCCCGCGTACTCCTTGTGCCCGATCGTGCGCACGGAGTTCTGCGCCAGGCGGCGGTTGATCGCGGCGCAGCACAGGACCAACGACTCGTACTGCGCGTCGGGCCAGTTGGTACGGTGTCGCGCCGTCGGGCTGGTGCCGCTGTTGGCGCACTCGATACCGATCGTGTGCCAATTGCCCATGTTGGCCGGCAGCCACGGGTACATCCCGATGCCGGCGTGCCAGGCGACCCCGGCTGCCACCACCGTCACCGTGCCGTTGCGGGCGATGTGCAGCTGCGACAGCGGCCCCGCCAGGTCCGGCCTGCCGATGGCGATGGAGGCCGCGCTGGCGCTGTTCGATCCGGTGTGGTGCGCCATGACGCCGCGGATGTCCTTGAAGCCGCCGTGGCCGCGGTCTCGCCAGCCGGGATATTCGACCAGACGAACACCCTCAGCGCGCAGCACGTCCGCGAGCCAGACGGGGTCGCCCCGCCACGGACCTGTCACAGGCACGAGACTTTCCCTTCGCCGATGCCGAGTGTCCACGTCCGACCGTTGAGACTGCACACAGGGCGCAGAAGTGCGAGTAGCGACCGCCCTGAGCGCAGTGTCAACGTATTCCAGCTACGACGCGCCCGCGGCCGGCCACGTGTGCATCGCGGTCTGCAGTTCATCGTGGCTTAGCGCGTCGACAGGCAGCCGTTCCTGTCCGGGCTGGCACCGCATGCCCTGCAACAGGATCGCGACGTAGCGTCGCCACAGATCGGCGCACACCTCGCCGGAGTATTCGCTCACCGCGCCCGCCATCAGGCCGAACAGCGGCATATCGGTCCCCGACACCTCCGGGCGCAGATATCCGTCGCGCTTGGCCCGCTCGGCGAGCGCGGACACCGGCGGGTCGAGCCGGTCGCGGCCGGCATCCACTTCGCCCCCGCAGTACGCCTTGCTGAAGACGATCTCCCGCAGGCCGCGATCCGTCGCCGTCAACTCGGTCAGACGCCACACGAATCCGGCGAAACCCTCCCAGGAGTCCTCGGCCTCCAACGCGGTCTCCGCGAGCACCACAAGCTGGTCGATGCCGTCCTGGAAGATCGCCTCGAACAGCGCCTCCTTGGTCGGAAACCGCCGGTACACGGTGCCGACACCCAGGCCCGCGTGGTGGGCCACCTCGTTGAGCGTGGCGTCCAGACCCCGGGCGGCGCACAGCTCACGGGCTGCTTCGAGGATGCGCCGACGGTTGCGCTCGGCGTCCTTACGCAGGCCCGTCGTCTGCGATTCGCCAGCACTCATGCCGCCGAGTGTACGGACCGTCACACAGAAAGTAGATTGACTTCGTCCACTTGGATTGCTTCTATCCACTTAAGTCATTAGGTTACCTACACGACGATTGGTGCTCACCGGACCCGGCGGGCCGACACATGCGGTGAAAGGCCTCGCACGTGAACAACCTCCCCGGCGGCCGTCCAGAAAGTGGCAGCCCCGAAACTCGTTGGAGCCGAGCATGACCGCGTTCGTCAAGCGCCTGTGGCTGCCGGTTCTCGTGATCATCGCCGTCGTCGTGGGCGTGTCCACGGTCAGTCAACTGCGCGAGGTGTTCGGCGCCGATCCGGTGCTGGTGACCCCCGCCGGCTCCGACAAGGCCGAGTCGTTCAACCCCAAGGTGGTGACCTACGAGGTCGCCGGCACCGGCACCACCGGGCTGATCAACTACGTCGACCTCGACGGCATCCCGCAGCGGGTCGAGGGGGCGGCGCTGCCGTGGTCGCTGACGCTGAGCACGACGGTGCCGGCCGTCAGCGCGAACATCCTCGCCCAGAGTGACGGCGGCACCGTCACCTGTCGGATCCTCGTCGACGGCGAGCTCAAGGAAGAACACACCGCGACCGGCGTCAACGCCCAGACCTTCTGCGTGGTGAAGTCCGCATGAGGGCACACACGGTGACGGGACGGCCCTGGCTGCCGCGCACCCTGCGCACGTTGGCGGTCCCGATCATCCTGGCCTGGGTGCTGCTGATCGTCGCCCTCAATGTTGTTGTGCCGCAACTCGAAGTCGTCGGCAAGATGCGCGCGGTATCGATGAGCCCCAACAGCGCACCGGCGATGATCGCGACCAAGGAAGTCGGCTCGGTGTTCGAGGAGTTCGACACCAGCAGTTCGGTGATGATCGTGATCGAGGGCCAACAAGACCTCGGCGCCCCCGCCCACGAGTACTACGACCGGATCGTCGCCGACCTGCGCGACGACACCACCCACATTCAGCACGTCCAGGACTTCTGGAGCGACTCGCTGACCGCGGCGGGCGCCCAGAGCAACGACAACAAGGCCGCCTACGTCCAGGTGTACATCGCCGGTGACCAGGGCGAGACGCTGGCCAACGAATCCGTCGAAGCCGTCAGGACTTTGATCGCCGACACCCCGGCACCCGACGGCGTCCAGGCCTACGTCACCGGACCGGCGGCCACCACCACCGACCAGAACGCCGTCGGCGACGCCAGCATGCGCACCATCGAGATGGTCACCTTCGTCGTCATCATCGTGATGCTGCTGATCGTCTACCGCTCCGTCGTCACCACTTTGGTGGTGACGGGGATGATGTTCCTCGGCTTGATGGGCGCCCGCGGGATCGTGTCGTTCCTCGGCTACCACGAGGTCTTCGGGCTCACCACCTTCGCCACCAACATGGTGGTGACGCTGGCGATCGCCGCGGCCACCGACTACGGCATCTTCCTCGTCGGCCGCTACCAGGAGGCGCGCCGCAACGGCGAGGACCGAGAATCGGCCTACTACACCATGTTCGGCGGCACCGCCCACGTCATCCTGGCGTCCGGACTGACCATCGCCGGGGCCACGTTCTGCCTGCACTTCACCCGGCTGCCGTACTTCCAGACGATGGGCATCCCACTGGCGGTCGGTATGACGATCGTCGTCGCCGCGGCCGTCACGCTGGGACCGGCGCTCATCTCGGTCGTCACCCGGTTCGGCCGGGTCCTCGAACCCAAGCGGATGGAACGCTCGCGGGGCTGGCGTCGTGTCGGTGCGGCCACCGTGCGCTGGCCGGGTGCGATCCTGGTCGCGTGCGTGGTGGCGTGTCTGGTCGGCCTGCTCGCGCTGCCCGGGTACCACACCATCTACGACGACCGCGTTTATCTGCCCGACGACGTCGCCGCCAACGTCGGCTACGCCGCCGCGGACCGGCACTTCTCGTCGGCGACGATGAACCCGGATCTGCTGATGGTGCAGAGCGATCACGATCTGCGCAACCCCGCCGACTTCCTGGTCATCGACAAGATCGCCAAAGCCCTCGTCGACGTCCGCGGCATCGCCGAGGTGCAGACCATCACCCGCCCGGAGGGCAAACCGATCGAGCACTCGACGATCCCATATACGTTGAGCGCCAACAGCACCGGCCAGATCATGAACAACGACTACATCCAGAAGATGCTCGACAACACCCTCGAGCAGGCCAACGACATGCAGGTCACCATCGACTCGATGACCAAGATGAAGTCGCTGACCCAGGAGATGTCGACGATCACCAACCGCATGGTCGAGTCGATGAAGAACACCAGCTCGACGATCGCCGACGTGCGCGACCATCTGGCCGACTTCGACGACTTCTTCCGGCCGATCCGCAACTACTTCTACTGGGAGCCGCACTGTTTCGACATCCCGGTGTGCTGGGCGATGCGGTCGATCTTCGACAGCCTCGACGGGATCAGCACCATGTCCGACGACTTCGCCGCCATGGTGCCCGATTTCGAGCAGATGGCCGCGCTGATGCCTCAGATGGTCACCCTCATGGACCCGATGATCGAGACCATGAAGAACCAGAAAGAGATCATGCTGACGCAGTACCAGATCCAGAAGGCGCAGCAGGATCAGACGATGGCGATGCAGGACAACGCCACCGCCATGGGTGAGGCGTTCGACGCCGCGCAGAACGACGACTCGTTCTACCTGCCGCCGGAGGCGTTCCAGACCGCCGAATTCCAGCGTGGCATCAAGCTTTTCCTGTCACCGGACGGCCATGCGGTGCGGTTCACCATCATCCACCAGGGTGATCCGCTGACCGAGGCCGGCACCGCGCGCATCGATGCGTTGAAGGTTGCCGCCGAGGATGCCGTCAAGGGCACGCCGTTGGCGGGGTCGACCATCTACCTCGGCGGCAGCGCGGCGCTGTACAAGGACATGCAGCACGGCGCCGACTACGACCTGCTCATCGTCGCGACCGCCGCGCTGATCCTGATCTTCCTGATCATGGTGCTGCTGACACGGGCCATCGTGGCCTCGGCGGTGATCGTCGGGACCGTGGTGCTCAGCCTCGGCACCTCGTTCGGGTTGTCAGTGTTGTTGTGGCAGCATCTGATCGGAATCCCGCTGCACTGGATGGTGTTGCCGATGTCGGTGATCGTGCTGCTGGCCGTCGGCGCCGACTACAACCTGCTGCTGGTGTCGCGGATGAAGGAGGAACTGCACGCCGGCCTGAACACCGGCATCATCCGGTCGATGGCCGGCACCGGTTCGGTCGTCACCGCCGCCGGCATGGTGTTCGCGTTCACGATGATGTCGATGACGGTCAGCGACATGATCGTCATCGGCCAGGTCGGGACCACCATCGGCCTCGGTCTGCTGTTCGACACGTTTGTGGTGCGCTCGTTCATGACCCCGTCGATCGCGGCACTGTTGGGGCGGTGGTTCTGGTGGCCGCAGCAGGTGCGGATGCGGCCCCGCCCGCAGCCGTGGCCTTCCCGCTCTCGCGTTGAGCGCCCCGTTGAGACTGCAGCCCTGGCGGGAAAGTCCGAGTAGCGCCCGCCGTAAACGCAACCTCAACGCAGGGTCATTCAGGAGGTTTCGGTCCTGTCTTGGTATGAGGTTCGCCGACTGTTGTCCACATCGTCCTGGAAGACACGCTCAGCACCCAAGGAACGTTCCACCGCCTCGTAAATCCGCTGAGGCAGGAGCCGACGCCCTGCAAGCGCGATCAGGCCGAACGACCGTGGTACGACGACGCGACCCCGGGGCTTTCTGATGAGAGCGCAGACCGCCTCGGCGACGTCGCTCGGTTCGATGTTCTTGATCAGGCGTGCACGGCCGACTCCGGCGATCATCTCGGTATTCGTCAACGCGGGAAGGACCGCTGAGAAATGAATTCCGCTGCGGCGGTTCTCCAGTCGAACAGCGTCGGTGAAGCCGAGGACGGCGTGCTTGGTCGCCGAATACGTCGCGATGCCCGGTACCGGCATGACGGCGCTGGTGGATGCGATGTTGATGACGTGACCGCTGCCGCGGGTGCGCATCCGGGCGGCCGCCAGCTTCGTCCCGATCATGACCCCGAAGAGGTTGATGTCCAATACCCGCCTGGTTATCTCGTCCTTCTCATCGATCGCCGGCCCGACAGCGATGATGCCGGCGTTGTTGACCAGGACGTCGATCGGTCCCACCTGTTCTTCCACACCGTCGAGGAAGGATCTGAACGACTGTGGGTCCCTGACGTCGAGGGTGGCGGCCGCGCTGAAACCCAGACGCTGGGCGGCGACGTCGGCGGCAGTTCCGTCGATGTCACCGATGGCTACCCGGGCACCCCGGCGGTGCAACAGCGTTGCGACCGCAAGCCCGATTCCGCGAGCACCGCCGGTGACGGCGACAACCTTGTTGGCGATTGCATCTTCTGCCACCCGAGCCCCCGCTCATCGGCTCTGCTCCCCTTCGGGATAGCCCAAGCCAGAGTGAATCAGATGCCGGCTCTCTCCGTCGGTGAACCGGTCGATTCCAACGTGATGGTCAGCGAGGGCATGGTCTTGCAGCTGGCCGAGCGTATCGGCCGTGGCGGGACACGTCAGTTCGGCGACACCGGATCGAAGGTGTGAAAACCGATCGCCGCAGCCACTGATTTCATGGTGGAGTCGTACGTGACGATCACGAGATCCTCGAGGCCGCAGCGTAATGCCGATGCGAGGTGGATGGCATCAAGCGTGCGGATGTGAGGAACGATGGCTTCCGCTTCCTGCAGCACGACGTGGTCGAGCGGAATCGTGTCGACATAGTCCAGGATTCGGTCCCGATCGGTGACTGGCAGGCTCTCTCGCCGCAGAACCCGAGTGATCTCGGTGCGGAGGATGCGAGAGGACACGACACGATCGTCGTCGTTGCCTGTCGCGCTGTCGAACCATTGGGCTGCCGACACCGAATGGCCCAGCATGATGCGCACCGCGACGGAGCTGTCGAGGTAGTGGAGTGTCACCACGAACCCTTCTCGTCGTCGAGGAGTTCGTCGATCGTCGCCGCTGTGGTGAGCTCATGTCGGGCGATGGCGCGGGTGTGTGCGGGCCCGCTCGATTTGCGGGGAATGAGCGTTGCCGACGAGACGGCAGGGACGATGGTGCCGATGCGGCGGTTGTGCCGGGTCAGCGCATACGGCTCGCCGCTTTCGAGGTCGGCGATCATCGGAGCGGGGTTCTGGCGCAGCTCGCCGACGGAGATCGACTTCATATCGCGATGATACTCGCAATTTATCTACCATTGTCTACACGGATTTTGTCAGGTAGTCGGGGTCATAGAGCCCCCTCGCGTTGAGACTGCAGCCGTGGCGGGGAAGTACGAGTAAGCCCCGCCGTCAGCGCAGTCTCAACGCAAAGGACCGCAAGGGTGTCACCGCAGGGACCGTCCCGGCCGCCACGCCAGCGCTCCGACGACCAACCCGAGGAACGGGATCGCGGCCAGCACCGCGCTGAGCCCGACGCTGCCACCGGTCACCAGCGTGAAGTTCGACAGCACCAGCCACAGGCTGCCCAGCAGTCCGAGGACCGCCAACGCCGGGGCGATCCGCGTCTGCCACAGTCGCCCGCCGGCCGCGTCCGGGTTGCGCACGAAGTGCACCAGCACCGCCGCCGAGGTGGTCAGCATCAGCAACACCATGCCGACCGTCGCGACGCCGGCCATCGAGCCGAAAACCCCGACCAGCGGATCGATTCCGAGGACCGCGAAGATGCCGACGATCACCGCGGCGGTCACCGTCTGCACCAGCGACGAGAACGCCGGTGACTGGTGGCTGCCGTGCACATCGGCCAGTCGCTGCGGCAGCAGACCCTTGCCCGCCAGCACGAACTGGTAGCGGGCGATCACGTTGTGGAACGACAGCACACAGGCGAACAGGCTGGTCAGCAGCAGCACGTTGACGACGTCGCGCCCGATGCGACCCAGCGCGTCATCGGTGGTGTCCAGCAGCATGTTGCCCTCACCGTCGAGTGTCTGCTGCGCGACGGCCGCCACCTGGTCCGGACCGATGGCCACCACGAACGCCCACGCCGTCACCGCGTAGAACCCGCCGATGATCAGCACCGCGGCGTAGGTCGCCCGCGGGATCGTGCGCTCTGGATCCCGCGCCTCGTCGCGGAAGACCGCGGTGGCCTCGAACCCGATGAAGCCCGTCAGCGCGAACAACACCGCGATGCCCAGCCCGGGATGGGCGAAGACCTCGGGGGTAAACGACGTCAGCGTCAGACCGGCAGGCCCCGGGTTGGCGACGATGACCAGGTCCAGCAGCACCACGATGCCGATCTCGAGCGCCAGCGCCACCCCGAGCACCTTCGCCGACAGGTCGATGTGCCGGTAGCCCAGCAGCGCGACGATCGCCAGGATCGCAAAAGAGTAGACCGGCCAGGGGATCACAGGTCCGTTGTAGAACGCGACGGTATCCCCGATGGCCCAGCCGATGTAGCCGTAGATGCCGGCCTGGATCGCGGTGTAGGCGATCAGCGCGACAACCGCGATCCCCTTGCCCATCCGCTCGCCGAGGCCGACGGTGACGTAGGAGAAGAACGCGCCCGCCTCGGGCACGTGCGGTGTCATCGTGACGAATCCGACGGAGAACACCAGCAGCACCAGTGCGGCGATCACGAATCCCACGGGTGCTCCGGCGCCGTTGCCGATACCCATCGCCAGCGGCATGTTGCCGCCGATCACGGTCAGCGGGGCCGCCGCGGCCACGACCATGAACACGATGCTGACGACACCGAGACGGCCCTTCAGGCGGCCCTCTGTGTCGGGAATTGTGTTGTTGCTCATCGGGACTCCTGTGAGGGGTTGAGGGTCTGCTGGAGCAGGCGGTGGTCGAGGGCGTGCGCGGTCAGGCCGTTGCGGCCGGTGACGGTGGTGGCGGCGACGAGCGCGTTGACGATCGCCTCTTCGGTGGCCTCGATCGTCAGGTCGAACAGCCGGGTCATCAGTTGTGGTGCGACCATCCGCAACGGGATCTCAGGTCGCGGGGTGTCGGCGTCCTCGTCCCAGGCGTACGGCGGGATGCCGCGGTTGCCGGTGGCGAACGCGAGCATCAGATCGCCGCTGTACTGCTCGCCGCTGCCGCCGATTCGACTGACCGCCAACGCCGCTCGCTGCGCCAACCGGGTGCACTGGTGCGGCAGCAGCGGGGCGTCGGTCGCGACGATCACGATGACCGACCCCGAGCCGGGCTCGTACTGCCGCGGCATGTCAGGCAGCGGGACGACGTCGGGGCCGATCCGCTCGCCCACCGGCACGCCGTTGATCCGAAGGCGTTCGCGGCGACCGTGATTGGCCTGCACCAGCACCCCGACGGTGTAGCTGCCGGTGGCGGTCTCGGTGACACGCGACGAGGTGCCGATCCCGCCCTTGAAGCCGTGGCAGATCATCCCGGTGCCGCCGCCGACGGTGCCCTCGGCGACCGGACCGCGGTGCGCGTCGGCCAGTGCGGCGGTCACGTGCTCAGACCGAACGTGGTGGCCGTTGATGTCGTTGAGCAGCCCGTCGTAGGTCTCCCCGACCACCGGAAGCGACCAGTACACCCCGTCGCCGCGGGCGGCCACCTGCGCGGCGACCAGCGCGTCGCGCACGACGCCGACGCTGTGGGTGTTGGTGATGCCGATGGCCGAGGTGAGCTCACCGGATTCCCGGATCCACTCCAGCCCGGTCATCTCGCCGCTGCCGTTGAGTCGGTGGCTGCCGGCGAACACCGGTTCGGTCCAGATGTCGTCATGCGGGACGACGACGGTGACACCGGTGTGCACCGCGGGTGGGCCGTCGTGCTGCAGTGTGGCGTGCCCGACGCGCACCCCGGCCACATCGGTGATGGCATTGTCCGGCCCCGGCGGATGTTCGCCGATGACGATGCCAAGATCTCTTGCCCGCACAGGGGCCTCCAGGTCAGATAGTTCTTTTCCTATTCGGAAAATAATGCGCTCGGTCGGACTCATGCGCAACCCCAACGACGGAATTGGTTCATCAGCGGGTAACCTCGCCTCACATCCACCCGATCGAAACGGAGCAGTCACCGCGTGGCACGGCCGAACCGACAAGTCGAGCGCCGAGGTGAGATCCTCGATGCCACAATCGCTTTGATCGAACGCCACGACCTCGCCACCCTGCGCCTCGCCGATGTGGCCGAAGAACTCGGGTTGACCACCAACGCCGTCCGCTACTACTTCAAAGACATGGCCCAGCTGCTCTCAGAGCTGGCATTGCGGTCGGATGTGCGGTTCTACGACGCCCGACTCGCCGCGATCGAGGAGACCGACGACGCGGCCGCCCAACTGGCGGTGACGATCGCCGCGGGGCTTCCGTCCGGACCCGAGGACGCCGAATGGCGGGCGATCTGGCGGGCTGTGCTGGCCGCCGGCTTCGAACTCGACCAGCGCAGCGACGTGCAGGGCATCTATCACCGCCAGGTCGACCTCTACACCCAGATCCTGACCGCGGGCCGGAAGAAGAAGACGTTTGTCCTCGGCTCCCCCGCCCGCGACATCGCGATGACGTTGATGTCGATGGAGGACTACCTCGGCTACCGCATCGTCGCGCGCGACCCCGCGATGAACCGGCGGACCGCGCTGCGGCTGATGCGCCAGTACGCGGAGCTCGCGACGGGTGCGCGGCTTCCCTGACCCCCGTTGAGACTGCAGCCCTGGCGGGAAAGTCCGAGTGGCGACCGCCGCCAGCGCAGTGTCAACGCCAAAAGTTAGGCAGCGCGCAACGCACCACGCCGACGCGAGCCCGCCTTCAGCTGCCGCCGCCGCGGACGGATCTGCGAGACGTCCGCGTCCCGGCCGAAGAAGTTGTCCGGCAACGCCAGCCGGTGGATGATCCCGAGCGTCGAACCATACTGGTGCGCAAGCGATCCCGTCAGATACGGCAGGCCGTACTTCTCGCACAGCGGCCGCACCCGGTCGGCGATCTCGGCGAGCCGATTGCTCGGCAGGTCGGGGAACAGGTGGTGTTCGATCTGGTAGCACAGGTTGCCGCTGGAAAAGCCCAGCAGCCGGCCGGCCTTGAAATTGGCTGCACCCAGCATCTGCCGCAGGTACCACTCGGCCCTGGTCTCGGACTGCAGGACGTCGGGGGTGAACTTCTGGGTGCCGTCCGGGAAGTGTCCGCAGAAGATCACCACGTACGCCCACAGGTTGCGGGCCAGGTTGGCCACGGCGTTCGCGCCCAGGGTCCGGCGCCACCGCTTGAGGCTCAGCGCCGGCCACAGCAGGTAGTCCTTGAAGCCCTGCCGGCCGATCTTGCCCACCAGCGTCTTCACCTGCGACCGCCGTGACGGGTTGGTCCGTGCCAAGTCCACGTCGTGCAGCGCGATGCCCCACTCGAACGTCAGCGCCAGGAAGAGGTTCTGCAGCGGCTGCAGCAGGTGCTTACGCTGCCACGGCTGATCCGGCGTCACCCGCATCACACCGAACCCGAGGTCGTCGTCCTCGCCGAGCACATTGCTGAAGACGTGGTGGCGGTAGTTGTGTCCCGACTTCCACTGCGACGACACCGCGACCATGTCCCACTCCCACGTGCTCGAGTGGATCTCCGGGTCGTTCATCCAATCCCACTGCCCGTGGGACACGTTGTGACCGATCTCCATGTTCTCGACGCTCTTGGCGTATCCGAGCGCCGCGGTGCCCAGTGCCCAGCCGGCCTTCGACCGGGTGCCGGCGATCAGCAGTCGCGCCGCCACGTCGAGCGTCCGCTGGAACAGAATGGTGCGCCGGATGTAGGTGGCGTCGGCAGCACCGAGTGACTGCTCGATGTCGCTGCGGATCTCGTCGAGCTCGCTCCCGAGACTCTGGATGTCCGCGGCGCTGAGATGGGTGTACCTGGCGATGTCGGTGATGGCGATGTCGATATTCCTTGATAGATCCAGCGCTGAGGGCGTGGATCTCACCCTGGAACCGAAAAATGAATGGTGACCGGTCGACGGAGGAGTCGGCGGGTGATCTCAGAATACCCGCCACCGGCCCTGGTAAACGGGTGAGCGACGACACCCATATTATTCGGCGAAGGCAGCTAACAATTCCGGCAGCGGAACCGTCGCGATGCCGATGGCGCTGTCACCGATGCCGTGCGGAATCACCAACGTGTCCGCGTGAACAAGTGCCCCGCACGAGTAGACGACGTTGGGCACGTACCCGTTCTGCTCGTCGTGCGCCGGGGTCAGCAGCGGCCGTCGCAGCCGGCCGATCACCCGGGTCGGGTCGTCGAGGTCGAGCAGGATCGCCCCGATGCTGTAGGTGCGCATCGGCCCGACGCCGTGGGTCAGCACCAGCCAGCCCGCATCGGTTTCGATTGGCGGACCGCAGTTTCCGAGTTGCAGCGTCTCCCACACCTCGGTCGGCTGCTGACACGGCGACGCCGACGTCCACACCGACCGGTGATCGGCGAACGCGACGGTGTTGGTCTCGCGGTCCGATCGCGACATCGCGGCGTACCGGCCGCCGATCCGGCGCGGGAACAACGCCAGGCCCTTGTTGGCCGCCGCCCGGCCGACCAGCGGCACCGAGGTGAACGACTGGAAATCGGTGGTCTCCAGCAACTGTTGGCTGATGTGTGATCCGCTGTAGGCGGTGTAGGTGGCGTAGTAGGTGACCGAGCCGTCGTCGACGAACCGGACAAAGCGCGCGTCCTCCATGCCCGCCTGCTCGGCCTCCATCGACGACCACAGCACCCGCTCGGACAGCGTCACATCGTCGCGGAATTCGACGGCGTAGCAGCGCGCGGCGATGTCGCGGACGATGTCGATGGTGCCCTCGGCCTGGCCCCGGGTGCGCAGGTGAGCCCGCAGGCTGTCAAGGCGCTCGTCGAGGTCGGACCGGGTGAACAGGTCCCCGAGCGCGCCGAAGATGTAGTCCGCCGCCTCACCGGCGCGGTCCTGCCTGCTGAGTTCGGCGCGGAACACCGCGGCGTCGAGCAGGGCGGGTTCGACCCGTCCTGTCGAGGCATACGGCGCAGGGTCGTCGATCGTGGGAACCCCTGCCGCGTCGACGACACCGGTCCGGAAGCCGATCGTCGACCGGTGCCCCTCCCCGATCCCCCGCACGCTCATCACGAACCGCAGACTTCCCGCGGCCATACCGGATTGATCGGGGTGCGCGACGATGCTCGGATTGCACAGTGCTGCGCCCTCGATGGCGTACTCGTTGGTGAATGTCGCTCCCAGCAACAACATTCGCGCCTCGGTGAACTCGCGACTGGGATCGAGACGGTCGGCCAGCTCGCTGGCGTGCCTGCGGAAGGTGCCCTCCAGGTCGCGGTGCCGGGCGTCGAAGCGGGTCATCACGTCGTGCAGCGTCGTGCGCACGTCGTCGTCGGTGAGGGCCAGGATGCGCGAGAGCACCACCCCTGCGCGGGACTCCTGGGACTCGAAACCCTCCTGGCCGGGCACGAACAGCCGCGTGATCACCCGGCTGGGATCAGCGGCCAGCCGCTGCGCACTGCGGGTGACGAGCTCGGGCCGCGTCGTCGCCGTCACTGGGTGACAGTCGAAAAGCGCTGCGCCTGTTGCATCGTCGAGATCACGGCGAGGGTGGACTCCGCGCCCTGGTTGAGGTTGACCCGGTCGGCGTGTAACCCGTCGTAGCCTCCGCCGGTCTCCGGATCCCACATCGGCAGCTTGAGGTCGTTGTCACCGTGGAACCACGCGGCAGCCGAGCGGATGGCGTCGGGCCAC
>NZ_JBAUJR010000399.1:0-3933 GCF_049683935.1 Mycobacterium sp. | reverse complement strand
GCATCGGATCGTGCGCGAACATCTCAGCCAGCCACCCATCAACCGTCCCACCCGCGACCGCGGCGCGCAGCCACTCGGCCACCTGCACGATCGTGTCCCGCCGCGGATTCCGGTCAATGTCACCCCAGACCTCGCCGTTCGTCGACGTCAACAACCGCGCCGGCACCCACTCCGCCCACGTCGCCCACCCACGCGTCGCCGCATCAGCGACACCGAGCGCGCCGGCATCAGCATCGTTGAACGGCGGCATGAACACCCGATGCGAACCCACCTGCGGCGCAGCCGCATTCAACTCCGCCGCCCGGACCCGCGCGAGGACCTCCCGCTCACCAGCGCTGCCCGGAATCCCGGCCGCCACCGCCCTCAGCTGCTCCACCAGACCCTCCGGCCGACCGGCGCCCAGCTGCCGCGCGAAATCCGCATCAAGGTTGGTCGCCGCCTCGGACGCCTCCGACGTCCACCCGAAGTCGGCCACCTCGTGATTGGGCCGGGCCCGGTACACCGGCCCATCAGCCTCCAACACCCCGCCCCGGCGCAGCAGCTCGGCCACGGCTTCGGCGTCACTGGCCACACCGCGCACCGTCACGCCATCGCAGCGCTGCGCGCGGAAGAAACCATCGGCGCGCCACTGCAGCGCACCCTCGTCGTCGAGGCCTCGTAAGTCGACGCATCCAAACAGCAACTCCTGCAATGCCATACCCCGAATGTAGCACATGTGCTACCGTGCGGGTATGGAAACTGTGGGAGTCCGCGAACTGCGCCAAAACGCATCCGACCTCGTGCGCCGCGTCCAAGACGGCGAGGAAATCACCATCACCGTCTCCGGCCGCCCCGGCGCCCGCCTCGTCCCGGCCAACCCCAACACCTGGCGCCAGTGGACCGACGTCGCCGACCTCTTCAACGGACCCGCAGACACCGACTGGGACACCGACCGCGACCTCATCGACCAGCAGATCACCGACCCCTGGACGACACGATGAAAGCCATCCTCGACACCAGCGTCGTCATCGCCACCGACCTCCAACCCCTCGAAGGCGACCTCGCCGTCAGCGCAATCACCATGGCAGAGATACACTTCGGCGTCCTCGTCGCCAAGACACAACCAATCCGCGCCGAACGCCTCCGCCGCCTCCTCAAACTGCAGCAGGACTTCGACCCCATCCCCGTCGACCAGGCCGTCGCCACCAGCTACGGACAGCTCGCCGCAGCCGTCGTCGACGCCGGCCGCCAACCCCGCGCCCGCGCCATGGACCTCCTCATCGCCGCCACCGCACACGCCCACTCCGCCCGCCTCTACACCCGCAACGCCGCCGACCTCCAAGGCCTCGACAACCTCATCGACATCACCCCCGTCTAACCCCGCGAGGAACCCATGAAGACCGCGAAACTAAGTGTGCGACAGCAAGAAGCGCTCGAACTCGTCAAGCAAGGCCGCGTGCAATACGGCCACGAATTCCCCAACATGGCGCGCCGCGGCCACGCCACCTACCCGGTCTTCCTTATCGACGGCCACGCCGCCTACAACCAGCAGGGCCGCACCTTGGCCTCACTCGAAGAGCGCGGTCTCCTCGTCATCCGCCACGACCTCGTGCCGCGTGAACCCAAGCCGGCGACCACCAGGACGTCACGCACGCTCACCGGGGAAGCCACGATCACCATCCCCGCCCACGACGCCCCAGTCGATCCCGGCTGGCGCACCGCAGTCGAACTCGCAACGTCGACGGACAGTGCCGAAGATTGAGCGGAACCGGTGGCCGCAGCCGAAAAGGTGAAACGAAGAAACGTTGTTTCAGCGACGGCGGACGATCTCGGCATACCGCGAGTAGATCGCCTGATGCGAGACGCCAAGCGTCCTGGCGATAGCCGGGACCGTGACACCGCGGCGGCGGGCATCTTCAATCGCAGGCGCGGGATCGCACACTGGCGCGAGGATCCGCACCACTAGGAGTGACCACGGCTTCTCGAACGCGTGCAGAAGTTCGTATCGAGGGTCTGTGTGGTCTGCGGCCAAGAGAACAGCCAGAGCATCCTCGGCGTTGGTGCCGGCACCGGCACCTGGGCCAGCTAGCAATCGCTCGGTGGCTTCCAGCCGAGCGGCGTTCAGGGCGGCCTGTGCGACAGCGTTCGATGCTGCGGCCAGCGCATCATCGGACAGGTCATCGAACGCCACGCCGTCGACAGTATCGCCTTGGTGGCAACCATCAATGCAGCCACACCTGCAATGCAACCGCAGCATGTTGTACGCTGCAAGTACAGATTGCACTGCGCGACGTCCCAGAGGGAGCGGTCCATGTCCGACCCACACACCACACAGATCAAAGTGGCCTGCGACGACCTGTACTGCTCACCCCTGGACCCCGTGGCCCAAGCCAACGCCCGCGATCTCCTCCGACAATCCACGCCTGCTTTGGATGAGCGGAACCTCACCCGCCGGATTCGGATCGCCTGCGACGAGCTGCACGACGACCCCAACGACCTCGACGCCCGCCACGCCCTCCTGGCCCTGATCGACCCGACAGCCACAGCGGTGAACCGGCCGACTGTCACCGCCCGCACTTAGGGCATGGCCAATAGCTGACCATCCGGCCGGGCCCGAGGACGGTTTGCACGCGGTGACTGGTGAGCTGAGGACTTCCAGGAATTGAAGCGTCTTCAATCGGCGACCGCTTCGGGGCATTCCCGCAGCTAAACTGACCGCATGGGGCAACCGATGGGATTTGAGGTGCCGGCCTTCCGAGGTGGGTCCGATTCAATGGGGCAGCAGGGCCAGCAGGCGGCATCTGACCTGTCCAGCGGCGTGTCCTCGGCGCTGTCCCCGCCTGGTGCGTCCAGCCCCGTCGGCAGCCAGATCTCCATGCTCACCGGCAGCCTGCAAACTGGCCTCTCGCCGGCCGGGCCAGCGCTGTCCAGCGGTGCGCAAGACCTCAATCAGACGACGCAGGGTGCCATGACGGGAATCCAGAATCAGGACGCGAAGAACGCGGCCGGGTTCGAAAACACCGGCACCCCGGGACAGGGGTTGGCCGGCTCGGATGTCCCCGGTCAGCTCGATCCTGAGTCCATCGATCAGGAAGCCAAAGCCAAGGCCGAGGAGATGCTCGGCGGCGATCAATCGCAGCAGATGATGCAGCAGATGATGCAGATGGGCATGCAGGCCGGCATGCAGATCCCGCAGCAACTCATGCAGCAGCTGCAGCAGATCACCAGCAAGGTGGGCGAGGCGGTCGGCAAGGCTGGCGAGCAGGTGGGCCAGCTCGTCGGCAAGGTCGCCGAGCAGGCCACAAAGGCCGCGACCGAAACTCCGGACCTTGGGCTCGACGGTCTCGGTGGCGCCGGCGGCGGATTCGGCGGCGGTGGCGGCGGCGGAGGAGGTATGGACCCCGGCACCACGATCCCGGCCGGCCTGGAGACCCCGGTGACCCCCATGAACACGTCCAGCGCATTGCAGGGCAGCGCGTTGCAGGCACCCGGTGGTGGATCGCCGGCAGGGGCCGCGGGCAGCCGGATGCCGATGATGCCGATGATGCCGATGCACGGCATGAACGGCGGCGGTAAGGGTGGCGGGGAAGGTACAAAGCGGGATCCCGCGATCTTCCCCGAGGACAAGATCTACGACGCCCCCGGCGGCGTCGAGCAGACCTTCGGCGCGATCCCAGAGATCGAGTCCGAAGAGCCGCCGTTCGGCAATGCCGGCGGCTCGCACTCCTCCGGTCATTAGCCCCGGGGCCCTGCCATTTCCGGTGGTCGCCGCACCCAAGATCAGGGTCGAGGCGGTGTTAGCCTTCCAGTGTGATGAGCACTGGCATTGTGCGCCAGCACTATTCGGCTCATCGCCGCGCATAAGCACACAATCTCGCCGAGCCTGAGGACGCCATGACTGTCGTCGACGACGCCCCCCTGGACACCCACCCCACCCGCAACGGCACCGCGTTC
>NZ_JBAUJR010000398.1:0-24377 GCF_049683935.1 Mycobacterium sp. | reverse complement strand
CATGATCACCAGGCCCAGCTTCGCGACGGGTGCAAAAACGGCGCTGCGCGTGCCGATCACCAGCCGTGCGTCTCCCCGGAGCACCGACAGCCACCGTCGGTAGCGTTCGGCGGGGCCCAGGCCCGCCGACAACGCGACCACCCTCGACTCGTCCACCGTGGTGACAGCGGCTGCCCTGAGCCGATCCACATCGCGTTGGTCGGGGACCACGGCAAGCACGCCTCGACCCGAGTTCACGGTCACCGCGGCGGCCTCGGCCATCCGCAGGGCCCACGACTCCCCCGGCAGCGCCTGCCACACCGCCCGCGCCGCGCGGAGGTCGGCGAGCGCCGCCACGAACTGTGCACCACCGCTGTAGACAGACCAGCCGGAGATGTCGATCGGTTCGGTTGCGCTCATGAGCGGCTCGAGGGGTGACGGCGCCTTCTTCTCCACGTTGGCGTGTCGAGGTGGAACGGCCAGTCGCAGCACGTCGGCGCGGGTACCGGCGTACCGCGCGGCCACGGCATCTACCAGGCGCAGCACCTCATGGGTGAGCACCCGCTCGGCCGACACCACCTTGTCCAACCAGCCGAGCTTGCCGACATGATCAGTGTCCGAACGCCTTTCGAGAACAAAGGCATCGACCAGCCGGCCGTGGAACCGTACCCGGACGCGCACCCCCGGCTGGACATCGTCGGATTGTTCCGCCGACACCAGGTAGTCGAACTCTCGGTCCAGGTGCGGGACCGAGAGCATGGGCAGCACGCGAGCGACCGGTTCATGCTCGGCGGCCTGCCGGGTAGTGGTCACTCCGCAGGTCTAGCAGATGGCCCTGACGACCGGCCGAAGAAGAATCCGGCGGTGATCAACAGCAGCGAGGCGGCGTACACCCACCAGATGGGCACCGCCAGCGCTTCACCGTTATTCGGGTCCAGCACGAACTTCCCGATGCCGATCATCGCGTCCGAGACGGCGAAGCAGCCCGCACCCAGGGCCGTCCACGGGGTCGGGAGATCGGCGAGCAACGCCGCGCAGACCATCGCGCCCAGGACCGCGATGTAGAGCGTGACCGGCAGCGCCATCCCCTCGGCGATCAGTCGCGGCCAGAACCACACCAGCAGTGCGATGCAGGCGGCGATCATCACCGTCACCCCCGCGACGCGGCCGGGTGTGGCGACGGCCAGCGGTGCCAGCGCCGCCAGGAAGCACAGGTGGGCAACCAGGAACGCCGCCAGTCCCAGCACGAACGACGGTTCCCACCAGGGCATCGCGAGCAGGAAGTCCCCCGCGGCCGAGAAGATCAGAGCGCCGACCAGCCATCGACGCTCCCGTGGGACGGGGTGGGTCAGCGCGGCGGCGGCCAGGAGTACCGCGGCCAGCGCCTTCACCGCGGGTTGCAAGCCGAACCGACCGGTCAACTCGGATCCGATCGGAACCTGCGTCGCCGTGACGATGAGGAACAGTCCGTATCCGGCTGCGACGACGGCGGCCGCCAGCCACAGGGCACGTCCGCGAAACTCCGGTGCTGTGCGGCGGTCGGTGGAGGTCATCGTCAGAACGTACTAAACAGCCAGGCGGCGGAATCACAAACACCGGCGTATGTCACGCGAAAATCGACGTCACCAGCGGATATCGCACTCTGATAGGTTCGTTCACAATGGCTGCACCTCGACGTCGCCGGCAACCCGACACCGTCCGCGTCGCGACTCTCGATGTGCAGCACAGCAACAGGCGATCGGCGGTCATCGTCGGACCTGTCCAACTGCCTCCGATCGAGGATCTCACCCGACGTTTTGCCGCGCTCGCCGCAGTCGGCCCGATGGCACGGGTGGGGCTGCAGCCGTCGACCTCGAGCACCCAGTGGCGCTATGCGCCGGAATCGGTCCACCAGGCCGTGACCGAGACCGTCCTGCCTGACGGCGCCGACCCCGCCACGCTGCTGGCGACCCTGCGCCAGGGTCCGCCCGGGGGCATCCGGGTGCTGTCCGGAGGCGACTACCTGGCTATCGACTTCAGCCACGGCCTCGGCGAGATACCGTTGCTGCACACGATCATCGACGTGCTGTTCGGCTGTGCCGATCCGACTGATCCACGTCTCTGGGCCGCTTTCCGTCGGCCGCTCTCACCGCTGCTCGTCGCCGGTGTCCGAGCCCTTGGCCTGGGCCCCCACAGGCTGGTGCCGTTGTGGCGTCAGCGTCGCCCCGACGTCGGCGCCGCGCCGGTCCCCGAGGCGGCGGAGACAGTCGCCATCACCCCGTCCCCCGCCACCCGCATCGCCCGCATCGCGGCAGCCGAAGTCGCCGAGTTACGCGCGCAACGGGATTCGGCACTGCCCGGGGTCGGCCTGTTCGCCATCCACACCCACGCCCTTCACGAGGCATTCTCAGATGCGGGGTTCGACGTTGCCTCCACGGTGACGCTGCCGTTCGACGTCCGCCGGTACCTGCCGCGCGGACATGACACGCTGGCATCCTTCACGGCCGGTCTGGATTTCGAACTCGATCGTCAGGCGGGTCCGGGTCTGCTGCAGGCGCAGATGACCGCGGCCAATTCGATGGCGCGTCCCGTCGCCAACCTGATCGCCGGAACCGTCAAGACCCGGTTGGCGTTACGATCCGGCCGCAGCGCCGAGTGGACCGTGCCCGACCGACCGCAACTGCGACTGCTCCACTCCGGCATCGGTACCGTTCCACGTTCGGGTCGGTGGCCGTTCACCGACACCGCTGAGGCCCGACTCCTGGTCGCCAGCGATCCGACCGGACCCTGCGGCGTGACGGTCACGACGTCGACGGTTCTCGGCGCCGTCTGGCTCACCGCGCAGTTCCACGATTCTCTGTTCGACGCGGACAGAATCGGCAGGGCACTGAACTCCGTGGCGGAGCGGACACGTTCTCTCATCGGCGCGTCGTCGCCCCCCTGATCGACGACGTCAGCCAGGCGCGTTCTCCTGGTTGATGCTTCGGAACACGAGCGTCTCTCCGTCTTCGTAGAACACCGTCCAGTTGGGCGACGCATGCAGCGCGTCCTGCACGATGTCGATCGCCTCGGGTCGATAGTCGCCGTAGTAGCGCACCGCCTTGTTCGACTGTTCGCTGAACATCACATAGGCCATGTAGGCGTCTCGAGTGGCGTTGTCGTTGAGCGTCTTCAGATCTTCCTCGCTGGGAAAACTCGCTTTGAGTTCCGGCAGGTTCGGATCCCGGCCGTCCCACAGGTCGTAACTGACCGGCTCATCGAAGTACGGGTTGTGCAACGTCAATTCGGCGTAGTCGGCGTTGAGTCTGGTCGGCAAGCCGCCCAATCGCAGCATCACCAGACGGGTCCGAGGATCTGCGTCCACCGTGAGCTCTTCCATCAGGTCGATCTGCGCACGGGTCTCAAAAACCATGGGCCACAACGCGACATAGCCGTGCAGCCCGGCCAGCGACACACCCGTCAGCCCGAGAACGGCCACCGTCCGAGCCAGCACCCGTCGCACGCGGCCTCCGACGCCGTCCACGGCGCCGACCACGGCGGGCGCGATGAGAATCGCGCAGCCGAGCAGTGAGTAGAGGTACACCCGGAAGATCGCCTCGCCGCCGTAGCTCTGCCCGAGAAGCAAACCGAAAGAGCTGAACGCCACGATGCCGAGCGCGAACATCGGCTTCTTCCGCCGCCACATCCAGAACGCGCAGCCGAGCGCGGTCAGCACGACGGTGACGGACAACCCCCGCACCACAGCAGAGGTGAAGTCCTTCGCGGGCAGTCCGGACGTCAGGATGTTGCTGGTGGCATTGCTGATCGGTGTGCCGCCGGACAACAGGCCGTAGGGCAGCACGGCTTCGAGGTTCAGCAACAGGTAGGCGCAGGCAATCGCCGCCATGGCCAACGCGATCCACCGCGGCCGGGCGCGCTTGAACAGACACAGCAGGCAGGCCACAGCCACCGCCCAGAACGGTGTCAGTTGGTGGGTCGGGACGGTCGCGGCGAACACCACGATGCTGAGCACACCGCATGCCGGACTGTGCGGAGATGCCAGCAGCAGCGCCAGCATCCCGAACGACAGCACCAGAGCCCACGCCTGCGGCGCGAAGTAGTCCTGTGCCACCCAGTTGGTGATCTCGGCGATGAACGCCGCGGTGACCGCCGTGCGCCTGGACCGACCGATGACCCGGGCAGCGGTGTACACCGCGAGCGCGATGAGGACGTGCATGACGGGGGCGAAGAAGTGCGCGACGGTGATCGGCTCGATCCCGGTGATGTCGCAGAACCACGCCCAGGTCACGAAGAACGCCGACCACTGGGCGTAGATGTCGGTGCCGTCCGGGGTGATCCGCCCGTTGAGCATGATGTAGTCGACGACCGCCAGGTGCTTGTACGTCCAGTCGTAGAGCGGGACCTCGGTCGCCGCCACGGTGGTCACCCGAGCCACGACGATGGCCGCAACCACCGCGCCGGCCGCGGGTAACAACTGGCGATTGCGCACAGCGACCAACAGCGCCGCGCTGCACAGCACGATGCACACGGCCAGCAGCGGGCCCGACCCGGAGAACAGCAGGCCGTAGTAGCTCGCTTCCACCCCCGGCAGGCCGGGAACGGCGAACACCCACAACGCGACGGCCAACCCACTGAGAAACAGCGAGAGATGTCGTCGGACAAAGGATTTGTCCGCTGCGCCGCTGATGGTCCGCATCCGCCACAGGCGGGCACCGTCGAGCACCGAGCTGCCGGTGCGGTAATACCAGTACGCACTGCTGCCCGCCACGGCCATCACCTGCACCCAGAGGACGTCAGGCGGACTCCAGCGATACGACCACATCGCGGTGATCGCCACCAGGGTGATGATCGCCGCGCCCAGCACCGGGACCGTGGACAGCAGCGCCCGCCGCGGAATCCGCACCCACGTCAGGACCGCTGCGCCAGGACCGATCGCGATGAACGCCGCGAGGCTGATCGCGCGCACCCCGGCGGGCAGGTTCATCAACGCGACGACGCCGGCCACTGCGCCCACCGCAGCGAGGTCCGCCATGCGCACTGTCCCGACCGGAAGCCGGTACCGTGCCCGCGCAACGTCGACCGCGATGGTCGGCGCAGTGTCGCCGACGGGCGGTTGCAGCGTGACTGTCATCGCCGCTGGGCCGTCGAGCCGGTGCGGGTGAGTTTTCTTCTTCCGTGCCACAGCGCCCTGGGTCCGCCCAGCACGGCCAGCACCTCGGTTCGGCCGACCGACGTCGGCACCTCGTCGCGAAGGTCAGTGGGAGGAGCCATGATTGCGCCGTAGTCGACTCCCGCGCGCAGCGACGATCGGAACTGTCGCCGGATCACCCTGGCCGCCAGCCGCCGGTGCGAGCGGTCCAGGGTCACCTTCGTCAACCAGGCCCCCAGGCCGAGACCGTAGCCACGCGCTTGGGCGAGCAGCGCCTCGTTGTCACTGCGATGGCGGTGCCACACGATCGCCGACGGTTCGGTGGCCAGTTCGTCGCCTGCGGTCAGCACCCGGAAGAACAAATCGAGATCCTCGCCGCCCTGCGCGGCCGTGCCCGCACCGAGCGCTTCGTCGAAGCCGCCGAGCTCGACGATGCGGTCCCGTTTGACCGCGAAGTTCGCTCCCGTTCCGAGGCGACCGACCTGGAACGGGAACAGCGGTTGGTCGGGTGGCGGCGCAGCCATGCTGAACAACCGCGGCTGCAGCGAGCCGGCCCACGAAACCCGCTGATCGAAGTAGTTCTGTGCCGGGGTGCGCAGTTCGCCACTGGGCACCAGACCGGACACGCACGAGACCCGCGGTGTGCGCGCGAAACCGCGGACGATTCCGCGCAGCCACTGGCGATCGACGAACACGTCGTCGTCGGTGAATGCCACCAGATCGTGGCGAGCCGCGCGAAGACCGGTGTTCCTGGCGGTCGACAACCCGGGGATCGACTCGGCCACCCTGCGTACCCGGTCGTCCTCGAGTTCTGCGACCACTCGGGCCGTGGCGTCGCTGCTCGCCGCGTTGTCGACGACGACCACTTCGTAGTCGGGGTAGTCCAGTGCCCGTATCGATTTCAGCGCGTCAGCCAGCTGGTCCGGTCGATCTCTGGTGCACACCACCACCGACACCGACGGCAATCGGCAATGTCGTTCAGGTTCACCCGGCGTCGAATCAGCAGGAACCTGGACTCGCACCCGGCCGTCGACGATGGATGCCTCGACGAAGGCTATGGGTTGCAGCCGGTGGCGCATCAGTACGCGTGCCTTCTGATAACCGTCGGCATCGCCGGCGACGAACTCCACCGCACCGTCGAGGTCGGGGGTCCAGTCGTCGAGGTCGAGCATGCCGATCCAACGGGCTTGCGGCCACGTCGGCTGTGCCTGTGACGGCATGGCGGGGCCGAGAACCGCAGAAAGGGTCACAGCGCCGTCACCCTCACCCAATCCACCAGCATCGTCGAGGGATTCGGCGTGGAGGCGTCCGGAGGGCCCGGCCAGTTGCCGCCCACCGCGAGGTTCAGCAGCAAGAAGAACGGGGCGTCAAAAACCCAGCGGCTGTCCGCCGCCAGATCCGCAGGGGTGACGGTCAACAGCGTGAGCCCGTCGATTCCGGTGACGATGCGGCCTGGTGTGCGTTCCACCCAGTAGGTGTGGAACTCGCCTGCCAGCGGAGAGGGCGCCGGTCCCGCTGTGGAGACTTCCTGGCCGCGGGGCGATCCTTGCCGCGGCGCGTGGATGCCGGTGTGGTACTCGGTGGCGTAGTTGAGCGTCTCGATCACGTCGATCTCGCCGGCAGCCGGCCATCCGACCTGATCGATGTTGCTGCCCAACAGCCAGAACGCCGGATGCAGGCCGGTGCCCGCGGGCAACGCGATCCGCGCTTCGGCACGCCCCGACGTGAACTCCATGCTCCCCTGCGTCGTGATCCGCGCGGAGGTGATCACATCCCGGGCGTCCCCGCGGGCGGTGATCGCCAGATGGCCCGCACCGTCGAGGCTGACATTGGCCGGGCTGTCGGTGTAGATCTGCAGTTCGTTGTTGCCCCAGCCGCCGCCGCCGGTCTCGTACCGCCACTGCGACGACGGCAGCGCGCCGGCCGGTCCGTTGAACTCGTCTTCGAAGATGACGCGCACGCCCGTCGGCTCGGCTCGGCTCAGCGACGTCGGAACCGTGCATCCGCACACGGCGATGACGCAGGCCAGCAGGGTGCCGTGGCGCAGCAGGCGACGAGACCTAGTGATGTCCACCGTGATTCCTCGAGAAGTTCCGGCGATACCGCCGTTGTGGTGGAACGGGTCCGTAGCCCGGCGGTGCCCAGAGCGATCACCGCGGCGAGGATGCCGTAGATGGCCATCCGCTGGGATCCGCCCGCTCCGAAGAGATCGTGCTGGCCCAGGTAGGCGAAGTACCCGACCATACTGATCATTCCGGCGACCACCGCGACGCCCCGACGTTCAGCCGACAGTTCTGACGTCGTTCCGAGCGCGATGAAGAGCACGCTCACCGCGCCCAGCGTGAGGAAAACGGTTGTGGCAGTGAGGTTCCACGGGTAGTCGACCTGCTGAGTGATCAGCCCGGTCGTGGCCAGGGCGAGACCCGCAGCCAGCAGCAGGACGGCGTGCCCGCGGTCGGTCACCCGCTGCGCGAGGAAACTCGCGGCGACATACGCAACGGCCAGACCTGTCAGCACCAACGCGACGTTCATCACGTGGTACAGGTCGCTGCAGGGCCAGTTGCCCTCAGGTCCGCAGAACGCAGATCCCAACGGGCCCAACAGGTCTTCGCGATAGCCGTAGTAGCCGCGCCACGACGCCGACACCAGCCATTCCGCGACGAAGTAGATCACGGGTACCAGCGCCACCCACCCTGTGATCCGGGCATCACGGAGCAACCGGACGATCCCCGACACTATGCGCCTCCCCGTTGTTGCGCCGTCTGAACCAGGCCCACGAGGTAGCCGGTGGTGGTCACCAGCACTCCTGCTCCCATTGCCAGCACCCGGGCCGGCCTCCGGCGCGCATGCCAGACACCCGCGGGCAGCGTTCTCGTCGTATACGTCCGTTCGCTGTGCAGCGACGAGCGCTGGCCGCAGAGCCTGGTCAACATCGCCTTGCTACGACCTTCGTGGTAGCAGCGCCGAATGAAGTAGGACAACGTCGTCCGGTCGCGGGGCACCGAATGGGACACGGCGAAAGCGGTCTGGCGGATGATCTTCGCCTGCGCGTCGCGCCGGCTGAGTTCGATGCCCATCATCGTCTCCTCGCAGCCGGTGGGCACGGCACCGGTCCGACCGAGCTGCTCGGCGAACCCGCCGATGTCGGTCAGCGCCGCACGCCGCACCGCCATGGCCGCTCCGATCGGATTCCGGATCGGCGAGCCGTCCGGGGGTAGACCGCGGTAATCGCATCCGACGACCCACCCGAACTCCGGGGGAAACCATCCGGGCTCGGACCCGGCGTGCCATGCGGGGTGAACTGCGCCGCCGAGCGCGGTGACCGTGGTGTCGCAGAAGGCGGTCCTCACGCCGTCGAGCGCCGCCGGGCGCAGTACTGCGTCATCGTCGAGGAACACGACGACGTCCCCGGAGGCCACCCGCAGCCCGGTGTTGCGGGCACCCGACAGGCCCCGCGCGAATTCATTCTGCACCAGGGACACTCGGTGTCCGCAGGTCGATGTCAGGTCGCGGTACAGCAGTTCGTTCCCGTCGACGACGACAATCATCTCGTCGGCCGGCCGCAGTTGGTCGAGCACCGCCTCGACGGCCCGGTCGAGCCCCCGTCGACGTTCCGCGGTGTAACAGCAGATCACCACGCTCAGCGACACTGCCGCCGCGACCGGCTCATTCAGCGCTGTGGCGTGGGTCCTCACGGCGACCAACCGGCCGCAGCGACCGCTCGGAGCGCGCGGTGCTCACGCCGCTCGCGACTGATCGTGCGCAACACCCGCATGCCGTCGGTGACCGCGTTGAGATTACTGCGGCCGTAGATTCGCCTGCCTTCGAAGCTGGCCACCTCGCGGATCAGCCAACCGCTCCTGGCGGCACGCACGTTGATCACAGTCTCGATCTCGAAGCCGTCACCCCACTGAGGCTCGGCGCAGTCGATCTCCGGCAGGTCGAGACAACTCAGATTCCGGCGCCAGAAAGCGTTGTAGCCGTAGCACAAATCGCTGAACTCGGTTTGGAAGATGCGATTCACCAGCCAGTTCAGCCCTTTGTTGCCCACCCTCCGGAAGTGGGTGATGTCATCGCTTCCCCCACCGCGGGAGAACCGACTGCCCTTGGCGAGGTCGGCGCCACCGACCAGCACGTCGACGAACAGCGGGATCTCCGCGGGATCGGTGGAGCCGTCACCGTCGATCATGACGATGATGTCGCCGGTTGCCGCCCTGAAGCCGCAGGCCAACGCATTGCCCTTGCCGTTGCGGGTCTGCTCGATGACGGTGGCGTTGGGCCACAGCCGACGGGCGACATCGGCAGTGCCGTCGTGTGACCCACCGTCGATGACGATGACCTCGTCGACCGGCGGCATCCGCTGTGCGACGTAGGGCAGATTGCGGGCCTCGTTGCGGGTGGGCAGAACGACGCTGACCGTGGGTCGGCCAGCGTGTTCGCTGTGTGGACCCGCTGCGGCCGACTTCACCGCGTCCGGTCCCGCCGAGGTATGTCGAACCGGGTCGTCGATGTCGTGCAGGAAGTTGCTGATATTTGATTCGAGCTGCACATCGGATTCACGGGCAATGTCGGTCAAGACACGAAACTCCTTGTCTAAATTCATTTTCCAGTGCCCATAGCGACGGAACACGTGACGGGCCGGGGTCAGCTGCCGCAGACCTGGCCTTAACTAGGCGGGACTTTATCGAAAATTCACCGTGGTGTGGCGACTACCCCCGCACCCTATGACCATAGTCACATCTTTGGGTAGCCTAACCAAATTTCATCATCATCAGTATCCTCATCGCAGCGGTCACCACGACCTCCCGCGAGCGCGCGCCGGTAACGACGGACGCGCCATCAGCCCTCCCTAGGAACTTGATCCATGCCGACGACAGGCAGTACCGACGCCGCGTGGGCCGCCGCGCAACTGCCGGATGCCCGCCCGGCGCCGACACGCCAGCCGCAGGCCGGTGGACTCAGCATCGACATCGCCGCGGTGATGACCTCCAGTGCCGCCACCGGCATCCTCGGGTTCGTGTTCTGGACGGTGGCAGCCCGGGGTTACGACACCGCCGAGGTGGGCCGGGCGTCGGCCATCATCTCCTCCGCAACGCTCATTGCGATCCTGGCCAACTTCAGTCTCGGCAGCCTCTACGAACGCTTTTTGCCGCTGGCGGGAGCGCGCACCCAGCGCCTGGTGCGTACCGGAACCGGTCTCGTGATCCTCGCCGCGATTCTGTTCGGAGCGGTTTTTGCCCTCGTCGGTCCGCGCGCCCTGTTCCCGCACCTGGTCGAGGCGATGCTGTTCCCGGCTTTTGTTGCGGTGCTTGCCATCTACACACTCCAGGATCAGATCCTGATCGGACTAGGCCGCGCCCGCACGATCGCGGTGAAGAACATCTCCCAATCCACCGCCAAGCTGATCGCGGTCGCCGCACTCATACCGGTCGCCACCGGTGCCGCGATCGTATGGTCATGGGTACTGCCCGCAGCGGTCATCACCGCGATCATCGCGGGGTTCGTCATCCGTCGCGAGACCAGTGGCCGCACCGGCGCCCACACTCTGCCCCCGCAACGCGAACTGTTCCATTTCTTCGCGAGCTCTTACGCGATCAACGCGATCAACGTGATCGTGCCCCTGCTGGTCCCGTTGATCGTGGTGGCCCAGCTCGGGACCGAGATGAACGCCTACTTCTCGATGTGCTGGTTGGTGGTCAACACTCTCGGCGCGTTGATCGTGGCCACCGCCGCGCCGTTCATCGCCACTGCGTCCACTCCGGGCGCCGACGTGCGCTCCTGCACAGTGCGATTCGTACTGCTGTGCGGCGGCGCGGCACTGGCCGGATCTGTCACGTTGGTTGTTGCCGCCCCGTTCATCCTCGGGATACTGGGACCGCAGTACGCCGAGAACGGCACGACGCTGATCCGGATCATGGCCCTCGTCCTTCCGGCCGTGGCGCTGACAACCATCTACACCGCGCTGGCGCGTCTGCAGCGCAGGCTCCGACTGGCCGTCACCTCACAGATCCTGCTCGGATTTCTGGTGGTCGGCGGAGTCGTCCTGACCATCCCGCACTGGGGCATCAACGCCGTGGGCTACACCTACCTGGCGGCTGAACTGCTGATCACCCTGGTCGTTCTCGTCCCCACCATCGTTCTGCTGCGGAAGGTCGCGGCCACGCCCAGCGGACAGACCCTCGACAGCCCTGTGGTGCGTGCGGCACGGCCGGATCTGTCCCGGGTCGACAACATCGAGCACGCGTCCGTCAGCCAGCGCTTCGACGAGATCTCCGCCCTCAAAACCGCACGTGTCGCGCTGCGCACCGACGACACTGTGGTGACCTACGGCGCGCTGAGACAAGCTGCCGCGGGCTGGACCACAGCGCTGCGTGACCGCGGCGAACCCGAGGCCGCGCTGGCCCTTGTCGGAGACCTCGACCCGCACACCGCCGCAGTGATCCTCGGCAGCTTCGCGGCCGGGTCCCCGCTGGTCCCCCTGGACCCTGCGCTGCCTCACGACCGGATGATGCACGTCTTCGCCGCACTCCGGGAGCAGGGATACCGAACCGACACCGTCGTCGTCGGTGATGCGAACAGCTCACTGGCAGCAAAACTGGGAGAACACCATTCGGTGTGGCCGGCCGATCGGCCGCTGCGCACGCCGACCGGATCGACCGTACCGACCCCGCTCGGCGTGCAATCAGTGACCAGTATCCAATTCACTTCGGGCTCGTCGGGTGAACCCAAAGCGGTGTTGCACACCAACGGAACATGGCTCAGCGACTGGGTACTGCACCGTGACAGATTCGGTATCGTCGAGAGCAGTCGGGTGGCCCTCTGCATGCCGGTGAGCTTCGCCGCCGGACTCAACGTTCTTGTCGGGTCCCTGCTGTCGGGCGCCGAGGTGATCACGATCGATCCGCGCAACTGCACACCCGACGCGGCGATCCGGCGCCTCGCCGACGCCGACATCGTGATGTGCACTCCCTCGTTCCTCCAGTCGCTGTGCGAGGCCGCGGGCGCTCGCACCCTCGATCGGATCCAGCGGATCGTCACCACCGGGGAACCGGTGTACAACAACGTCTTCCGCAGTGCCCGCACGATGGCTCCGAACGCAGTGCTCACCAACTGGGCCGGATCGTCGGAGACCCTCGGAATCGCCCACTACGACATCTGGCCCACCGACGAGATACCTTCAGGCGTCATCCCCGCCGGCATTGCCGCCCCGCACAAGCGACTCGCCATCGATGATCAGGGCCGGCTGACGGTCACGTCGCCGTACCTCGCCGCGGGCTACCTCAAGCCGGAGAGTGCGACCACGGCCTTCATCGAGAACCCGGACGGCAGCAGGACTTTTGTCACCAACGACCGCGCCCGCCTCACCGACGACGGCGAACTGGTGGTGCTCGGCCGGATGGACGCCGCGGTGAAGATCCGCGGATACCTGGTGGAGCCGGCCGAGGTCGAGGCCGCCCTGCTCGACTGCCCCGGGATCCGCGAAGCCCTCGTGGTGGCCGGAATGGCCGAGGCACCCGTGCTGACGGCCTACGTCGCACCCGCATTGGGAACCCGAAGCCCGGCCGTCGCCGACGTCCGCGCTCAACTACACACGCGGCTGCCTGCGTGGATGGTTCCCACGCACGTCGTGATGCTGGAATCCCTGCCCCGCAACGAACGCGGGAAGGTCGACCGCGGGGAGTTGCCCGCACCGGTCCGCGGACCGATCGACCCCCCACACGCAGGGTTGGAGGCCGGCGTCGCCGCCGCCTGGGCCGAGGTGCTGCGGCTCGACATGGTGGGACGCAACGAGAACTTCTATGCCCTGGGCGGGGATTCGCTGAATGTCCAGCAGATGATCAGGGTGGTCGGCGACGAGCTCGGCGTGCAGTTGGCGCCGTCGGACCTCGCAGGCGCGCCGACGGTGGCGCAGTTCGCGGAGATCATCGGAGCCCGCCGCGCGGGGTCGTCGACGGCACGCAACGGGCGGATCACACCCACGACGGTGCTTCTGCGGCCGCCGTCCGAGGCCACGAGGGATACCGTCTTCTGCTTCGCCGGGGCCGGGGCATCTGCCCTGTCTTTCGTTCCGTTCGCCGACCGCCTCGACGCGGACACCGCGGTGGTGGCCTTTCAGGCCCAGGGCCTGGAGAACCGGGCGTTCCCGGACTGGACGATCGGCCGCGCGGCGCGCCGTCACCTCGAGGACCTGCTCTCGCTGCAGCCGCAGGGTCCCTACACGTTGGTCGGCCATTCCCTGGGGGCATTCATCGCGATCGATGTCGCGAATCGACTTCAAGCACTCGGCCACCGGGTCGAGTTGGTCACGATGCTCGATCCATTCCTGCCACCGCGTGCCGTGCGCGCGGCTCGACGGACGCTGCCGGGAGTGGCGTCGACCCTGCTCGAAGAGTCCCCGGCCGACCCCTTCGTACTGTGGCGACATCGACTGTGGTTGCCGCTGGCCGGAATCACCGACGGCACGCCCCAACAGAAGGTCGAGGCCCTCCGGGAAGTCGGGGTGCGGGTCGGCCGCCTACACCGACCACAGTGTTACGACGGGCGAACCCTGTTGGTGCTCAGCAGTTTCAATCTCGACGATGAACGGGTGTGGCCGCAGGTGCTCACCGGCGAGCTCACCACACAACGGGTCAACTGCGATCACGATTCCGTGGTCCGCGAACCTCACGTCGCACGCATCGTCGACATGATCGCCGCGGCGCGGTCTCGGCGCTGATCCACTGCCGCCAGCAGCACTTCGCCCATCACGGCGTGATGATCAGACCCGGGCAGGTCGACCCGTCCGAAAGACAACGGGGTGCCACCGCGCGTCAAGATCCTGTCGATCGCCAACACTGCCGGATACCACTTGTCCGCCGGATAGGTGGCGACGATGCCCGCACCCAGGTAGTCGGCGGAGTCGATGAGGTTCAGCCCGTCTCTGCCGCCGGCGTCGAGGAGATTGCGGTACCGCTCGTGGTCGTACGTCGAGTTGAAATCAGCGCCGACGATCAGCGGACGTCGATCCGCCTCCAGGATGGCCGCGATCCGATCGAGTTCGAGTGCCCAGCGCCACGCCGGCTCCGGGTATGGGGGCAACGGATGCAGGGCGTAGACCGCGAACGGGGTGGCACCCTGCACGACCACGGTCGCCCGGAGGTTGTTGTGCTGCAGGCCAGGGAGGAGTTCGGTGTCGCGGAGGGGGTACCGAGCGTAGATGCCCTCTCCCCCGCCGCCTTCCCGCGGTCGCAGATAGGAGAACGGCAGAGCGCGGTCCAGACCCGCCGCGGCCAGCCCGTCGACGGCTTCTGCGGTCAGCTCGGCGACGGTCAGCACGTCGACCCGGTCGCTGCGGACCCGGCTGACCAATGCCTGCGGGTCCGCTTCCCCCAGCCGGATATTCGCCTGTAGCAGCTTGATTTTCGGCACATCGTCGGCTGCGGCGGGTGGACTCCCGAGAAAGAGGGGCAGCTGAGCGGCCACCCCGACAACCACCACGATCAGCGCCGCGAGGGCCGCCGGCCAGAACCGGGCCACCGCCGACACCGCGGCCGCGACCACTGCGAGCACGACGAACAGCGGGCTGAACGACGCCAACAGGGTCACCACCGTGCTGACCGGGCCGAGAAAGTGCACGCCAACCCCGATCGCGGCGAAGATCGTCGCGACCAGGCCGAGGATACGCAGGATCATGCGCCGCGGCGCGCGCTCGGGTTTGGGTATCTCAGCCGCAGGCCGCGACGATCCGTCGATCACAACGGAGGAACAGCGGCTTGTCCGGTCCGGGTCACGCCGACAACGGTAATGGACCCGAGTCGGCGATGCCGATGACCCGGCGGGCTGCCCGCAACGCCGCCCGGGCCCGCACTCCCGCCGGTGCCCGCCACTGGATCGGCGCCTCGATGCTGACCGGCACCGGTGGCAACGCCTGCAACATGGCGACGATGTCGATACCTCCCTCGCCCGGGAACAACCGCGCGTTGCGGCCCTGGAATCGAAGTTCGTCGATCGACGTCGGCCGCGGGAGGAGTCCGTCGCAGATCTGCACGTACCTGATCCATTCCGTCGGCAGCGCCGCGAGATCTGCAGTGGTGGCCAATGCCCGGTCGTAGTGGATGGCGTCGACGAGGATGCCGACCTCGCGTCCGGTGCATTGCCGTACGATCGACGCGGCGTCGGCGAGGTCGCCGACATCGGTCCACGGCATGGGTTCGAGATTCGGGATCAAGCCGAAATCTGCTGCGAAAGCACTGAGTTCGGCGAGATTGTCGGCCAACCTGGAGTGATCGGGATCGTTCCCGGTCACCAGCACCTGCGTCGCACCGAGATACTCCCCGGTCTCCAGAAAGGAGCCGAAGTCGTCTCTCACCGCCGTGTCGGGGCGGAGCCGCAGGACCTCGATGTCGAGAACGAACAGGCCGCTGTCGTCGAGGCGCCGCCGGGTTTCGCGGATCATCGGCGTCCGGCCGATGGTCGGGCGGAGTGGCTCCTGGTCGGTAGCGCGAATGAGCCGCAGCCCGACACCGTCGTAGCCGGCTTCAGCGGCGCAGGCGACGAGCTCCGGTGGACTGAGCTCCAGAACCGTCAGCGGGGCAAGGGAAATCGGTCGCCGGGAGGCCCGACCGGCGGCCGGCTCGGGATGGCGTCGCAGTAGCCTCAACGCTGGTCCTTTCCGCGATCGAGCGAGATGGTGGCAGTGGCCTCCATTGTCCGGGAATCACCGCGGGCGTGGGGGCCTACCTCCGCCGACGGCAACCGCGTAGGCGGTGGTGCGTACGGTGTGTGCCATGCCCCTGGATGACATCCTGCAGAAGGTGCTCGAGGTTGTTCCGTTCCAGCTGACCACCGACGGCGGTCCGCAGGAGGCGCGCCGGCGGTTCGGTGACCTGCCCCGCCAATCGGTACACCCCGACGTGACGGTGGCCGACCGCAGGTTCGACGGTCCGGGCGGGCCGATCCCCCTGCGGGTTTACCACCCGCCGACGCAGGAATCCGTACTGCCGGTGGTGGTCTTCATACACGGCGGCGGCTGGTCGGTCGGCGATCTGGACACCTACGACGGAATCGCCCGGATGCACGCGGTCGGCGCCGAGGCCGTGGTCGTGTCGATCGACTACCGACTGGCACCGGAGCACCCGTTCCCCGCCGCGGTCGACGACGTGTGGGCCGCCACCCAATGGGTGGCCCGCCACGCCGACCAGATCGGCGGCGACCCGGACCGCCTGGCAGTGGCGGGTGACTCCGCTGGCGGGAACCTCGCCGCCGTGGTCGCGCAGTTGGCACGCGACGCCGGAATCGCCGTGCGGTTTCAGCTGCTCTGGTATCCCTCGACGACGTTCGACACGTCCCTGCCCTCCTTCACCCAGAACGCCGACGCTCCGATCCTGACCCTCGCCGCGTGCAAAGGCTTCAGCCGCTGGTATGTGGGTGATACCGACATGTCGGCGCCACCCGCCACCATGGTGCCCGCGCGGGGCGATCTGTCGGATCTCCCCGCGGCCTACATCGCGGTCGCCGGTCACGATCCGCTGCGCGACGACGGCATCCGCTACGCCGAACTCCTTTCCGCTGCCGGAGTACCCGTCGAACTGCACCACGCCGAGACGCTCGTCCACGGGTACGTCGCCTACGCCGGCGTGGTGCCCGCGGCGACCGAGGCCACCGAACGCGGGCTGAGTGCAATGCGCGCCGCGCTGGCGTGACTTGGCGCTAGGGTCGTCGGGGGACACTGCCTGGGGAGGTCGAATGACAGCACCGGACCGTATTGCGCCCGATTACCAGACCGTGATCGTCGGAGCCGGTTTCTCCGGAATCGGGACGGCGATACAACTCGACCGATCGGGCCTGGGGGACTATCTCGTCGTCGAGGCCGGCAGCGGCCCCGGCGGCACCTGGTACTGGAACACCTACCCCGGCATCGCAGTCGACATCCCGTCGTTCTCCTATCAGTTCTCCTTCGAGCAGAGCACACAGTGGTCGCGGACCTACGCGCACGGCGACGAACTGCAGTCCTACGCCGCGCACTGTGTCGACAAGTACGGCCTACGGCGCCGAATCAGATTCGACACCACGGTGCTCGGCGCCGATTTTGATGATTCACAAGGGTTCTGGCGGTTGCTGCTGGAATCGGAAGCCGGGAACGAGACCGTCACGGCACGATTCCTGATCAATGCCAGCGGGGTGCTGACTGTGCCGAACCTGCCCGACATCCCCGGTGTCGACTCGTTCGCCGGAACGACCATTCACACCGCACGCTGGGACCACGACCAGGATCTCACCGGAAAGCGCGTCGCCGTCGTCGGGACGGGTGCGTCCGCGGTGCAGGTGATTCCCGAGATCGCGCCGATCGTGGAGCGCCTCACCGTCTTTCAGCGGACCCCGATCTGGTGTTTCCCGAAGTTCGACGTCCCACTGGCGGGCGCAGCACGGCAGATGATGCGACTACCGATAGCCCGAACTCTGCAGCGCCTGATCAGCCAGGCTTACGTCGAGTTCACCTTTCCGTTGGCAGCCCAGTACTTCACCGTCAACCCGTTCGCCAAACGGATGGGCGCCGTGGGCCGGGCGTACCTGCGCAGACAGGTCGACGACCCGGCGGTGAGGGACAACTTGACGCCGCGCTACGCGGTCGGCTGCAAGCGGCCGGGCTTTCACAACACCTACCTGTCGACGTTCAACCGCGCCAACGTCGACTTGGTGACCGAACCCATCGACAAGATCACCGGGTCCGGCGTCGCGACCGCCGACGGTGGCCTGCACGAGGTCGATGTCCTGATCCTGGCCACCGGTTTCAAGGTGTTGGACACCGACAACGTCCCCACGTTCCCCGTAACCGGACCGCAGGGACGCTCTCTGGCCCAGTTCTGGAACGAGAACAGGCTGCAGGCCTACGAGGGCG
This sequence comes from Mycobacterium sp., assembly GCF_049683935.1. Lineage (GTDB taxonomy): Bacteria > Actinomycetota > Actinomycetes > Mycobacteriales > Mycobacteriaceae > Mycobacterium. Next base: position 6,393 of record NZ_JBAUJR010000398.1, on the reverse strand, counting down.
TGAGTGTGCCCGGATTCCCGAATTTCTTCACGGTGTTCGGCCCCTACGGCTACGTCGGTTCGTCGTACTTCGCGCTGATCGAGGCGCAGACCCGCCACATCGTGCGATGCCTGCAGACCGCCCATCGCCGCCGCGCCACCCGGGTCGAGGTGCGCAGCGAAGCCAACGATCGCTACTTCGCCGAGATGATGAGCAAGCGGCACCGCCAGATCTTCTGGCAGGACAGCTGCCAGTCGGCCAACAGCTACTACTTCGACCAGCACGGCGACGTGCCGTTGCGGCCCGCCACCACGCTCGAGGCGTACTGGCGCAGCCGCCGCTTCCCGATCGACGACTACGAGTTCGTGTCCTGACCGTTCGGGCTGTCTGCCGCCGGTGGATCGTCGGCGGTCTCGGAGTTGCGATCCTCACCGACCGCCGGTTCCAGCGCGACGCTCTGTGAGCGCAGCGCGCCGGAGCGCTTCGGCGAATCGGACTCGGTGTACTCCAGGTGCACCACCGCGCCCACTGCCCGGCGCAGGCCTGGGGGCCCCTCGACGCGCAGGAACTCGCCGATCCGTCCGGCGCGGTAGCGCAGCGGCGAACCGATGAACTCTCCGAGGACCACTCCGCTGCCGAGAGCAAGTGCCACCGCAGCCGCGGCGACAAGCTGCCTCAGGCCGTCGCCGATGTCCTCGTCGGAGGCCAGGTAGAACACCGCCCGGAACACCGCCAGACCGGGCAGCATCGGCATGATGCCCGCCGTCGCTGTCACCAGCGCCGGCGCTTGCCGCCGGATCGAGATCAACGTCGCCAGGATCCCGACTCCCACCGCGGCGATCCCGCTGGCGACCACCTGCCCGAAACCCGCCTGGCTCAGAGCGAGAAGCACCGACTCGGCCACGCCTGCGGCGATCCCGGCGATCACGACCGATCTCAGCGGTGCGTAGCTCGCCACGGTCAGAGACGCTCCCGCCAGCGCCGCGCCGATCACCGCGAGCGCAATGGGAAGGGGCTGATTCGGCGTGATGAACGTCTCGGTCGCATCGACGTGCAGTTCGATCGTGACACCGAGAAGTTCCGCGACCTGCAAGCCGGCCAGAATTCCGACGACGATTCCGGCGGTCAGGAACACCGCCTCGCCCAGCCGGGTGACGGCGGTCAGCATGTATCCGGTCACGGCGTCCTGCATGGCGCCGACCAGTGTCATGCCGGCCAGCAGCATCACGATCCCGGTGGCCACCAGCGCGGTCGGCCCCTGCCCGGCGAAATAGTAGGCCGCGACCGCCACCAGGGTCGCGATCATCGCGCCGACCACGTGCTGGAAGAAGAACGGGGTCCGGATCCGGTTGAGCACCCGACCCGCCCGGTCGATCATCGCCGCGGTGACGGCAGCCAGCACACAGGTGAGCCAGTTGCCGCCGAACAGCATCGCGATGCCCAGCGCGAAGCCCGCCCACCCGGCGGTGGCCACCCAGCGGGGATACGGGTGTGGCCGCTCGGTCACCTCATCCATCGCTTCGTGGGCCTCGTCCACGGTGACGCCACCGGAGGTGATCCGCCCCACCAGCCGGTCGAGTTCGGCCACCCGGGTGTAGTCGGTCGACCGGGCCTGCACAGACCGCACGATGGTGACCGGTGGGCTGTCCGCGGTCGGCGGGGCCGACACGAAGACGGTGGTGACGAAGACGTCGACGACAACATCGGTGAGCCGGTAGGCCCGCGCCACGTCCTGTGCGGTGGCGACGACGTCAGCGGTACCCGAACCGGACGACAACATCACTTCGGCGAGCCGGATGGTCAGGTCGAGGACCTTGCGGGTGTGCAGGTCACCCAGAGCATTCTGGGAGCGGCTGCGCTGGCCGGCGAGCGGCGCGGGATCGCGCCGCCCCCGGAGAGCATTCTGCAGCCCGCGGCTCAAGCGGGCACTACCCTGTGATCGATCTCGCGCCATTGCCCAGCAGGGTACCGACGCCCCGAAGGGCGCTCCCTGAAAGCTCCGCCTAGACGGCGCTCTTGAGGTCGTCGACCTTGTTCAACTGCTCCCACGGCAGCTCGATGTCGGTGCGTCCGAAGTGACCGTAGGCCGCTGTCGGTGCGTAGATCGGACGCAGCAGGTCGAGGTCGCGGACGATCGCGCCGGGCCGCAGGTCGAACACCTCACCGATGGCCTTCTCGATCTTGAGCGGGTCCACGGTCTCCGAGCCGAAGGTCTCGACGAACAAGCCGACCGGGGCCGCCTTGCCGATCGCGTAGGCGATCTGCACCTCGACACGCTCCGCGAGGCCGGCCGCGACGACGTTCTTGGCCACCCAGCGCATCGCGTACGCCGCCGAGCGGTCGACCTTGGACGGATCCTTGCCGGAGAAGGCGCCGCCGCCGTGGCGGGCCCATCCGCCGTAGGTGTCGACGATGATCTTGCGGCCGGTCAGGCCGGCATCACCCATCGGGCCGCCGAGGACGAACTTGCCGGTCGGGTTGACGAGCAGCCGCGGCGAGGACGTGTCCAACGTCGGGTGGCCCAGTTCGGCAAGCACCGTGTCGATGACGTGCTGCTTGATGTCGGGCGCCAGTTGAGCGTCGAGATCGATGCCCTCGGCGTGCTGGGTGGAGAGCACGACGGTATCGAGCCGCACCGGCGTGGTGCCGTCGTACTGCACGGTGACCTGCGTCTTGCCGTCCGGCCGCAGATACCCGAGCGTGCCGTTCTTGCGGACCTCGCTCAGCTTGCGCGACAGCCGGTGCGCCAAGGCGATCGGCAGCGGCATCAGTTCCGGGGTGTCGGCGATCGCGTAGCCGAACATCAGGCCCTGGTCGCCGGCGCCCTGGGAGTCCAGCGGGTCGGCGGCACCTTCCACACGGGTCTCGTGCGCGGTGTCGACGCCCTGCGCGATGTCGGGTGACTGCGCGCCGATGCCGATGTTCACCCCGCAGGTGAGACCGTCGAAGCCCTTGTCGGAATGGTCGTAGCCGATGTCGAGGATGCGCTCCCGGACGGTCTTGGTGATGTCGGCGAACGCGCTCTTGGCGGTGGTCGTCACCTCACCGACGACGTGCACCTGACCCGTCGTCACCAGGGTCTCCACCGCGACGCGTGATTTGGGATCATCGGCGAGCAAGGCGTCGAGCACCGAGTCGCTGATGGCGTCGCAGATCTTGTCAGGGTGCCCCTCGGTCACCGACTCACTGGTAAACAGCCGAGCTTCACTCACGGTCGATCCCTTCCACTCAAGCCGGACTTGAGATGATCAGTCGGTCAACTTAATACATCGCGCGATGGTCCCGCCCCTTGCAGCTCCACCGCGTGCGCCCCTTGCACCCAAGCGGGTGCCTCCGCGGCGCGCAACCCTTACCCGCAGGCTGCCGATAGGCGCGGCCTACCCGTCACTGGTGCGCAGGAAAGCCGCGATCGCGTCCACAATACGGCTGGCGATCAGTGTCTTCGAACCGTGCTCCATCGCCGCCTCGGTTCCGTCGGACGACAGCAGCCAGCCGTCGTTGTGATCGACCTCGAACGCGCGGTTGTCGCCGACTGCGTTGACGACGAGTAGATCGCATCCTTTGCGCTTCAGCTTGGCGCGGGCATGGAACAACACGTCGCCGTTCGCGTCGCCCGTCTCCGCTGCGAAGCCCACGATGGCTTTCATGTTCGGCAGCTGCCCGTCGGTGCGCGCGCGGACCGCTCCGGCGAGGACGTCGTCGTTGCGGACCAGTTCGATGGTGGGGTCGCCTGCGGCGTCCGGACCCTTCTTGATCTTGTTGGTCGCCAGGTGCGCTGGCCGGAAGTCCGCGACAGCGGCGGCCATGACCAGGACGTTCACGTCGGGGGCGTGTTTGGAGACGGCATCACGCAACTGGGCGGCCGAACCCACATGGACAACGTCGACGCCGGCAGGATCGATGAGACCGGCGGTGTTGCCGGCGATCAGTGTCACCTCGGCGCCGCGCTGGGCCATCACCCGCGCCATGGCAAAACCCTGCTTTCCCGAGCTGCGGTTGCCGATGAATCGCACCGGATCGATCGGTTCGCGGGTGCCGCCGGCGGTGACCAGAACCTTGACCCCCGCCAGGTCGTAGGGCAGCGCGTCGCCGCGGTCGAGGAGCAGATGAGCCAGCGTGCTGATCTCTTCGGCTTCAGGGAGTCGGCCTGCGCCGGTGTCGGCGCCCGTCAACCGGCCCGAAGCGGGCTCCATCACGATCGAACCGCGACGGCGCAGCGTGGCGACGTTGTCGACGGTCGCCGGATGAAGCCACATCTCGGTGTGCATGGCCGGGGCGAACAGCACCGGACACCGTGCCGTCAGCAGGGTCGCGGTGAGCAGATCATCGGCGCGCCCGGCGACGGCGCGGGCCAGTAGGTCCGCGGTGGCCGGAGCGACGACGACGAGGTCGGCGGACTGGCCTATCCGGACGTGCGGGACCTCGTGGACGTCCTCGAAAACTCCGGCGCGCACCGGGTTTCCGGACAACGCCTCGAAGGTGGCTGCACCGATGAACCGCAATGCGGACTCGGTGGGCACAACACGAACGGAGTGCCCGGCCTCGGTGAGCTGCCGAACGACGGTGGCCGCCTTGTACGCGGCAATGCCGCCGGCGACGCCGACGATGATCCGCTTGCGTTCGGTCATAGGTCCTCGCCCGAGAATCTCATCGCCAGGCGGAGCCGGTCGCTACTCGCCACCCTCGGTGTGCTCGAGCAGGTCGCCGTGGATCTCGCGCATCGCGATCGACAGCGGCTTCTCCTGCAGTCCGGGCTCGACCAGCGGGCCGACGTACTCCAGGATCCCGTCACCGAGCTGGTTGTAGTAGTCGTTGATCTGACGCGCGCGCTTGGCGGCGTAGATCACCAGCGCGTACTTGCTCGACGCACGGTCCAACAGCTCGTCGATGGGCGGATTGGTGATGCCCAGCGGCGTGTCGTAGGCGCTGGCGGCAGACGGATCGATGTCCACGGGTGCCAGCCGCGTGTCGGCGTGCGGGGTGCTCACGTAAAAGATCTCCTGGCGGTTATTGATGCATATCTGATGAGTGCGGAACGGCGATCAATGCTGATCACGCGGCACCGGCGGGTGGGCCACCAGCAAGGATACCAATTCTGCGCACGCATACTCCAATTGACTGTTGACGACAACCTCGTCGAAGTCGCCCTGAGCGGCCAGCTCGGCTCTGGCGGTCTGCAATCTGCGGGCCATCACGTCGGCGGACTCGGTACCGCGGCCGGCCAGTCGGCTCTCCAACGCCTCCCAGCTGGGGGGCGCCAGGAACACCGTCAGGGCCTCCGGCATCGCCAGCTTGACGGCACGCGCGCCGGCCAGATCCACCTCGATCAGTACCGGCCGGCCGGCTGCTGCAGCCGCTCGCACCGGCGCGGCGGGCGTCCCGGAGCGATGCAGACCGCCGTGGATCTCCGCCCATTCGAGCAGCTCACCGCCGTCGACGAGCTGCTGGAAACGTTCCTTGGTCACGAAGGTGTAGTCGACGCCGTCGACCTCGCCGGGGCGGGGGGCGCGTGTGGTCACCGACACGCTGAAGTAGAGGTCGGGAAGCCGTTCGCGCAGACAGCGCACGACAGTGGACTTCCCGACGGCGGAGGGGCCGGACAGTACGACGACACGAGTCATAACCGTCCGACCCCTCGGCCGGCGTTCACGGGTTACCTAGTCGCTGGTGAAGTCGAACTTCTCCAGCAGAGCCTTGCGCTGACGATCTCCCAGGCCGCGCAGACGGCGCGTCGGGGCGATCTCGAGCTCTGTCATGATCTCCTGCGCTTTGACCTTGCCGACCTTGGGCAGGGCTTCCAGCAGTGCGGAGACCTTCATCTTGCCCAAGACCTCATCGGTCTCGGCATCCTTGAGAACCTGCTTGAGGTTGGTGCCGCCGCGCTTGAGCCGGTCCTTGAGTTCAGCACGCGCTCGACGAGCGGCAGCAGCCTTCTCCAACGCTGCCGCGCGCTGTTCGTCGGTCAACTGGGGAAGGGCCACGGGTTTCCTCCGTCTCTCACCATCATCTGTTTTGTCTCGGCTGGTCCGAGAACCAGCCAGCGTGCACGACCGTACCCACGCGGGCTGACGAAAGCTAACCCCACCCCCCGGTTACCGGGTCAAAAGCCCAGCGTGTAGCGCGCTCCGAGAGGCTTTGCGGCGGATGCGCCACCAGCGATCGCACCACCCGGACAACCGGTGGTACGACTAAATCGCCTGCGTAACGTAGGTATTGCCGGGGTTTCAGCGACGTCAACGCCTCGCAGGGGTCATCCGGAGGCGGCGCATCCTGTTCCGCGGCCCCGCTTCGGGAGAAATTTTCGCTGGTCACCGCGCTTCGGGCGTGTCGCGACCACCTCGACTACACCGACCCCGATCACCGCTCGGCGATCCTCACCGCACGTCGGCGTTCAGGTGGCTCACAGCGTCGCGC
>NZ_JBAUJR010000397.1:0-2638 GCF_049683935.1 Mycobacterium sp. | reverse complement strand
CGCCGCCGTCTTGCGCGCTCAGCGCGCGATGTGGAAGTCGACGAGTTCGGCGCTGCCGAGCGCGAGCTGATCCCACGGCGCGGCTGTACGCAGCACCGCGATCGACGAGGTGGGGAACTTCGCCGAGATCTCCTGGGCGACAGTACTGTCGGCCGTCTGCTCGTTCGCCAGGTTGAGTGCCAGCCCCGACATCACCGGTTCGTGTCCGACGACGAGCAGCGTGGCCAGTTCGCCGTGATCGCCGATGTCGCCGGCGAACCGGGACCGGACCGCGTTGATCTCGTCGATGACCACCCCGGGCGTCGAGTCGTAGAGTCGGTCCACGTACTGCACGGGCGCGGTGATGCCGGTCCGCTCCAGCGTCTGTCGGGTGCGCGTCGCCGTCGAGCACAGGATCGCGTCCACCTCGGCGTTGTCCCCCAGGTAGGCCCGGATCCAATCGCCGGCCACCGCGGCCTCCCGGATGCCCCGGTCCGCCAGCGGGCGGTCGTGGTCGTCGACGCCGGACGGATAGTCCGATTTGGCGTGTCGGAGCAGAAGCAGCGTGCGAATGGTCGTCGTCATCCGGATAACGGTAGGCCATGCCGGTGAGCGTCCCGGGACTTGTCGGCGGCCCGTCCTAGACTCGCGTTGCCCGATGACGAACTGATGGAGAGGAGGGGTTGAGATGCGGTTTCTGCACACTGCCGACTGGCAACTCGGCATGACCCGTCACTTCCTCAGCGAGGAGGCACAGCCCCGTTATTCGGCCGCCCGCCGGGCCGCGGTCACCGCGCTCGGCCCGCTCGCCGACGAGGTGGCCGCCGAATTCGTCGTGGTGGCCGGAGATGTGTTCGAGCACAACCAGCTGGCGCCGCGCGACGTGAGCCAGTCGTTGGAGGCGATGCGCGGTGTCAAGGTGCCCGTCTACCTGCTTCCCGGCAATCACGACCCGCTGGACGCGGCGTCGGTGTACACCAGTGCGCTGTTCACCGCGGAGCGACCCGACAACGTGATCGTGCTGGACCGTCCCGGAGTCCACGAGGTGCGCCCGGGGCTCGAATTGGTCGCCGCGCCGTGGTATTCGAAGGCGCCCACCACGGATCTGGTCGCGGAGGTGCTCGACGCGCTGCCCGCCGACGGGGTCACCCGCATCGTCGTCGGACACGGAGCGGTCGACATCCTGGTTCCCGACAAGGACAGGGCGTCGTTGATCGGGCTCGCAGCGCTCGAGGCAGCCATCGCCCGAGGTGCCGTGCACTATGTGGCGTTGGGGGACAAGCACTCCCGGATGAACGTCGGCGCCACCGGCCGGATCTGGTACTCCGGCTCTCCCGAGGTGACGAACTACGACGACATCGAACCCGACCCGGGGCAGGTGCTCGTCGTCGACATCGACGAGGCCGATCCGGTGCGGTCGGTCGAGGTCGACGCCCGCCGCATCGGCGCCTGGCGGTTCGTCTCGCTGCGCCGTGCCGTGGACACCAGTCGCGACATCGCGGACCTGGACATCAATCTCGACCTGATGCCCGACAAGGAGCGCACGGTGATCCGGTTGGGTCTCACCGGGTCGCTGACAGTCACCGACCGGGCGGCGCTGGATGCCTGCCTGGACCGGTATGCGCGGTTGTTCGCCGCGCTCGTGCCGTGGGACAAGCAGACCGACATCGCCGTGATGCCCGCCGACGGCGAGTTCGACGACCTCGGCATCGGCGGTTTTGCGGTCGCCGCGGTGGACGAGCTGGTGGCCACCGCACGCTCCACCGGCGAGGACGCCGAGGATGCGAGGGCCGCACTGGCGTTGCTGCTGCGTCTCGCCGAGGGAGGTGCGGCGTGAAGTTGCATCGGCTGACCCTGACGAACTACCGCGGAATCACCCACCGCGACATCGAGTTTCCGGATCACGGCGTCGTCATCGTCAGCGGCGCCAACGAGATCGGCAAGACGTCGATGCTCGAGGCGCTCGATCTGCTGCTGGAGGCCAAGGACCGCTCGACCAAGAAGGAAGTCAAGCAGGTCAAGCCGACCCACGCCGATGTCGGCGCCGAGGTCACCGCCGAGATCTCCACCGGTCCCTATCGATTCGTGTATCGCAAGCGTTTCCACAAGCGCGCCGAGACGGAGTTGACGATGCTGGCGCCGCGGCGCGGGCAACTCACCGGGGACGAAGCGCACGAGAAGGTGCGCGCGATGCTCGCCGAGACCGTCGATCTTGACCTGTGGCAGGCGCAACGGGTGCTGCAGTCGGCGCCGACCTCGGCAGCGGATCTCTCCGGGTGCAACGCGCTCTCCCGCGCGCTCGACGTGGTCGCCGGCGAGGTGGACGACCCTGACTCCGCAGCGGCGAATCGCGGCGACGTGGACACCCTGCTGATCGACCGGATCGACGGGGAGTTCCGCCGCTACTTCACGGCCACGGGACGTCCCACCGGAGAATGGGCCGCTGCAGCCAACAGGTTGCGGGCTGCCGACGAGGACGTCGCCAGGTGTGCCGCGTCGATCGCCGAGGTCGACGACGCAGTGCGCCGGCACGCGAACCTGACGGCTGAGTTGGCCGTGCTGTCCGGCGAAAGCGCCTGTGCCGCAGAGCGCCTGGTGCGGGCCCGGGCCGCTGCCGACGAGGTCGCGACGTTGCGCGGCGAGTTCGACAGGGCCACCG
>NZ_JBAUJR010000396.1:0-8167 GCF_049683935.1 Mycobacterium sp. | reverse complement strand
CCGTCGGCGCGGGCCAGCGCCTGCCCGTCCAAGGAGCGGGCTCGGTCATGCCAGCCGAGTTGCCGCAGGAACGACGCCCGTGTGCTGAGAGCCAACGACGCGTAGGGGCCGCACCCCGCCAACCGGCACAGCGTGTCCAGGTCGGTGAACGCGCTCGCGTAGCGGCCCTGTCCGCCCGCGGCGACCGCGCGCAGCCACAGGTCGTGTGGAGTCATCGCGAGCGGCATCGGCCAGTGCCCCGGATTTCCACCGAACGCAATGTCTTCCAGCATCGGAGGGCGAGGCTACCAATAAGGATAGGTTTCTGAAATCGCCCGAGTTAACAATTCATGGTCGCCGTGTTAATTCCATGTCAACCGCCTACTGGGCACGGCTAATTGATCAGCCGACACAGCAGGAACTGATCAGCCAAAACAGCCATTTGAGTCGCGCGGCGGCAAAAGCCTGTAGCACCGAACTCATTGCCCGCAAGTCGGATCGATGAACGCGATGTAAATTCTCTTGCTGCGGTTATGCGGTTACGCACAGTGCCACCCTATTGACGGCAATTCCCAAGCCCTTCTACGTTGTGTGCACGAGAGGTCATCGGCGACTGAGCTCGGATCTGTTTCAACACTCACGCATTCGATGCGTACGCGAATCGGATGTGCAGAGAGGGGTTTTCCAATGCCACAGCCGCAACAGTTGCCTGGTCCGAACGCCGATATCTGGGATTGGCAGATGGCAGGCCTCTGCCGGGGAGTCGATTCCTCGATGTTCTTCCATCCCGACGGCGAGCGTGGCCGCGCTCGCGCCCAGCGCGAGATGCGGGCCAAGGAGATGTGCCGCCGCTGCCCCGTCATCACCCAGTGCCGCACCCACGCGTTGGGTGTCGGCGAGCCCTACGGCATCTGGGGTGGCCTCAGCGAGTCCGAACGCGAGCTGCTCCTCAAGCGTGGAATCCGCCGCACCGCCTGACCTTTCCCGGGGGCATCTACCCGCGAGTCCGCCCCAGGATGTCGAACGCCTGACCGATCAGGTCAGCCACGCTCGGAGGCGCGCCGTCGCCCTGCTGGCTCAGCTGCCAGTGCCTGATTCCTGCGCTACGCAGGGCGGCGACCGCGCAGCGGGCAAGCACCTGCATCTCGAACGCCTCGTCGTCATCCACTTCGCCGCCCGAACGCAATCGCTGCACCAGCGCGTCGGCGATCTCCTGCTCGAACCGCAACAACAGACCCGGGGCCGACTTCGCGAGCTTCGGACCCGGGGGCCCGTCTTGAAACAGCCATGACAGGTTCGGCCGCGTATCGCTGAGGCGGGCTGCCACAGCGAAGAACGCACCCTCGATGGCGGTGAGGGGGGCTTCCTCAGCCGGACGATGCCGGATCTCGGCGCCGAGTACGGGCAACCGCTCCTCGATGTCCTTGATCAGCAGCGCTTCCTTGTCGGAAAAATAGCGAAAGAAGGTCCGTTCGGTCACGCCGGCAGCGTCGGCGATGTCTCTGACCGTGGTGTTCGAGTAACCCTTGGCGCCGAAGAGGTCATCGGCTGCGCTCTGAATGGCGCCTTTGGTGGCGATCTTGTGTGCCTCACGCTTGCCGATGTCACCGGTCATAGGAGCACTATGACGGATTTTTCTCTAATCTGTCAGACATGACAGATTTTCAGGGAACGATCGCCGAGGACATCCGCGACTCCGTCCCGGACTGGGCGCCGTACCGCGCCGCCGCCGCGCCCGAAGGCGCACCCAATGTGCTCTACCTGCTGTGGGACGACATCGGTATCGCAACCTGGGATTGCTTCGGCGGCTTGGTCGACATGCCGAACATGAAGCGCATCGCGGACCGCGGCGTCCGGATGTCCCAGTTTCACACCACCGCCTTGTGTTCCCCGACGCGCGCCGCCCTGCTGACAGGACGAAACCCCACCACGGTCGGGGTCTCCTCGGTGGTGAACCTGGCGCAGGGCTTCCCCGGGCAGCACGGTCGCATTCCCGCGGAAACGGCACTCATGTCGGAGGTGCTCGCCGAGCAGGGATGGTCCACCTACGCCGTAGGCAAATGGCACCTCGCCCCGCCCGAAGACTGCCACGCGGCGGGAGCCCGCCGGTACTGGCCGCTGAGTCGCGGCTTCGACCGCTATTACGGCTTTCTCGACGGCATGACCGACCAGTGGTATCCAACCCTGGTCAGCGACAGCCGGCCGATCGATCCGCCGGCCACCCCGGAGCAGGGCTACCACCTATCAAAAGACCTCGCAGACAACGCTATCGGCTTCCTGCGCGACCACCGCTCGGCCGCGCCGGACAAACCGTGGTTCATGTATCTGTGCCCGGGGGCCGGGCACTCCCCGCATCAGGTATCCGCAGAATGGGCCGACCGGTACCGGGGCAAGTTCGATATGGGTTACGAGCGCTACCGCAGTGTCGCCCTGGCCAAACAGAAGAAACTCGGCCTACTCCCCGGGGATACCGAGTTGTCCCCGATGAACCCCTATGCAGATCGCACCAGTGCCGATGGGTTGCCCTGGCCCGAACACGACACCGTCACACCCTGGGATGCGCTGTCCGACGACGAGAAACGGGTGTCCAGCCGGATGGCAGAGGTGTTCGCCGGGTTCCTCAGCTACACCGACGAACAGATCGGCCGACTGCTGGACTATCTCGACGACACCGGCCAGGCGGACAACACGATCGTCGTCGTGATGTCCGACAACGGCGCCAGCGGTGAAGGCGGGCCTTCGGGCACCCTCGACGAGTTCGTACCGCTGAGAGGCGGCGCGAATTCCATTCCGGCACTGGAGAAATACGACGAGTTCGGCGGCCCGGGCACAAAGATGAACTACTCGAACGGCTGGGCCATGGCGTTCAACACGCCCTACAAGCTGTTCAAGCGCTACGCCTCCCACGAAGGCGGGATCGCAGATCCGTGCATCGTCTCCTGGCCTCGGGGCATCAGTGCCCGTGGCGAGACGAGCGATCACTACGTGCACGTCAGTGACATCACCCCCACGATCTATGACCTACTCGGCCTCGAGCCCGCCGCGGTTGTGAAGGGCATTGCGCAGAAGCCCTTCGACGGAGTGAGTTTTGCAGCGGCGCTGACGGATCCGACCACGCAAAGCAGCAAACGCACCCAGTTCTACTCCATGATGGGCACCCGGGCCATCTGGCACGACGGCTGGTTCGCCAACACCGTGCACCCGCCGACATCTGCGACACCGCAGCGCCCAGGCTGGTCGCAGTTCGGCAGCGATCAGTGGGAGCTGTTCGACATCAGCGCCGACCGGAGCCAGGCCCACGACCTCGCTGCCGATCATCCCGACAAGCTCGAAGACCTCAAGGCGCTCTGGCACTCAGAGGCATTGCGATACAACGCCTATCCGCTCAATGACCTCAGTGTGTTCGAGCTCATCGCACGTTTTGCCGCCGACGGGGCTGCGATTCCCAGCCGGGCGACCTTTTATCCGGACACACCCGCGGGCAACACACCACTCGGCGGACTCATCCGTGGGCGGTCGTTCACCCTCCGCGCGACTGTGTCGGTGGACAGCGAATCGGCCGAGGGGGTGTTGTTCTCCCAGGGCAGCCGCTCGGGCGGCCATGCGCTCTACGTGGCCAGAGGGCGGTTGCACTACGTCTGCAATTTCGACGGCATCGAACAGACCGTCGTGTCCGATGAGGCGATTGCACTGGGCCGGTGCACGTTCGGGGTGGAATTCCGGCGGACCGGCCCAGGCGAGGGGCCATTCGACATGATCGGTGACGTAGTACTCACCGTTGACGAGCGTACGGTCGGATCGCGCACCGCGGTGCGGATGGCCGGCTTCGATCCGATGCAAACCGTCTCAGCCGGCCGCAGCGTCGCATACTCGGTGTCGGCCGACTACGTGTCGCCCAACGCATTCCACGGCGGGGCGCTGGATCAGGTCACCATCGATTTCGCCGGCAATGGTGAGCGTGACCCCGACGCGGTCACTCGACTGGGGTTCGCGCGCGACTGATCCGATGGGGGAGCAACATCGAAACGTAGTGGCAAACCGAAGCCACTAATGGCCCACCGCCGGGTTGAGGCCGAAGACCACAGTCGGGGCTGACTTTCCCTTCAGAGCGTGTGCCCCTCGGTCAACGAGTCCGTGCGGTCGAGAAACCAGGGCGTCGACGGTGTGGCCAGAGAGAAGGATGGCGTCGCCGGTGGCCTTGGTGAGCTGCTCGACGCGGGCGGCCACGTTCGTCGTGTCGCCGATGAGGCCGAACTCGAGATGAGGTCCGCTGCCGATGGTGCCGGCGATCACCACGCCGGTGTTGATCCCGATGCCGATCCGAAGCTCACCCTCGAATCGCTCAGCGACCAAACGGTGAATCAGCACGGCAGCCCTCACCGCGGCGTCGGCATGATCCGCAAGATCATTGGGGGCGCCGAAGACGGCCATCGCGCCGTCGCCGAGAAACTTGTTGATGTGTCCTCGGGCGTCGACGACGGTAGGCACCATGATGTCGAACAGCGCGTTGAGCCGGGCGACGGTCTCCTCCGCGGTGTGCGTCTCGGCGTACGGCGTGAAGTCGCGGATATCGACGAACATCACGGTTACCTCGCGCCGTTCACCGGTGAACACGTCATCACCCTGTGCAAGTAGCCGAGCCGCCAGGGCCGGATCGACGTAGACGCCGAACGCTGCCTGAAGTCGTTGCCGCTCAGCCAATCCCGCCTGCATGCGGTTGAACGACGCCGCCAGCGCGCCCAGGTCGTCGTCCTGCACCACTGGCAGACGATGGCTGTAGTGACCGAGCGCGACACGTTCTGTTCCGTCGGCGAGGTCGCGGATCGGCTGCAAGTACGGTGAGGTCGTCACGACTGCCAGCTGCCCGGAGACGAGCATCAACGCGCCCCCGATCACGACGGAGATGGCGGGATCCTCTGGGGCGCGGTCGATCAGCGCTGACAGGATCGCACCCGCGGTGCCGAATGCGAACGCCACGGCGAGTGTGTACATCTTGGACCACATGGCGAATGTCGGGCGAGAGCGCGGTAGAGAGTCGCCGATACCGGTGTCGCCGGCGATGGCGGCTCTTGCCGGTCGCAGCGCCCCTTCGACGAAACTGTGCACACTGATGACCGCGATGGCCCCTCCGTACGCGGCACCGACGATCCCGTATTGAACGAGGCGCGATCCGGTCGCCCCTGCCATCGCACCGACAACAACCCCAAGCAGAGCAGCCCAGACCACATCGGTCACGATCGCCCGGGCAGTCAACCTGCGTGTGTACGTGAAGGTGGCTATCAGTGCCGTCATCGGATCGATCTTCTCGCCCGCTGCCCACCGTTCGAACGGGCGCACTCCTTTCGAACCGGGAAGAACCCACACAAAAACGCGTACCGCCAATGCGACAGCGGTGATGACGATCGCTTCGACGTAGCGGCCGGATCCCTCGAACGCGACGATGATCAAGGTGTAGCTGAGATAGACCACCAGACCCGGTGGATAAACGAGGACGCAGATCGCCCACGAATAACTCGGCCCGTACCGATCCCACACCCACTGGAAAATGCGGTCCATGCCGAATCAAAACACCCCCGGCCAGAAGGCCGGGGGTGTTTCGTTGGCACTACCTAGTGCGAGTGACCGTGGCCGTGCGAGTGGCCGTGACCGTCGTCCTCGGCGTCCGCCGGCTTGTCGACGATTGCCGTCTCGGTGGTCAGGATCATCCGGGCCACCGACGCCGCGTTGACCACCGCAGAGCGGGTGACCTTCACGGGGTCGATGACACCGTCGGCGAGCAGGTCGCCGTATTCCAGCGTGGCGGCGTTGAAGCCATGCCCTGCCGGAAGCTCCGACACCTTGTTCACCACGACCGAACCGTCGAGCCCGGCGTTGGTGGCGATCCAGTACAGCGGCGAGGCCAACGCCGAGGAGAACACGTCGACCCCGAGCGCCTCGTCACCGGACAGCGATTCGCGCAGCTTCGCCAGACCGGCACGGGCCTGGACCAGCGCCGCACCGCCACCGACGACGATGCCCTCCTCCACAGCGGCCTTCGCTGCGGAGACGGCGTCCTCGACGGCTTCCTTGCGCTTCTTCAGATCGGTCTCGGTGGCCGCGCCGACCTTGATGACGGCGACGCCGCCGGCCAACTTGGCTAGCCGCTCCTCGAGCTTTTCGCGATCCCAATCGGAGTCGCTCGCCTCGATCTCGGCCCGCAGCTGCGCCGCGCGGCCGTCGATGGCTTCCTTGGTGCCGCCACCGTCGACCAGCGTGGTGCTGTCCTTGTCGACGACGACGCGTCGCGCGGTACCCAGAATTTCGAGGCCAGCCTCACGCAGCACCAGACCCACGTCGGGGTTGACGACCTGGCCACCGGTCACGACGGCGAGGTCATCGAGGAACGCCTTGCGACGATCACCGAAGAACGGCGCCTTGACCGCAACGGCCTTCAGCGTTTTGCGGATCGCGTTGACCACCAGCGTGGACAGCGCTTCGCCCTCGACGTCCTCGGCGACGATGAGCAGCGGCTTGCCACTCTCGGCGACCTTCTCCAGCAGTGGCAGCAGGTCCGGCAGCGAGCTGATCTTCTCGCGGTGCAGCAGCACCAGCGCGTCCTCGAGGACGGCCTGCTGGGCATCGAAGTCGGTGACGAAGTACGCCGACAGGTAACCCTTGTCGAACCCGACGCCGTCGGTGATCTCCAGCTCGGTCAGCAGTGTCGAGGATTCCTCGACGGAGACCACTCCGTCGTGGCCGACCTTGGTCATCGCCTCGCCGACGAGCTCGCCGACCTCGGCGTCGCGCGAGGACACCGTGGCCACCTGCGCGATCGACTTCTTGTCGGTGACGGGCGTCGCGCCGGCCAGCAGCGCCTCGGAAACCGCATCGGCGGCCTTCGCGATGCCGGCACCGAGTGCGATCGGGTTGGCACCGGCGGCGACGTTGCGCAGACCGGCCTTGACCAGTGCCTGAGCCAATACGGTCGCGGTGGTGGTGCCGTCACCGGCGACGTCGTTGGTCTTGGTGGCCACCGACTTCACCAGCTGTGCGCCGAGGTTCTCGAACGGATCCTCGAGGTCGATCTCACGGGCGATGGTCACGCCGTCGTTGGTGACGGTCGGCCCACCGAATGCCTTGGCGAGCACCACATGCCGGCCACGCGGGCCGAGGGTCACCTTGACCGCATCGGCGAGCTTGTCGACGCCGGCCTCCATGGCGCGACGCGCTGTTTCGTTGAATTCAATCTGCTTGCTCATAAGTTTCTTTCCCTAAAGGCGGGTATGACGCGCACCGCCCCGGACATCACCCGTATGGGGGAACGTCCGGGGCGGAGCACGATATTGCTTACTTGGAAACGACAGCCAGCACGTCGCGCGCCGACAGGATCAGGTACTCCTCGTTGTTGTACTTGATCTCGGTGCCGCCGTACTTGCTGTAGATCACCACGTCGCCCTCAGACACGTCCAGGGGAATCCGCTTCTCGCCATCCTCATCCCAGCGGCCGGGGCCTACTGCGACGACGGTGCCTTCCTGCGGCTTCTCCTTGGCGGTGTCGGGGATGACCAGACCGGATGCGGTCGTGGTCTCGGCCTCGTTGGCCTGAACGAGGATCTTGTCCTCGAGTGGCTTGATGTTCACGCTCGCCACGATGGAGCCCCTTCACTCATGTTGGTGTATGTATTCGGCGGCCGATGACCGCCCTCGCGCCGTCGTCGCGGGTGCCGACACAGGGGTTGAACCGACTGCCGCCTAGCACTCTATACACGCGAGTGCTAACACTCAAGGTCGGGTCTGCCTCTGCGGGCGTCCGTCGGGACTGATCCTTATCCACAACCCTTCAGTAGTGGCCGCGGTTATCCACAAGCGGCGCCCCTGACCGAAAGTTTGAGTCAGTGGAGCCGGGTAGAATCGAACACATGTTCGAGTCGATGTTCGCCGGCGTGACTGAGGATGCGTTGGTGGGTGTGATCGAGGCTGCCGCGCGGGAGGAAGCGGCGGCCGGGGCGCGGAAGTTGGCCGCGATCGCGGAGTTGGTGGACCGCTGTGTCGATGAGGACGATGAGCGCGGCCGGTGGGCGTGTGATCCGTGGGATCACACCGCGGCGCGGGTGGCGGCGGCGTTGACGGTGGGCCATCGGCGGGCGTCGGGGCAGATGCGGATCGCGGTGGCGTTGCGGTACCGGTTGCCGAAGGTGGCGGCACTGTT
>NZ_JBAUJR010000395.1:0-13172 GCF_049683935.1 Mycobacterium sp. | reverse complement strand
GGTGGCGGTGGACCCCAACCCGGCGGCGGGCCGGGTGGCGGTGGCGGCATCGGTGGGGGTGGCGATTCCCGCGGGGGGTCGGTCATCGTCGCTCCTCAGATGTGTTTTCAACCGGCGAACACACCTTAATGCCGAGCGCGGACCCCCACATGATCAACGGGGTTGCCGGTTTTACGTCCGCCGGCGTCGGCGGGTGGTGTAGATCTGAATAGAACGTGTTCTAGTTTTATCCCGGGAGGAGTACAGATGGCCCTGCGCGTCGTGCAGTGGGCAACCGGCGGAGTCGGTGTGGCCGCAGTGAAGGGTGTGCTCGAGCATCCCGAGCTCGAACTCGTCGGGTGCTGGGTGCACTCCCCGGCCAAGGCGGGCCGCGACGTCGGCCAGCTCGTCGGCACCGACCTTCTCGGTGTGACCGCCACCGATAGTGTCGAGGAGATCCTGGCGCTGGACGCCGACGCGGTGATCTACACACCGCTGATGGGAAATCCGGACGAGGTCGCCTCGCTGCTGAGATCGGGCAAGAACGTGATCACCCCGGTCGGTTGGCTGTATCCCAGCGAACGCAGCGGCGCGCCCCTGCGGGAGGCGGCACTGGAAGGCGACACCACGCTCCACGGCACCGGCATCGCGCCCGGCGGCATCAGCGAGAAGTTCCCGTTGATGTTGTCGGCCATGTCGACCGGGGTGACGTTCGTGCGCGCCGAGGAGTACTCGGATCTGCGCACCTATGAAGCACCCGATGTGCTGCGTCACGTCATGGGCTTCGGCGAGACGCCGGACAAGGCGCTGACCGGTCCGATGCAGAAGATGCTCGACGCGGGATTCATCCAGGCCGTGCGAATGTGTGTGGACCAGTTGGGTTTCGCCGCGGATCCCAAGGTGCGCGCCAGCCAGGAGATCGCGGTCGCCACGGCGACCATCGACTCCCCGATGGGCCCGATCGAACCCGGACAGGTCGCCGGCCGCAAGTTCCACTGGGAGGCGCTGGCCGACGGCGAAGTCGTGGTGCGGGTGACGGTCAACTGGTTGATGGGTGAGGACGATCTGGACCCGGCATGGTCATTCGGCCCGGAGGGGCAGCGCTACGAGATGGAGGTTCGCGGGAACCCCGACTTCACGGTGTCGGTGAAGGGATTCCAATCCGAGGTCGGCGGTGAAGGTCCGGAGTACGGCGTCGTCGGCACCGCCGCGCACTGCGTGAACTCGGTGCCCGCGGTGTGCGCGGCTCCTGCCGGCATCTCGACCTACCTGGACCTGCCGCTGATCAGTGGCAAGGCCGCCCCCCGCTTCCGCTGAGCCCTACGGAACGGCCCGCCGCCGGGCTACCATCGGGCGATGCACGCACCCCTGGTCGTCGAGCAGTCACGGGCCATCCCGGTGCGACCGGCCGATGCCTTCGACGGCACCGCGCCGATCTCGTTGCCGATGCTGTTCCGCCGCCGGTACGGGCCGATCCCACCGATAACGGCGGTGGTGGATCAAACGGGTGGCTGGGACACCGTCGGGCAGAGTCGCACGGTCCTGCTCGCCGGTGGCGGCAGCATGCGTGAGCAACTCACGGCCTTTGATCCCCCGAACGGTTTCGGATATTCGCTCACCGACATCACCGGCCCGCTGAGTCCCCTGGTGAGCGCCATCGACGGCGAGTGGGTCTTCGAGCCCGCCGGCACAGGAACCAAGGTGACCTGGCGCTGGACCATCCACCCGAAATCCGGTCTGACGCGGCCGGCACTGCCGGTGTTCGGCCGCCTCTGGCGCGGTTACGCGCGACAGGCGCTCGAGGAACTCTCACACCAACTCGTGGCCTGACCTCGAGCGCCGGCGCGCCCCCCTGGCACACTCGACCCTCGTGACGACTGACAAGCGCGCCCTGGTGCTCGCAGGTGGGGGACTGGCCGGCATCGCCTGGGAAACCGGTGTGCTGCTGGGGATTTGTGACGAGGCACCCGAAGCCGGCGAGGCACTGCTGGACTCCGACGTGCTTCTGGGAACCTCGGCAGGTTCCGCGGTCGCGGCCCAGATCGGTAGCGGCGTGCCGCTGACCGAGTTGTTCGCGCGGCAGGTGGCCTCGGGCGACTCGCACGAGATCGACCCCGGCGTGTCCATCGAGACGATCACCGGGTTGTTCCTCGACGCGATGCTCATCCCCGGCGCGACGAAGCCGGAGAAGCTGCAGAAGATCGGCGCCGTCGCCGGGGCGACCGAGACCGTGCCCGAATCGGTCCGCAGATCGGTGATCGCCCAGCGGTTGCCTTCCCACGAGTGGCCGCAGCGGATATTGCGTGTCACCGGGATCGATGTCGCCACAGGAGAACTGGCGGTCTTCGACAACGGGTCCGGCGTCGCTCTGGTGGATGCGGTGGCGGCGAGTTGCGCGGTGCCGGGAGTGTGGCCGCTGGTCACGATCGGTGATCGTCGCTTCATGGACGGTGGCGTGGGCAGCACGGTCAACATCATGGTGGCGCGGGACTGCGGTACCGCGGTCGCGCTGGTTCCCTCCGGGGTCGACTCACCATCGCCCTGGGGGATGGCCGCGGCGGAGGAGATCAACTCGTTTCCCGGTGAGACGCTGGCGGTGTTCGCAGATGCCGAATCGCTCTCCGCGTACGGGCCGAACCCGTTGGACCCGGCTTGCCGGGCACCGTCGGCCGAGGCGGGCCGGGTCCAGGGGCGTCGCGAAGCGCACCGGGTGGCCCGGTTTCTAGGGCACTGACTCGTCGTCGTCGAGCGCGTCGAGTGCCGCGCTGGCGAGTTCCTGCCCGATCTCGATGACTTCGTTGGCGCGATGGAAGTCCAGGCTGCGGCAGACCGTACGGGGAACCTCGATCAACAGGTCCGGAGGATAGGCCGCCAGCGTATGGCGGGCCAGCGCGCTCTGGGCGATGTCGATGGTGCGGTTCATGACCTCGAGCCCGCCCAGTCTGGGGACCACCGGCAGGCTCTCTGTCTCGACGGACTCGACGTCCTCGTCGGGTGGCGTGAACCGGCCCAGTACAGCGCGGCCGGTCTGTGTCTCGAGCAGTGACCGTGCCGCCTTGGTGTCGAGCAGAGTGGAAGTGCTGCGCCACATGCGGTTCAGCCATTCTCCGGTGAGCCCGGCTTCGGCCTCGCTGCGTCGGGCGTTGGGGTCGTCACCGGACAGGCTCACGGCGATGGTCGCGTCCGCGACGGCCGCCGCGATGGGCGCCATCGGAATCGGATCGAGGATGCCGCCGTCGGCGAGCAGCCTGCCGCCGAGCACGTGGGGGGTGATGAGGCCGGGTATCGCAATCGATGCCCGGATCGCGTCGTCCACCGGTCCGCGTTGCATCCACACCGACTTCCCGGTGATCAGGTCGGTGGCCACCGACGTGTACGCCACCGGCAGTTCCTCGATGGTGACGTCACCGAGGATCTCGCGGACGGCCACCAGGATCTTCTCCGCCCGCAGCACCCCCGCCGACGTGATCGACGGGTCGAGCAGTCGCAGTACCGCGCGCTGGGTCAAAGAACTTGCCCACACGGCGTATTCGTCGAGCTTGCCGGCGGCTTCCAAGCCGCCGACCAATGCGCCCATGGACGACCCGGCGATGCCGACGATCTGGTGTCCACGCTCGTGCAACTCGTTGATCACGCCGATGTGCGCGTACCCGCGGGCCCCGCCACTGCCCAGCGCCAGTGCCACCCGCATGGACCTCATTCTGCGCCATCGGTGTGGACTTGATGACACCCGTGAGCAGAACTCCCGCGGGCGTCAGCCGCAGAGCGCGTCGGCAGCCGCTTCGACCGCGACGATGACGGCAGACTGCTGTGCCGGGGAGAGCTCCGACCAGGGTCGGTCGAAAGTCCCCGGACCGACCGAGTTCGAGCTCTGGACCGTCTGCAGGTAGGGCTCGATCAGCGTCTTCGGGTCGCCGCCGCGCTCACCCATCCACGTCCGCGCAGCCAGGCAGGCCTGGAAGTAGTCGTCTTCGGTGGACTCCGCGGGCGTGCCGATGGCCGTGGTCACCCCGCCCGGGGACACCCCGACTTCACCGGGGGCCACCGACGTCGGCGTGTCCGACGGTGATGTGGACGTCGCTGCCGGTGACGACGACGTCGCCTCCGGCTCGATGCCCGACGAGCAACCGGAGAGAATCACCAAACCCGCGGCGGCGGCGCACACGGTGTGAAGTGGGTGCCTGCGCATACCGCCAAATCTAGGCAACGCCGTCCGTGATGCCATTGCCGGGCCGTCTTTCGGTCATCGGTCCCCGATGACCGCCTTCAGGAACGTGCGCGTGCGTTCGTGTCCGGGCTGGCTGAAGATCTTCGACGGTGGTCCGTCCTCGATGATCACCCCGTCGTCGAACATCAGCACGCGGTCTGAGACATCCCGGGCGAAGTGCATCTCGTGGGTGACGATCAGCATGGTGATGTCGGTGGTCTCGGCAATGTCGCGCAGCACCCCCAGCACTTCGACGACCAGCTCGGGATCCAGGGCCGAGGTGACTTCGTCAAGCAGCAGGATGTCCGGCTGCATCGCCAGCGCCCGCGCGATCGCGACGCGCTGTTGCTGGCCGCCGGACAGTGTTGTGGGATGGGCGTCGAGGAATTCGACCATGCCCACCTTGTCGAGCAGTTCGGCGCCGCGGGCGCGCGCCTGCTCCTTGGACAGGCCGAGGACCGACACCGGCGCCTCCATCAGATTCTCGATCACCGTCATGTTCGGGAACAGGTTGAACTGCTGGAAAACCATGCCGATGCGGCGACGGACCTGACGTAGATGTTTCTCCGAGGACGGAACCAGCTGATCACCGCGACGCTCGTGGGTCAACGGCTCGCCGTCGACCCAGATGACACCGTCTGTGACGCGCTCCAGGGTCATCAGCAGCCGCAGGATGGTCGTCTTGCCGGATCCGGAAGGGCCGATGAGCGTGACCCTTTCGCCGGGGGCGACGGAGAAGTTCATCCCGTCCAGTACCGTCTTCTCGCCGAAGCGTTTGACGACATTCTCGAAGCGGACCATCGGAGTGGCCGAATCATGTTGCGCGGGCAAGGCGGATCTCCAATTTCCTCATGAGCACCGAGGTGGGATAGCTCGCGGCCAGGAAGATCAGACCCGCGACGGTGATCGGCTCGATGTACCGGTAGCTCTGGCCACCGAACTGGTTGGCCACGGTGACCATCTCCGCAACGCCGATGACGATGAGGAACGGGGTCTCCTTGAACAGGGCGATGATCTGGTTGCCGGTCGACGGCAGAACCCGCCGCACCACCTGCGGCAGGATCACCCGGCGCCAGGTGCGCTGCGGTGCCAGCGAGAGCGCGGTGCACGCCTCCCACTGGCCTTGCGGGATCGCATCGATCCCGGCCCTGTAGACCTCCGACATATAGCAGGCGTAGTGCACCCCGAGGACGGCGACACCGGTGAGAAGCGCGCTCGGCCGAATGCCCAGGACGGGCAGGCCGAAGTAGACGAAGAACAACTGGATCGGTATCGGCGTGCTGCGGACGAACTCGACGAATCCGCGTGTCGGCCAGCTGATCCAGCGCGAGTCGGCGCGGCGGCCGAGCACCAGTATCAGCCCGAGGATGATGGCGACCACCGACGCGGCCGCGGTGATCCCCAGCGTGTACTTCAGGAATGCCGCGATCAGACCCGGCAGCACTTCGCGTGCATAATCCCAGTCCCACAGGCTGCGCTGTTGGTCCGTCACGTCGCCGCCGGATTTGGTGCCTCGATGGCAATCGCCTTGGGGCCCCGCCCGACTCGAGAGGCGGTGCGGACCTCGACCCACCGGGTCAGGGCGACCAGGATCTGTGCCAGCAGGAAGTAGACGACGAGCGCGATGCTGAACGCCGCCATGCTTCCCATCTCGAACTGCAGTTGCTTGACCTCGAAGGTGAGTTCGGTGATGCCGATCAGATACAGCAGTGACGAGCTCTTGAGGATCTGGATCCACAGGTTGCCGAACGGCGGCACCATCTCCGGCAGCGCCTGCGGCAGGATGACTCTGGTCATCCTGCGGTAGCGGCTCAACCCGAGGGCGACGGTGGCCTCCCACTGTGTTTTGGGGACCGAGGTGATCGCTCCGCGGACCACCTCGGCGCCGTACGCGCCGAAGTTCAGCCCGAACGCGAGGGTGGCTGCCGCCATCGGCTCGAAACGCAGGCCCAGTTGCGGCAGCACGAAGAAGATCCACAGCAACTGGACCACCAGCGACGTGCCACGGAAGAACTCCACGACCACCCGGGACAGACCGCGGACGACGACCGAACCCGACAGCGACATCAACCCGAACACGAACGAAACGACAAGCGCCGCCAGCGCGCCCAGGATGGTGTACACCATCGTCAGGCCGGCCCCCTTCCGGAACCGGGGGCCGGCCTCGACGAGTTCTGTCAGCAACGGGCTCAGCCCTGACAGAGCTGCTCTGCCGTCAACTCCGGATCGGGACGTTCGGCCTCGGTGAACCCGTAGGGCTCGACGAGTTCGAGCCACTTGGGGCTCTGAACGAGTTCGGCGAGCTGTTCGTTGAACGCTTCCCGCAACTCGGTGTCGGTCCGGCGGAATACCGCCGCGCCGGCCCCGAGTTGCTCCTCGCCGTCGATGACCGGAACGAAGGCCTCGCCCACCTCGACGGTGTCGTCTCCCGCGGCGATCGCCCGCAACGAGATGCTGGTCAGCGCGAAGGCGTCGGCGCGGCCCGATTTGACCGCATCCAGGCCGCCCTGCTGGTCGGCGACGATCTGGAGCCGGTCGTCGGGCACTCCCAATGCCCGTGCCTGTTCTACTTCGACCGCACCGTTCATCACCGCGAGGCGGGCGTCCCCGTCGGCCACCGAGGCGTAGTCGGTCAGGCCGTTGGGGTTGCCGTTAGGCACCAGCAGCGAGGTCGTGGCGACATACACCGGATTGCTGAATGCGGCCTGCTCGCAGCGTTCCGGGGTGATGAACATACCGGCGGTCACCACGTCGACCCGTTGGGAGTTCAGCGACTGGATCAGCGATCCGAACTCGAACAGATTGGGCTCCAAGGAGATTCCACCGATTTGGTCGAAGATGTAGCCGTGGACCGCGGGCGACTGGCCGACCAGTTGGCCGTTCTCCCGGAACGCGTACGGCCTTTCGTTGGCGAATCCGACGTTGATCACCTTGTCCGCTTTGATGCGCTCGAGAGTGCCGCCTTCGCCGGTCGGGCTGCCGGTGCCGGGGTCGGTCGTCGAGCAGGCGCCGACGGCCACGAGTGCGACGGCCGCACCGCCGGCGACCAGGGACCGGCGGAGCGAGGTGGACCTGCGGACAGTGCGGGGTTTCATCACGGCCTCTTCTCGGGTTCGAAGCATCGCGGAACCACGGTCAGGCACCGCGCCCGACGGCCGAAGAGAACTCCCACGCCAAGCACGGCGCGACGGCCGTATTCCTTGTCGGTATATCGACGTTAGGAGGCTGACCGGGGTGTCGTCAAAACCCTGCTGTTCATCGTGACCGCACCGTGACCGTTTAACTCGTCCGGGCGCCGCCACGTGCCGCGACGGCGTTGCAGGCCGGTGGCAGCGCCTCGGGTTTTGTGCAACACTGGCCGCCATGCGCGACGTGACCCGGATTCTGGAGTGTTGTCAGGCCTGACCGCCTGTCCCCTCAATCCTTCGTCCGTCTCTGGAGTTCTCCATGGTTCTTGCGCCCACGCGGCTGCGTCTTGCCGATCTACTGCATGTCACCGACCGATTCGCCGACGACGTTCTCGGGGGCCGGTTCGACCATCTACTACCGCCCGGCGGGCCGCCGGCCACGGAGCGGTGGTTCACCCGGTTGCACGGCGACGACGAGTTGGACGTCTGGCTGATCAGCTGGGTGCCGGACCGCTCGACCGAGCTGCACGACCACAGCGGCTCCCTCGGCGCGCTGACCGTGATCTCCGGGGCCCTGGCCGAAACCCGTTGGGATGGAAAGTCGCTGCGCAGGCGAAGGCTGACGGCAGGTGATCAGGCGGCGTTCCCGCTCGGTTGGGTGCACGATGTCGTGTGGGCCCGCGAGGAGATCTCCGCAGGGCCGGTGGTTGCTGCTCCGACGTTGAGCGTGCACGCCTACTCGCCGCCACTGACCGCCATGTCGTACTACGACGTCACCGAAGGCAACGCATTGCGCCGCAACCGAACCGAACTGACCGACCATCCGGAGGCCACCTAGTGCCCAGTCGCATCGACGCGGTCCTCGACGACGCCCGCGCCACGTTGACCAGGCTGTCGGCCGAGGAGGTGCCCGCAGCGCTGGCGCGCGGCGCCCTGCTGGTCGACATCCGTCCCGCCGCGCAGCGTGCCGCCGAAGGCGAGGTTGCGGGCGCGCTGATCGTCGAACGCAACGTCTTGGAATGGCGATGTGATCCCACCAGCGACGCGCGGCTACCGCAGGCCGTCGACGACGATGTGGAGTGGGTCATCCTGTGCTCGGAGGGTTATACCTCCAGCTTGGCTGCCGCATCACTGAAAGAACTCGGCCTGCATCGCGCCACCGACGTGATCGGCGGTTACCACGCGCTCGAAGTGGTTCTGAACTAGGAGCTTTCGTTGCTGCGCAGCATCGGGCGGAGCTTCTCGGTCTTCTCCGGTGACCATCCCGGTGGCGACAGGATCGCCGCCCACGCATCGGCGACGTTCCTGACGTACACGTGGCCGTGGCCGTCGGGCACGTTGACCGCCACCGCCATGTCGGCCGACACCTGCAGGAACGTGACGATGGGAATCCACTCCATGTCCGGCGACACGTCGTAGCCGCGCGGTTCGCGGAGCCAATCCGGTTCGGCGAACAGCAGATCCGGATTCCACCACGCGATCGGGTCAGAGGCGTGCTGCAGGTACACGACCCGGGGAAGCCCCCACGGGTCGGGTGGGCGCTGGAGGTCGCGAGGTTCGGCGACGAACCGGACGTTCTCGCCGCTGTCGTAGATCGGCAGCCACTCCGGCGAGCCGGGATCGCGGTTGCGGGTCAGATCCGTCCAGATCGTGTTGTTGAATGTGGGCCCGCTGAACAACGCACCGTCGGTCCGGGCGATGAGGTTGTTCAGCGCCAGGAACGGTGCCTCGCCGCCGAAGGAGCCGAGGCTCTCGCCGAAGACCACCAACTGCGGCCGCTGCGCCTCGGGCATCTCGCGGATCAGTTCATCGACGGCCTCGAACAGCGCCTGGCCGGCCTGGCGGGCGTTCTCCTTGTCGACGAGGAACGACAGCCAACTGGGCAGGAACGAGTACTGCATGCTGACGATCGCGGTGTCGCCGTTGTACATGTACTCCAGCGCCGCGGCCTCGGCGGCGTTGATCCAGCCGGTGCCGGTGGTCGTGGCCACTGCCACCACGGCGCGGTCCAGACCGCCGGTGCGCTGCAACTCCCGAGCGGCCAACTCGGCTGTTTCCTTGATGCCGTCCGCGGAGTTCAATCCCGCATAGGCGCGGATCGGCTCGACCGCGGGACTGCCGTTGAACTCGGTCAGCTGTTCGACCGTAGGGCCACCGTCGATGAAGATACGGCCCTGATGGCCCAGTGACTCCCAGCTGACAAGCGACTCGGGCCCGCCGGAGCGAAGGGCGGTCTCCGGCGCGGCGAAGTCGGGATCGGTTTCGTCGTTGACCGCGGCGAATGTGCTGTTGATGGTGCTCATCGCGAATCGCACGACGATGCCGTTGAGCAGCGCGACGGTCAGTGCGAGCAACAGAGCGACCGTGACGACAGCCGAAACCCGCGGTGGGGCAAAGCGATTGAGTTGGCGCACCAGAAAGCGCACAAGTCTGCCGACCAGCTGGCCGATCTCGACGAGCACGAACAGAGTGATCAGCGACAGCACCGCGGCCAGCGGATGGTCCCAGAACCCCAGTCGGGGTACTCCCATGAGGTCGCGGACGTCGTCCTGCCAGCCGTGGAACCAGATGATCATCAGCGTCATGCCGACGATGCCGATCCCGACGAGAACCAGCCACGCCCATCGCGGCGCTGCCGGAGTCGACTCCTTCGAGAGCATGTAGCGCACCAGCCACACCGCAAAAACCCCGATGGCGTAGCCGATCGCGCCCGCGCCGCCGCTGACGAGCCCCTGGAACAGCGGGCCGCGGGGCAGCAGCGACGGCGTCAGGGAGAAATACAGGAAAACCAGACCGACGGCGGTGCCGGTGAACGTATAACGCCGGATCCACCAGGCTCTTCTCGCCGGCGGCGCCGGCTTCAGGTCTTCCGGTGTTGTGTCCTCGGTCGCTACGGCGCCCTTACCGGTATCGGTCACCAACGCACTTTAGCGGTGTGTGAAGTTCGCGGCCCGCTTCTCGGTGAAGGCGTTCATGCCCTCGGTCTGGTCGTCGGTGGCGAACGCGGAGTGAAACAGTCGGCGTTCGTAGAGCAGCCCTTCCGACAGCGTGGTCTCGAAGGCCCGGTTGACTGCCTCCTTGGCCATCCGCGACGCCGACAGCGACATCCCGGCAATCGTCTCGGCAACGGATTTGGCTTCGTCGAGAAGCGCGTCGGCAGCCACCACGCGGGAGACGAGGCCGGCGCGCTCGGCTTCCTCGGCGCCCATGTTGCGACCGGTCAGGATCAGGTCCATGGCTTTGGCCTTGCCGATCGCGCGGGTCAGTCGTTGCGACCCACCCATGCCCGGCAGCACCCCCAGCTTGATCTCGGGCTGGCCGAACTTGGCGGTGTCCGAGGCGATCAGGATGTCGCACATCATCGCCAGTTCACAGCCGCCACCCAGTGCGTACCCCGACACCGCCGCGATGGTCGGGGTGCGGGTCGCGGCGAACGTGCCCCAGGCGGCGAAGAAGTCGGCCGCGAAGACGTCGGCGAACGACAGGTTCGCCATCTCCTTGATGTCGGCCCCGGCCGCGAAGGCCTTCTCACTACCCGTGAGGATGATCGCGCCGACACCGGGGTCAGCGTCGAGTTCGGCTGCGGCGGTGGTGACTTCGACCATCACCTGGCTGTTGAGCGCGTTGAGGGCTTTCGGCCGGTTCAGGGTGATGGTGGCGACGCGGCCCTCGCGGGTGACCAGAATCGTCTCGTAGTTGTCGGACGTCATCGCTACTCCTGTGGGTGTCAGTGTTCGAAGGTCAGGTCGGGATCGGCTGAAACAAAATACGCGTCGACGTCCGCGGGGGTGACCAGAGGCAGCGACGCCGGTGACCATTGTGGCTTGCGGTCCTTGTCGATGAGCAGTGCCCTGATGCCTTCGACCAGATCATGCGAGCGCAGGGCGCCGCATGCTGTTCGGAATTCCTGGCGCAGTGCGTCTTCGAGCGTCGGAAGGTCCGCCGCCCGCCGCACCGCCTCCAATGCCACCGACACGGCGACGGGGGAGCGGGATGCGATCAGGTCGGCGGCGTCACTGGCTGCGGCGCCGTGGTCCCGCAGTGCGGCGACGATGTCGGCGACGGTCTCGGACCCATAGCAGCGGTCGATCCACTCCCGCTGGGCGAGCAGGGGACTCGGCGGCGGCTCCACGGCAAAAGCGGCGATTGCACCGTCGATGCCGTCGACGACGATCGCCTCGGTGAAGGCGTCGAGACGATCGTGGGGCACGAAGTGATCGGCGAAGCCCATCACGATGGCGTCGGCGCCGGTGAACGGCGCACCCGTGAGGGCGGCGTGGACACCCAGTAGGCCGGGGGTGCGCGCCAGGATGAAGGTGCCGCCGACGTCAGGGATGAACCCGATGCCGACCTCGGGCATCGCCATCTTGGTCGTCTCGGTGACGACGCGGACGCTGCCGTGTGCGCTCAGGCCCACGCCGCCGCCCATCGTGATGCCGTTCATCAGCGCCACATACGGTTTGGGATATCGCCCGATGAAGGCGTTGAGCAGGTATTCGTCGTGCCAGAACTGCCGCGTCGCGGCGCCACCGACCTTGGCGTCGTGGTAGATCGCGACGACGTCGCCGCCTGCGCACAGCCCGCGATCACCCGCGCCGGAGACGACGACCGCGCGGACCGCGTCGTCGTGCTCCCACATGGACAGCGCTGCCGAGATCCGGCCGACCATCGGGTGGGTGAGGGAATTGATCGCCTTGGGCCGGTTCAGCGTGAGCAGGCCCACGCCCCGGTCCACAGATACTAGGACATCCTCGTTATCGACCACGGAATGCAATGTAGTTCGTTGCTCAAGGGAGAGTTGGCCCAGGTAAGGTTTCCTGTGAAGGGCCTGGGAGCAGGCCGTTGCGATGCGCGGGAACCGGCTGGGACCCTCACTCGTTGACGGAATGTTCGTCATAGGTCGACACCAGCACAGGAGAGGAACGACGGTGCGCGAAAGCAGCAACCCGGTATTCCGTTCGCTGCCCAAGGGGCAGGGCGGATACGCGCAATTCGGTACCGGAGCCGCCGGAGGCGCGGCGGCAGCGGTACATGCGGATCCCTACGCGGCTCAGCCGTATCAGGATCAGCGAGCGGTCGACACCCGGCCGATGACCATCGACGACGTCGTCACCAAGACCGCCACTTCGCTGGGCGTCCTGACTGTCGTCGCCATCGTCTCGTACTTCCTCGTGTCGTCGAACGTCGGCTTGATGATGCCGTTCGTGCTCGTCGGCGGTCTCGGCGGTCTGGCGCTGATCCTGGTCGCGACGTTCGGTCGCAAGCAGGACAACCCGGCGATCGTGCTGAGCTACGCCGCACTCGAAGGACTCTTCGTCGGCGCCGCGTCGTTCCTGTTCGCCAACCTGGTGTCAACAGGCGGACCCGGGATGATCGCGCAGGCGATCTTCGGCACCATCGGCGTGTTCTTCGGCATGCTCGTCGTCTACAAGACCGGCGCCATCCGCGTCACGCCGAAGTTCACCCGGATGCTCATCGCCGCGATGTTCGGCGTGATCGCCATCGCCCTGCTCAACTTCGTGCTCGCGATCTTCGGAGTCGGCGGCGGCGAGGGCTTCGGACTGCGTAGCGGTGGCCCGCTGGCGATCATCTTCTCACTGGTGTGCATCGGCCTGGCAGCGTTCATGTTCCTGATCGACTTCGACTCGGCCGACCAGCTGATCCGTGCCGGTGCGCCGGCCAAGGCGGCATGGGGCGTTGCCCTCGGCCTGACCGTCACCCTGGTGTGGCTGTACATCGAGATCCTGCGCCTGCTGAGCTACTTCAACAGCGACTAGCGCTAGACAGCAATAGAGGGGCGTCCACGGTGTGGACGCCCCTCTTTTGTGCGCTTCATCGCGTTGAGACTGAGATGCGGG
>NZ_JBAUJR010000394.1:0-2816 GCF_049683935.1 Mycobacterium sp. | reverse complement strand
GCCTCGACGGCGCCGACGCCACCGGGTGTGGGCGCCGCGGCGGCGAGCGTGCCGCCCACCATCGTGACGATCGTGACGGTGACGAAGCTGACGTCGCCGCCGAATGCTTCGATGCTCGCCCACAGTGCCAGCGCAGCCCCGAGAGTGGTTGCCGCACAACCGAGTACGATCACAGCCAGCCGCTTGGGCTCGCGGGCCAGTTCGCCGAGGTCGTCGAGGACCTCCTTGAGGCGCGGTCGCACCGCGGTGGCCAGCCAGCGGCGCAGCTTCGGCACGAACAGGAACACTCCGACAGCCCCCAGCGCGGCGCCGGCGATCAGGTACAGCACGGTGGCACTCGGCACGAAGCGCGATAGGTCCGCCGACACCCCGATCGCGGCGCTGAAGAAGACCAACAGGGTCAGGTGGGTGATGACCTGCACCGACTGCTGAAGCGCCACGGCGGTGGTGGCGCGCAGCGCGCCCAGTCCGCCCTTCTGCAGGAACCGGGTGCTCAGTGCCAGACCGCCGACCCCGGCGGGTGTGGTCGTCGCGGCGAACGTGTTCGCCACCTGCATGATGGCCAGGTTGCGGAACTTCACCAATCCGTCCGCACACGCCCACAGCGCGGCGCCCGCACCGAGATACTTCAGCGCCGACACCGCCAACCCGGCCAGTGCCCACCACCAATTCGCGGAGCGCAACTCGGAGAAGAACACCGGCACCGAGGCGATGAACGGATACGCGACATACACCAACGCGACCAGCAGCACGATCTGGATCAGCTGGCCGCGGGTGAACCGGGTGATGGTCTCGGCCTTGATCTGATCGGCGCCGGTTTGCCGTTTCACCTCGTCGCGCGCGGTGGACAGTGCGGTGCCCGCATCGCGGACCGATGCCCAGACGCGGTTCGTCACAGCTGATTTGGTGAGGCGCCGCGATGCCGCCAACACCGTCTCGTTGCCGAAGACGGTGATCGCGGCGCGCACCGCCGGTTCGGCTCCGTAGAGGTCGGTCGTGGTCAGCAGCAGCTGGGCGATATCGCTGTGCAGATGGGCGTCCGACGCGCCGTACTCGGCGTAGGTGAAGCCGCCGAACATCGGGGTGCCGTCGACGACCGTGATCTCCTTGCTGCGCAGGTCGCCGTGGGAGATCTGCTGACTGTGGAGGACTCCGAGCGAGTCCCAGACCCGCGTCACCGGTGTCTCGTCCACACAATCGTCGATCGGGGTGCCCCGTGGCGGTCGATGGCCGTAGACGGTCCAGCCGCGGTCCAGCGTGGCCACCGCGATCGGCGAGGTGTTGGCCAGCCCGAGGTCCCCGACGGCGACGGCCATCAGCGCGCGGTGTTCGACGGCGCGGCGCATCGAGGTCTGCAGGGGAGCGGTCTCACTGTCGCGCAGCCGGAGCTTGCCCCAGAACTGGCGCAGCGCACCGCCGCCGCGCTGATGCGGTCCGTACAGCTCGACGAGCGCGACGCAGGCCTCGGCATCGGTGGCGGTGAGGACCAACGGGCCACGCCCGGCCGGCCGAACGACTTTCAGCTCCGACACCCGGAACCCGCGTCGCGTCATGGCCCGCACTGCGCCGTCGAGCGGTACCTCCAGCGCGGGGGTGCCGACGACGAGGACGACCAGCGCGCCGACGAACCAGCCCACGGCGAGTCCGAGCAATGACCGGGCCGGGATGACGGCGCTGACCACCAGATGGATCGGGACGAATGCCAGCAGCAACGCCCACCACCAGCGGCGCCAGCGGGCCGGCAGCCACGGGCCCGACACCGTCAACACCGCCGCGAGCATCGCGATCCACCGCGGATCGTCGAGGAACTGCGAGAGTAGGCCGTCGAGGCGGTCGGTCAGATCGAAGTGCCATTGGGGCGCGGCGATGCCGTTGCCGGTGATCGACAGCGACAGGATGGCGATGATCCCGGCGGCTGCGTAGGCG
Source organism: Mycobacterium sp. (assembly GCF_049683935.1). Classification (GTDB taxonomy): domain Bacteria; phylum Actinomycetota; class Actinomycetes; order Mycobacteriales; family Mycobacteriaceae; genus Mycobacterium. The sequence continues at coordinate 890 of NZ_JBAUJR010000394.1, read as the reverse complement.
CCCAGCAGCTTCCATTGGCGCCCGACTATCAGCCCGAAGAGGATCATGAAGGGCAGCGCCAGGATCGCCACGCCGTAGACGAGGTAGACGGCGTTGGACTGGGTGGGGCTGAGCACGCCGACCAGATCGGACAGCGATTTCTCCAGCGCCTCCCATTCGTAGCGGGTGATCAGCGAGCTGGTGACCACGACGGCCAGAAAGGTCGTGGCCAGCATCAACCGGACGATGTCGTTGGTTCGCCGCGTCAACGGTTGGAGCAGGCTGCCTGAGACAGCGATGTCCCGCCCGTCAACTCGCATATGGCAACGATCTCTCGGATTGTCTGGTGAACCGTGTACGACTCACGCAACAACTTAGCGAGTGTTCGGTGCTCTCCGGTACATGCGACAGGGGCACCCCTGATGAGATGCCCCTCGCATTGCCGCGGTGGTCAGCCGATGTCGACGAAGTAGAAACGGCCGGTGTTCTCCACGACCCGGTCGGTGTTGTTGCGATTGTCTCCCTGGCGGTCCATCTTCACGACCACTTGCATCATCTGCGGGCCGGGTCGAACCGCCACGACGTCGGCTTCCTCAATTGGAACGCTGCTGACTCGGTTGACCACGACGTAGTTGCCGTCCGCCTTGAGCATCTCGATCATGTCCACGGCGTTGCCTCCCCCGGGGGCGGCTGCTGCGGGGGCAGCCAGGCCGACGATGGCGGCGGCGAGTCCGGCGAATCCGGCAGTGGTGAGAGTGGTGATGTTCATGAGTGGGCCTGCGCTTTCTGCGGTCTGAAGGGCTTCTTACTCGGGGGTGTGCGCAGAGACCCGAATGCGTTACACGGGTCGGGCGTGGACGCCAAAAAGGGGCGCCCCGTGTGGGGCGCCCCTATTGTGTGGGGGTGTTACT
>NZ_JBAUJR010000393.1:0-8054 GCF_049683935.1 Mycobacterium sp. | reverse complement strand
AGGAAGTGGATCGTCATGTCGGCGGTCGTGACGTCCTGGCCGGGGCCGACGTGCCGGTCGGCCAGCCGGCCGGCAGCGATGTCGATCAGCGTCGCCACCAACCCGCCCTGCAGCGCGCCGCGTCTGTTGACCAGGTCGGGGCGGTTGTCCAGCTCGAGGACCAGGCGTTCGTCGGACTCCTCGACATCTCGGAAGTCCAGTTGGCTGAACAAATGTCCCGGGGTGACCTGCATGCCGAAACGCTAGCACCATTCTCCAGATACGAGAGTTCCATTCTCCCGATAGTCTGGCGTCATGTCAGTACGGACCGCCCTTCGTCCCGGTGTGGTGTCACCGACGCTGCCGGTGCCCAAGTCGATCGTCCGCCCCGAATATGTGGGACGGCCGACCGCGCGAGAGGGTTCCGAACCGTGGGTGCAGACGCCGGAGGTGATCGAGAAGATGCGGGTGGCGGGGCGGATCGCTGCCGGCGCTCTCGCCGAAGCAGGCAGGGCCGTCCGCCCAGGGGTGACCACCGACGCACTCGACCGGGTCGCCCACGACTACATGGTGGACCACGGTGCGTATCCATCGACCCTGGGCTACAGGGGCTTTCCGAAGTCGTGCTGCACGTCGCTGAACGAGATCATCTGCCACGGAATCCCTGACTCGACAGTGGTCGAGGACGGCGACATCGTCAACATCGACGTCACCGCCTACATCGACGGCGTCCACGGCGACACCAACGCGACGTTCCTCGCCGGCGACGTCTCCGAGGAACACCGCCTCCTCGTCGAACGCACCCACGAGGCCACCATGCGCGCGATCAAGGCGGTCAAACCCGGCAGGGCGCTCTCCATCGTCGGCCGGGTCATCGAGGCTTACGCAAATCGCTTCGGCTACAACGTGGTTCGTGACTTCACCGGCCACGGCATCGGCACCACGTTCCACAACGGGCTGGTGGTGCTGCACTACGACCAGCCGGCGGTCGAGACCGTGCTGGAACCGGGAATGACGTTCACCATCGAGCCGATGATCAACCTGGGGACTCTGGACTACGAGATGTGGGACGACGACTGGACGGTGGCCACCAAGGACAAGAAGTGGACGGCGCAGTTCGAGCACACTCTGGTGGTCACTGATTCCGGCGCGGAGATCCTCACCCAGTTGTGAGGCGTGAGTAGCCTGAAGAGATGACCGGGCGGCAGGTGACGGCGGTTGCCGCGGCGACGCTGCTCACGGTGCTGCTCGCAGGGTGTTCACACCTGGTCAGCGGTGCCGCGGTGTGGCCCGGGGCCAAGTTGGAGCGGGCGATGCTCACCGCGGCCGACTTCCCGCCGGGCGTGCGGTACGAGCGCATCGTCAGGGACGCCGGCGAGGAGGACGGCGCCGGCGGGCCCCCGCCGATGCTCTCCTCACCGCAGGGCTGCACCGACGGGTTGACCCGTGACATCGCGTCCACCGCTGAGCGTGGCGCGGGCAGCGCTGCGGAGTACATGGCCGCCTACGACGGTGCGCGAATGGTTTTCACGGTGCTGACCTGGCCGCTGAATCTCGAGCGGTTGGCTGCCACCGCCGAGCGCTGCGCCGAATACAAGACGTTCTTCGAGCCGACGGATCCCGGCATCCCCGTGACCACCGAGCGGCTGCAGACGCCACGCCAGGATGCCCTGGTCTACCGGCAGACGATGTCGCTCGGTGGCCAGCAGAACAGTGTCTACTTCTCGTTCGAGAACGTCGGATCGATGGCGGTCTTCGCCATCGCCTTCCCCACCGAGGATCCGTCGATACCCGTCAAAGGCACGCTCCCGCAGACTTTTCTGGAAATCACCGGAAAACAGGCCGAACGTATGGAAGCGGTCTGACCCGCGTGTCGAGAGCGGGAAAACCTGCCCGCAGGATCCGCTGCTGCCTGTAGCGTGACGCCCGTGCCCTCTCCGCCCGCTGCCACGATCACCGTCGACGGTGTCGCCGTGCCCGTAGAGGTGACCGGCCCCGACAAGGGATCGGCCGTGGTGCTGCTGGCCGCGGCGCACCAGGCGCCCGCCGCGTATGCAGCGGTGTGCGAGCGCCTGCACACCGCCTCGCTGAAGACCATTGTCGTCGGCGCGGATCCGCGGTTGACGGCCAAGTCGGTGGTGGGGATCCTCGACGAACTCGACGTGCGGTGGGCGTTGCTGGTCGGCGATCGGCTGGGCGCGGAGTTGGCGTGGGAGTTGGCCGCGACGCGGCTGGACCGGTTCATCGGGCTGGTGGTCATCGATCGTGGCCACCCGAAGGTCGCCGACCTTGCCGGCGTGATCCGTGACGAGAACTGCCCGCCGGTCGAGCTGAACACGACGGCGCTGGTCAGCACCAATGCCGCGCGGGCGGTCGCCAAGACGAGCCAGCGCTTCGTCTACGGCGACTACCGGGTCGTCGAGCTTCTGGGCCGACGGAACGCGGCTGATTCGACAGCGCAACTGGCCGCCGAGATCGTGATGCGCACCAGCACCTGGTGACGGCGTCAGGCCGTCTCGGGGCGGTCGATCTCGTCCGGCGTCCAGGCCTGTGGCAGACCGGGCTGGCCGGGGAAGAGAAAATCCACGAACGCCTGCGCGGTGGGCTGCGGCTCGTGATTGGCCAGACCCGGCCGTTCGTTGGCTTCGATGAACGCATACTCCGGCTGGGTGACGTCTGGGACGAGCAGGTCGATGCCCGTCACCGGAATGCCGATCGCGGTGGCCGCGGCGATGGCCACCGACCGCAGGTCCGGGTGCACAGTGGCGGTGACGTCGTGGATGGTTCCGCCCTGGTGCAGGTTCGCGGTCCGGCGTACGCGCAATCGCTCGCCTTCGGGCAGGACGTCATCGAACGACCAGCCCGCCTCCCGCACCGTGGCCTCGGTGACGGCGTCGACCGGAATCCGCGACTCACCGCCGGTGACGGCGGCGCGCCTGCGGCTCTGCGCGTCGATCAGCTCCCGAATCGTGTGGCGACCTGTGCCGGTGACCTCGGCGGGCCTGCGCAGTGCGGCGGCGACCACCTTGCCGTCGATCACCACCAGTCGCAGGTCATCACCCTCGGCTCGCTGTTCGATGAGCACCTCGGGATGCTGCTCACGCGCCCGGGCCAGCGCCGCGTCGAGTTCCTCGGCGGTGTTGATCCCCACCGTGATCCCTTTGCCCTGTTCGCCGCGGGTGGGTTTGACGACGACGTCGCCCACCTCGGCGAGGAACTCGTGGTCGGCGTCGTCGAATGTGGCCAGGCGTCCCTTCGGCACTGTGATTCCGGCGTCGGAGACCAGACGCCGGGTCAGGCGCTTGTCGTCGCACCGACTCATCGCGACCGCAGAAGTGTACTCGGACAACGATTCCCGGGTCACGACGCTGCGCCCGCCGTGCGACAGCCGGATCTCGCCGGCCTCGGCGTCGAGCACCTCGACCCAGATCCCGCGACGGATGGCCTCGTCGGCGATGATCCGCGCATACGGATTGAGGTCGTCGACCGTCTCCGGCGGATGGGTGAACAGCGGCTCGTTGATGGCGTTCTTGCGTTTGACGGCCATCACCGGGACCCGGGCGAACCCGAGCTTCTCGTAGAGCGCGATTGCGGCGTTGTTGTCGTGTGCCACCGACAGATCCATGTAGGCGCGGCCGCGGTCTCGGTAGATGTCGCCGAGCTTGCGCGTCAGAGCCGCGCCCACCCCCGGGACGCTCGCCGTCGGATCCACCGCCAGCGTCCACAGACTCGAGCCGTTCTCGGGATCGGAGAACAGCGCCTCGTGATCGACACCGGTCACCGTGCCCAGTATCGCGCCGTCACCGTCGCGAACGGCGACGAGGTAGTCCACCGACGGCTGGCGGGAGTGGTTGTCCCAGATGACATCCAGAGGCGCGGGCACCATGCCGCAGCGTACGTATACGCGGTTCATCTCGTCGGCGTCCTCGCGGCCCTGCAGCGTGCGCACGCTGAACCCGCTGAGCGCCGGCCCGCTGCCGTCACTGTCGGAGAACCGCAGCCGGTAGGTGTGGCTCGGGTCGATGAACAGCTCGGCGGGAGCTTTCGACACCAGAACGTGGGGTTCGCGCGCGTAGATGCAGATGTCGCGGCGGCCGTGCCCCTCCTGGCGTAGCACCTCCGCCAGCTTTTCCGGGTCGGCGAAAGTCTGGCCGAAAATGAGTCGGCCCCAACCGAGTTCGAGCACCACGTCGTCAGCCATCGCATCCACCATGTGCGGGGGCGAGGCGTCGTGGAGGGCGAGCGTGATGCCCTCCGGGTGATCCTGATCGGGATCCGGTCGAGGATCGGCGTCGGTCATGCGGCTGGCCCGTTGATGCCGTGCCGCTGCAGCCACAGTTCGAGGAGCGCGATCTGCCACAGCTCGTTGCCGCGCAGTGGCGTGAGCTTGCCGTTGGGGTCGGCGAGCAGCCTCTCCACGGCCTCGGGCCGGAACAGTCCGCGCTCCTTGGCCTCGGGCGCGTAGAGCGCATCGCGGACCAGATCGAGGTACGGACCCTCGAGGTGGGTGAGCGCGGGCACCGGGAAGTAGCCCTTGGGCCGGTCGATCACATCGGCGGGAACCACTTGGCGAGCAGCCTGTTTGAGCACACCCTTGCCTTCGTAGGCGGTCTTCAGGTGCGGTGGGCAGGTGGCTGCCAGTTCAACCAGCTCGTGGTCGAGGAAGGGTACCCGGCCCTCCAGTCCCCACGCCATCGTCATGTTGTCCACGCGCTTGACCGGGTCGTCGACCAGCATCACGGTGCTGTCCAGGCGCAGCGCCCGGTCGACGCCGGTCTGCGCGCCGGAACGGGCGAAGTGTTCGGCGACGAACAACTCGCTGGGGTCGTCAGCGGTGGCGACGGCAGGCGACACCAGCGACGAGTAGGCCGACTGGTCCCGATCGAAGAACGCCGCTCGGTAGCTGGCCAGCGAACCCGCCACCGACGCGGCAGCCGGCTCGCCCATCGGCGGGTACCAGTGATAGCCGGCGAACACCTCGTCGGCGCCCTGTCCGGATTGCACGACCTTGACGTGCTTGGACACTTCCTGACTCAACAGGTAGAAAGCCACGCAGTCGTGGCTGACCATCGGCTCGCTCATCGCGGCGATGGCGCCGTCGAGCGCGGGCAACATCCGGGCGGTGTCGATGCGGATCTGGTGGTGGTCGGTGTCGAAGCGTTTGGCGATGATGTCGGAGTAGTGGAATTCGTCGCCCTTCACACCGCCGACGGACTCGAAGCCGATCGAGAAGGTCTTGAGACCGTGCTGTCCTGCTTCTGCGAGCAGACCGACGATCAGGCTGGAGTCCACACCACCCGAGAGCAGACAGCCCACCGGCACGTCGGCCACCAGCCGCCGTTTCACGGCGACCCGAAGCGACTCCAGAACGGCGTCCTCCCAGTCCTTTTCCGACCAGTCGGCACGGTCGTTGCGGCGGGTGAAGTCCGGCTCCCAGTATGTCGTGGTGGTGCGGGTCCCGTCGGGCTCGATGGCAACCAGAGAGGCGGGTGGCACCTTGCTGACGCCGCGCAGGATCGTGCGGGGGGGCGGTACCACCGAGTGGAAGGTCATGTAGTGGTGCAGCGCCACCTGATCGATCCGGGTGTCGATGCCACCGCCGGCCAACAGTGCGGGCAGCGAGGATGCGAACCGGATCCGGTTTGGATCCTCGGCGAGGTAGAGCGGCTTGATGCCCAGCCGGTCCCGGCCGAGCAGCACCCGGCCACTGTCCCGTTCGACGATGGCGAAGGCGAACATTCCATGGAGGTGGTCGACGAAGCGGTCACCCCAGTGGTGGTAGCCCTTGAGCAGCACCTCGGTGTCGCTGGTGGAGAAGAAGCGATAGCCGTGACCGTGGAGTTCGTCGCGCAGCTGCTGATAGTTGTAGATGCAGCCGTTCCAGGCGATCGACAAGCCGAGGTCGGAGTCGACCATCGGCTGTGCTCCGGCCTCGGACAGATCGATGATCTTCAGGCGCCGGTGCCCGAGAGCGACCCTGCCTTGCGACCACACTCCCGCGGCATCGGGTCCACGCGGGACCATGACCTCCGCCATCGCAGCGACGGCGCTGATATCTGGGGTTTTTCCGTCGAGGCGTACCTCGCCGGTGGCTCCACACACCTGTTCGACCCTACTCCAGTGTCGGCGGTTCCTCGATCCGACCGAGTGCCCTGCGTCGGGACCCGGCTGGGGTCAGATACCCGACGCAGAGCAGGTCAAACCCGCGTCGGGAGTTGGCGGCGAGAGGCTCGTCACACACCGTCGGCCGGAATGTCGCGGGGTTCGATCCGACCGACGCCCCGGTGGTGCGGACACCCACCACATCGTCTAATGGTCTGGTGTCCTACCTTTGAACATGGCAGTTTGTATAGGCGTGGGAGAAAGTCCGCTGGCGACGCAGACGCCAATGGTCGGAGGTCGACGAGATCGCAACAGGTGTCGCGGCGCTGCCGCACACCAAGGAAGGTCAGGGCGGTACTGATGGGCACACGGGGCATGCTGACAAAAGCCGATCTCGAGCAACTGGTCGCCGCGGGCGACATCGACACCGTGATCGTCGCGTTCTGCGATATGCAGGGCCGGCTGACCGGTAAGCGGATCTCGGCGCGGCTGTTCGTCGAGGACGTCGCCGACCACGGCGCCGAGTGCTGCAACTACCTGCTGGCGGTCGACGTCGACATGAACACCGTCGACGGCTATGAGATCTCCAGTTGGGAAACCGGCTATGGCGACATGGTGATGACACCGGACTTCACCACGCTGCGGCTGCTGCCGTGGCAGCCCGGCACCGCGCTGGTGATGGCGGATCTGTCGTGGACCGACGGCAAGCCGGTGATCCAAGCGCCCCGCAGCATCCTGCGGTCTCAGCTCGACCGGCTCGCCGAGCGCGGTATGGGCGCGATCGCGGCAACCGAGCTCGAGTTCATGGTGTTCGACGACAGCTACCGCGACGCCTGGAAGGCGGGCTATCGCAGCCTGAAACCCGCCACCGACTACAACATCGACTACGCCATGCTGGCCTCGACCCGGATGGAGCCGCTGCTGCGCGACATCCGGGTCGGGATGGAAGGTGCGGGGCTGTACTGCGAGGGCGTCAAGGGGGAGTGCAACCTCGGCCAGCAGGAGATCGGCTTCCGCTATGACGACGCGCTGGTCGTCTGCGACAACCACACCATCTACAAGAACGGTGCCAAGGAGATCGCCGACCAGCACGGCAAGAGCCTGACGTTCATGGCGAAGTTCGATGAGCGCGAGGGCAACAGCTGCCACATCCACATCTCGTTCCGGGGTGATGACGGTTCAGCGGTGTTCGCCGATGAGGACGACGAGCTGGGCATGTCGGCGATGTTCCGCAGTTTCGTCGCCGGGCAACTGGCCACGCTGCGGGAGATGACGCTGTTCTATGCGCCGAACATCAACTCCTACAAGCGTTATGTGGACGGCAGTTTCGCGCCGACCGCGGTCGCATGGGGGATCGACAACCGGACCTGTGCACTGCGGGTGGTCGGCCACGGCCACGGCATGCGGATGGAGTGCCGCTCCCCGGGAGGCGACGTCAACCAGTACCTCGCGGTGTCGGCTCTGATCGCCGGCGGTCTGCACGGTATAGATCAGGGGCTCGAGCTGCCGGATGCCTTGCAGGGCAACGCCTACACCAGTGGTGCCGAGCGGCTCCCGACGACGATGGCCGAAGCGGTGGAGTTGCTCGACAACTCACAGATCGCGCGCGAGGCGTTCGGCGACGATGTCGTGGACCACTACCTGAACTACGCGCGGGTGGAACTCAAGGCGTTCAACTCGGCGGTGACCGACTGGGAGAGGGTGCGCGGTTTTGAGCGGCTGTGACGACGCGGGTGTCCGTCCCGTGGTCGGTTTGACCACGTATCTGCAGCAGGCGCAGACCGGGGTGTGGGACGTGCGGGCCAGCTTCCTGCCGGCCATCTACTTCGAGGGCGTCGGGCTGGCAGGCGGCATGGCGATGCTGCTGCCCCCGCAGCCCGCAGACGAGGCCATCGCCGACCGGGTGCTCGACAGGCTCGACGGCCTGATCATCACCGGCGGCCGCGACGTCGACCCGGCGGCCTACCGCAGCC
>NZ_JBAUJR010000392.1:0-2039 GCF_049683935.1 Mycobacterium sp. | reverse complement strand
CGTCTGCAGCTGGTCTGCCGCCGCGGCACGGAACGTGTCGGCCGCCCCGAGGACCACGCGCCGGCCGTCGGCGACGAGGACCCGGGCGAGCTTGCCGACGGTGGTCGTCTTGCCCGTCCCGTTGACCCCGACCACCAGCAGCACCGAGGGCTTGTCGTCGTGCGGTAGGGCGCGGATGGAGCGGTCGAGATCGGGCTGGAGTTCGGCGATCAGGACCTCCCGCAGCACCGCCCTGGCGTCGGCTTCGGTGCGCACCCGGCTGCTGGCCATCCGCTCCCGCAGCGATGCGACCACAGAGGTGGTGACCACGGGTCCGAGGTCGGCGATCAGCAGGGTGTCCTCGACCTCTTCCCACGAGTCCTCGTCGAGGTCACCTCCGCCCAGCAGACCGAGCATGCTGCGACCCAGCGTGTTCTGCGACTTGGCCAATCGGCCGCGCAGTCGATCCAGCCGGCCGTCGGTGGGTGCGATGGTGTCGATCTCGGGGGCGGCCGGTTCTGCCACGGGAGCCGGGCCGGGCTCATCGGCGACGGTCTCGGGTTCGGCGACGGTCTCGGGTTCGGCGACGGTCTCGGGTTCTGCCACAGGCGGCGCAGGCGGAGCCGGTGGCGGTTCGACCACCGGGGGCTCCGGGAGCTTCACGTCGGCGATCGGCCGCTTCGGCGCGTCACGCGGGACGGTGGCGTCGTCACCGACGGCCGGCAACCCGCTGGTGTCGATCCGCTCGGGCGGTGTCTTCGTGGGTTCCTCACGCGGACGTACCGGAGCCTCGGCGGGGGCGGACGCGCTGAACGAGATGCCTGACGAGGCGGTATAACCACCTGAGCGATCGACAGGCTTGGCGGTGTCCGGCGCCGACAAGCTGATCCGTCGGCGGCGGTAGCGCACCAGCCCGACAACGAGCGCGGCTACCAGCAGAACAGCGATGACCGCGACAGCGATCCAGAGACCCTCAGACACCACGCCATTGTCGCAGGGGTGCCGACCGGTGCCGCCGGACCCCGGGTTCAGGACGGACTGGCCACCAGCTCCTGGCCGCGCATCCGCTGCGAGATCACCGCCGTGATGCCGTCGTTGCGCATCGTCACGCCGTACAACGCGTCGGCGATCTCCATCGTCGGCTTCTGGTGGGTGATGACGATCAGCTGGGACACTTCACGCAGCTGTTCGAACAGGCTGATCAGCCGACGCAGGTTCACGTCGTCCAGGGCGGCCTCCACCTCGTCCATCACGTAGAACGGCGACGGGCGTGCCCGGAAGATCGCCACCAGCATCGCCACCGCTGTCAACGACTTCTCCCCACCGGACAGCAGCGACAACCGTTTGATCTTCTTGCCCGGCGGACGGGCCTCGACCTCGATGCCCGTGGTGAGCATGTCCTCGGGATTGGTCAGCAGCAACCTGCCCTCGCCCCCGGGGAACAGCGTCGAGAACACTTGCGAGAACTCACGTTCGACATCCGCATACGCCTCGGCGAACACCTGCAGGATCCGGGTGTCGACATCGGCGATCACGTCGAGCAGGTCCTTGCGCGCGGCCTTGACGTCCTCGAGCTGGGTCGACAGGAAGTTGTAGCGCTCCTCGAGTGCGGCGAACTCCTCGAGAGCAAGCGGATTGACCCTGCCCAACTCGTTGAGCTCGCGCTCGGCGCGTTTGGCGCGCCGCTCCTGGGTGGGCCGGTCGAAGGGAAGCGGCGCCGGTGCGGTGACCTGCTCGCCGCGTTCGCGCGCCTGCTCGTACTCGGCCATCTCCAGTTCGGTCGGGGGCAGCGAGACGCCGGGACCGTACTCGGCGACAAGATCGGCGACGGCCATCCCGAACTGCTCGAGCACCTGCTGCTCGAGTTGCTCGATGCGCAGTGCCGCTTGGGCTTTGGCGACCTCGTCGCGGTGTAGCGAATCGGTGAGCGCATTGATCCTGGCGGTGAGTTCGTTGACCTCCTCACGCGCCGTCGTCAGCGCGGCGGCCCGGACCTGACGTTCGGCGGCAACCTCGTCGCGGATCCGGGAGGCGACGCCCACCGCGGCGCTCAACTGTCC
>NZ_JBAUJR010000391.1:0-1957 GCF_049683935.1 Mycobacterium sp. | reverse complement strand
GGTCCTGACCGGCCACCGCGTAGGGCACCAGAGGGGCGGCCGGTGCGGCGGGTGCGGCAGCCGCCGAACCCGACCCGGCGGTCACCGAGTTCACCGGGGTCCCCGCCGGTGCGGTCGGAGCCGCGGGCACACCTGCAGCCGGCAGCGGCTGGGGATCGGAGCGGTTCGCGGGCGCGGAGGACGCCGGCGCCTGCTCCTCGGCGGGGGTGTCGGCGGGAGGGGCTTGAAGCTGGTCCAGCAGATACTGGCCCACCCCGCCGATGATGCCCAGCGTGATCGCCAGTGCCGGGAGCAACAGCAGCGACGGATAGAGGATCGAGGCGCCGATCCACGACACCGCCTGGTAGGCGACGGCCAACAGGAAGGGGCCGTAGGTGATCAGCGCCTGCGCCGGGTTGGTCAGGAAGTCGGTGATCAGGGCGATCGTGTTGCCGATCGGGTCCTGGAGGAAGTCGATGATGGGCTCGAACAGGAACCGCAGGATATCGCCGTAGAAGTTGATGAAGTCGTTGACGATGTCGCCGATGTTCAACGCTGCGCCCGACTCCACGGCCTGCACCTGCGCGGCGGAGCTCATCAGATCCGCTGCGGCTCTTCCAGCTTCGCCGGCGCCGGGGATCAGCACGAACGGAGCGGGAGTCGACGCCGGCGTCGCGGCCACCGCCGCACCGGACACCGCCTCGTAGGCACTCATCGTGGTGGCCGCCTGGATCCACATGCGGACGTAGTCGGCCTCGTTCAGCACGATCGGGATGGTGTTGATGCCGAGGAAGTTCGTCGAGACCAGCACCGCGTGCGTGGTGTGGTTCAGTGCCAGCTCCGGCAGCGTGGGCATCGTCGCCAACGCGGTCGTGTACGCGGCGGCGGCTGTCTGGTGCTGCACCGCCGCGGCGGCGCTGTTGGCGCTCTGTTGCGCCAGCCACCCGAGGTAGGGCGTGTGCGCGACGACGTACTGCTCGGAGCTGACGCCCTCCCAGGAACCCGCCTGCACGGCGCCGAGAATGCTCGTGAGTTCCGCTGCGGCAGAGGCATACTCGGTGCTCAGCGACTGCCAGGCCGCCGAGGCGGCAAGCAGCGATCCCGGGCCCGGGCCGCTGCTCAGCAGCGCCGAGTGCACCTCGGGCGGCAGTGCCATCCACACTGGTGCGGTTACCGGGGCGGTCATGTCAGCCGCGCGCGATCATGTACGCCGACGCCGCCATCGCGTCTCCACTGGCGTAGCTGGCCGCGGACTCGCCGACACCCACCCCGGAGCGGCCGAGTTCCTCGACCCCCTGGGCGGCCACCGACTGGTGCTGTGCACCGTGGGCGCTGAAACCCGCGGCGCACTGCAGCGACACCGGGTCTGCCGCCGGTGGGACGACCGCACTCACCATGGGTGCGGCGGCGGAATGGACGGCGGCCATCCGTGCGGTGAGCGCTTCCACCGCGGCGCTGGCCGCGGTCAAGCCCTCCGGAACTACTCGCAGCGTCATCAGCTGTACTCCTCTCCACAGTGTCGTCCGGGTCCTCGATTGGCGGTCACCGATTCGGTGGCCAGCGGATTGACGAGTTGCACAAACGTCGGTGTGTCGCTGTCGTCGAGCAGCATCGCGCGGCCCGCCGGCAACCGGCTGAATCGGTGGCCCCGAATCTTGCCGCTGTCCTGCGGATTTCCCGACAGCATGACCGTCGTCGCCTGCAGGTCGTTGAGGCGGCGCAACAGCGGTGCGGTCATCACCGCGTGGGCGGATCCCGCGGCCCGGGCGGTGACGATGACCCGCAGCCCCAGATCGGAGGCCTGGGACAGCAGTCCGATCAACGGGGTCCACGGCCGCTGTCCCACATAGGGTCCGGCGGTCGCCGGGCCGTCCGGTATCTGATCGATGTCGTCGACGATCAGATAGTGGATGTGGTTGTCCTGTCCGTTCTTGTAGGACCAGCCACTGAGCTCCTGCGGACTCATCCCCACCGGCGG
>NZ_JBAUJR010000390.1:0-4601 GCF_049683935.1 Mycobacterium sp. | reverse complement strand
GTCCAGCAACGCGCCCGCGACGACGGCCACGCTGGGACCGCACGTCCTGCCGTCCCGTTGGCGAAGCCGCAGCGCGGCGATCCTCACCCGGCACCGCCGAGGAGTTCCTCTCCGCGGGCACGCAGGTCGACCTTGCGCACCTTGCCGGTCACGGTCATCGGGAACTCGTCGATGACCTGCACATAGCGCGGGATCTTCTGGTGCGCGATCCGCCCGGCGCAGAAGTCGCGCAGATTGTCGGCGGTGGGCGGCTGCGCTCCCTCGGCGACCCGGATCCACACCATCAGTTCCTCGCCGTACCTCTCGTCCCGCACTCCCACGACCTGGGCGTCGACGATGTCAGGGTGGGTGTAGAGGAACTCCTCGACCTCGCGCGGATAGATGTTCTCGCCGCCGCGGATCACCATGTCCTTGATGCGCCCGGTGACACTGAGGTAGCCCTCGTCGTCCATCACCGCAATGTCGCCGGTGTGCATCCACCCATCGGCGTCGATGGCCTCGGCGGTCTTGGCGGGATCGTCCCAGTAGCCGGCCATCACGCTGTAGCCGCGCGTGCACAGTTCCCCGGGGGTGCCCCGCGGCACCTGGTCGCCTGCCTCGTCGATGATCTGGATCTCCAGGTGCGGTCCGACCCGGCCGACGGTGCTGACGCGGCGGTCCAGCGAGTCCGTCGGCAGCGTCTGCGTGGACACCGGCGAGGTCTCGGTCATGCCGTAGCAGATCGCCACCTCACGCATGTGCATCCGATCGATGACGTTGCGCATCACCTGCTCCGGGCAGGGCGATCCCGCCATGATCCCGGTGCGCAGGCTCGACAGGTCGAAGGTGTCGAAATTCGGCAGCGACAGTTCCGCGATGAACATCGTGGGGACCCCGTACAGCGATGTACAGCACTGTGTCGCAACAGCTTTGAGGCTCTCCTCCGGATCGAAACCCGGCGCGGGGATGACCATGGCAGCGCCGTGTGTGGTGCACGCCAGATTGCCCATCACCATGCCGAAGCAGTGATAGAACGGCACCGGGATGCAGACCCGGTCCGCCTCGGTGTACCCGAGGCCCTCCCCGACGAGATAGCCGTTGTTGAGGATGTTGGTGTGGGTCAGCGTGGCGCCCTTGGGAAATCCGGTGGTTCCCGACGTGTACTGGATGTTGATCGGATCCGACGCGCGCAGACCCGCCTGCACGTCGGCCAGTGCACCGGCGTCGATGTCGGTCCCGGCGATCGCCGACCATTCCGGCGATCCGACGATGACGACCGAGTCGAGCTGCGGACAGCTGCCGCGCACCGACTCGAGCATCGCGACGTAGTCGGAGGTCTTGAACGACGCCGCCGACAGCACCATCGAGATCGACGACTGGTTGAGCACGTACTGCAGCTCGTCGGTCCGGTAGGCCGGGTTGACGGTGACGAGGATGGCACCGATCTGCGCGGTGGCGTACTGGATGAGTGCCCACTCGGCGGTGTTGGGTGACCAGATGCCGACCCGGTCGCCGGGGCCGACACCACGCTGCAGCAGCGCGGTCGCGATGCGCCGGGTGGCCTCGTGGAATTCGGAGTAGGTCCACCGACGCCCGGTGGTGCATTCGACTAGCGCGTCGCGGTCGCCGAAACGCTCGACGGTGCCCGCCAGATTGGCGCCGATCGTGTCGGTCAACAGGGCCGGCTGGTCGACTCCGGACGTGTACGACAGCATCTGCTGCATTCCTCCACCGTGGATTTCTCGACCGGTCTGGGTACTGAAACAACCCTAGGCCGATTGAAGGTGGTGATGGTTCGAATGTCGATCCCGGTGGTGGCCCTGTGACCTTCGACCTGACGCCGACCGCGGCGCAGCACGATCTGGCGCGCCGCGCCCACGAGTTCGCCGAGCAGGTGGTCCGCCCGGTCGCCGCCGAGTACGACGAGCGCCAGGAATTCCCGTGGCCCGTCCTGGAAGAGGCAGCTGCCCAGGGCTTTTACAGTCCGCTGTTCTACCGCGACCTGATCGGCGACCCGACCGGACTGTCACTGCCGATGTTCATGGAAGAACTGTTCTGGGGTTGCGCCGGCATCGGACTGGCTGTGGTGATGCCCGCCCTGGCGCTGTCGGCGATCGGGCAGGCGGCCTCCCCCGAACAGATGCTGCAGTGGGCGCCGGAGTGCTTCGGCACCCCCGGCGATCTCAAGCTGGCCGCCCTGGCGATCTCCGAACCCGAGGGCGGCAGCGACGTCCGCAACCTGCGCACCCGGGCGCACCGGGATGGGGACGACTGGATCATCGACGGTCACAAGATGTGGATCGGCAACGGCGGCATCGCCAACGTCCACGTGGTCAATGCGGTGGTGGACGACGATCTGGGCCATCGCGGGCAGGCACTGTTCATCGTTCCCGGCGGAACCCCGGGCCTGGACATGGTCCGCAAGCTCGACAAACTCGGCTGCCGCGCCTCGCACACCGCCGAGTTGAAACTCAACAGCGTCCGCGTGCCCGCCGATCATCTGCTCGGCGGGCAGGACAAGCTCGAGCACAAGCTGGCCCGCGCTCGCGAGGCCGTCGCGGGCGCGAGACACTCCGGCTCGGCCACCATGGGCACCTTCGAGCAGACCCGCCCGATGGTCGCCGCGCAGGCACTCGGAATTGCAAGGGCCGCAGTGGAATACGCCACAGAGTACGCGAACCGGCGGGAAGCCTTCGGCGCACCGATCATCGACAATCAGGGCATCGCATTCCCGCTGGCCGACCTCGCCACCTCCATCGACGGCGCGCGCCTGCTGACCTGGCGGGCTTCGTGGATGGCCGCCACTGGTGTCCCGTTCGAGCGGGGCGAGGGGTCGATGTCCAAACTGGCCGCCAGCGAGGTGGCGGTCCGCGCCACCGAACGGGCCATCCAGACGATGGGCGGCTGGGGATACATCAAGGATCACCCCGTCGAGAAGTGGTACCGAGACGCCAAGCTCTACACCATCTTCGAGGGCACCAGCGAGATCCGGCGCATCGTCATCTCCAACGCCCTCGGCGCCGCGGACGGGAAGCCGCCGATGCACTTCGACCTCGAGCCGACCGGGGGGCCGCTCAACCGGGTGCTGGGCCGCGGCACCCCGGTGCGCACCCGGGTGGCCAACTCCGCGCTGTCGATGAAGGACCGCGTCCCGGCGCCCGTCATGGGGCTGGCGATGAAGGTGCTACGTCCGCCGCGGAAATAGATCCAGCCCGCTGCGGAAATAGATCCGGCCCGCCGCGGAGATAGATTTACCCGGTACCCCTGGTTTCACCTGGGTGCGTTCTGGCAATATTACTCGCCAGTCACATAAGGCTCTGGCAAACGGCGGGTGGGGACACGATGGAGTTCGCTCAGCAACAACTCTCGGTGCTGGCACAGGGCGACGAGGGCGGCGGCGCAGCGCTCAGCGAGATCTTCGGGCTATCGGTCGCCGGGGCGGTCGTCACGGCTGTGCTGCTGTGGATCGGCTATCTGCACCGCAATCACAAGATCACCTGGCTGACGTCGCTGGCCGACTGGTCCGGGCGCCGGTTCAAACGCCCGCCGTGGGTGGCACTGCCCATCGCGATGTTCGTCTCGTCGATCATCTGCGCGCTGTTCGGCTTCATCTGGGACGTCAGCCTGCACATCGGCAACGGCCGCGACGACGGCGCGCTGGCCAACCCGGCGCACTACTTCATCCTCATCGGCCTGTTCGGCATCTTCGTCGCGGGCTGCACCGCGATGGTCCTGCCCTTCGACAAGCCCGGTCCGTCCGCTGTCCGCATCACCGACGACTGGCACGCCCCGGTCGGCGGCATCGTGATGGCGGGTTGCGGCCTCTACGCCCTGCTCGGTTTCCCCCTCGACGACGTCTGGCACCGCATCTTCGGCCAGGATGTGACGCTGTGGGGACCCACCCACCTGATGATGATCGGCGGCGCAGGCTTCTCGACACTGGCCGCGCTCTACCTCGAGCACGAGGGTCGGCGGGCCCGCACCGACGACGTCCCGAAAGACGGCATCGGTCTCAAGCTGGTCCAGTACCTGGCCTTCGCCGGTGTGCTGATCGGCGCGTCGGTCTACCAGATCGAATTCGACTTCGGGGTGCCGCAGTTCCGCCAGGTGTTCCAGCCGATGCTGATCGCCGCGGCGGCAGCCCTGGCGCTGGTGGCGGCCCGGATCTTCATGGGCCGCGGCGCCGCCCTGATCGCCGCCGGCATCGCGATCGGGTTGCGGGGCGCGGTCGCACTGATCGTCGGCCCGGTTCTCGATGCCCCGATCAACTGGTTCCCGCTCTATCTGGGGGCGGCGGTCGTCGTCGAACTCCTGGCGCTGACCCCGCTGCTCAAACGACCGGTCGTGCTGGGTCTGGTCGCCGGCCTGGGTATCGCGACCCTGGGCCTGTGGCTGGAATCGCTGTGGGTCAACTCGGTCTACCACCTGCCGTGGCCGACGAGCATCTGGCCGGAAGCACTGGCGATGGCGGTGCCGGTGGCCGTCCTGACCGGTGCGTGCGGCGCGATGGTGGGCATGGTCCTGACCGGCCGGCGACTGCCCCGGCGTGCCGTCAGCGTCAGCCTGGTCGCGCTGACGGTGGTCGCCATCGGTGCGGCCGCCGCCAACGGACTGCGCTACGA
>NZ_JBAUJR010000389.1:0-14768 GCF_049683935.1 Mycobacterium sp. | reverse complement strand
CTCACGCACCGGCGGTGGTCGAATTGGCCGACGCATGGAAGCAGGTTGCGGCCGCTGACGCCGTGCTGCCCCCACCCAGAACACAACTCGACACGTACGCCAGCGCCGGACAGCTGACAGTGTCCCTGGACACCGACACCACGCGCTCCCTTCTCGGCGACGTACCGGCGGCGTTCCACGTCGGTGTTCAGGACATCCTCCTCATCGCATATGCGCTGGCGTGGGCTGAGTTCCTCTGCTCGACCAGCACGACGGCGATCGGCATCGACGTCGAGGGCCATGGCCGCGAGGGAGACTTCGCCGAGGGGATCGATCTGTCCGGCACGGTCGGATGGTTCACCACCAGGTACCCGGTGGCGTTATCCACCGCCGCGCTCCGATGGGCCCAGGTCAAGGCGGGTGACAGCGCACTCGGAGCAGTACTGAACGACGCCAAGGAACAACTCCGCGCGCTGCCTGCCGGACTGACCTATGGGCTGCTGCGCTATCTCAACACCGACGTCGATCTGTCCGCACCCGAGCCGACCATCGGATTCAACTACCTCGGGCGTCTCCATGCGGGCGCCGACACATCGGAGAGCACATGGCGGATCGACAAGGAGGGCCTGTCGGTCGCCGACATCGCCGGCGCCGTATCCATGCCGCTGTCACACACTGCCGAACTCACGGCTG
The DNA here is from genome assembly GCF_049683935.1 of Mycobacterium sp. Lineage (GTDB taxonomy): Bacteria > Actinomycetota > Actinomycetes > Mycobacteriales > Mycobacteriaceae > Mycobacterium. The sequence continues at coordinate 14,096 of NZ_JBAUJR010000389.1, read as the reverse complement.
CCACCGTCGACACCGGCGGCGGCCCGCGGATGCGCGCCACCTGGACCTGGGCGCCGTCAGCGCTCGATGAGGTTCAGGTGAGCCATCTCAGTGAGCTGTGGTTCGAGGCCCTCGCCGGCATCTGCGCCCACGTCGCAAAGGGCGGCGGCGGGCTGACCCCCTCCGACATCGCACCCGCGCGACTCACTCAGCAGCAGATCGATCAGCTGTCGGAGCTGGAACGGGTGGCCGACATCCTGCCGCTGACCCCCATGCAACAGGGACTGCTCTTCCACGCGAGCACCACTCCCGAGGAACACGATGACCTCTATGCCATGCAGCTGGACATCACCCTCACCGGCGATCTGGAGTCCGACCGCCTGCGCACGGCAGTGAACACCGTCGTGAACCGCCACCCCAACCTGGCGGCACGGTTCTTCTCACAATTCGACCAACCGGTGCAGGTCATCCCGATTAGCCCCGAGACCCCCTGGCAGTACCTCGAACCCGACTTCATCAACGGTGACGTGCAGTCGCGATTCCAGGAGATGTGTGCTCACGAACGCGCCGCGGTCTGCGACCTGACCCGAGCAGCGCCATTTCGCGCCGCACTGTTCCGAGTCGCGCCGGATCGGCACCGATTCGTGCTGACCAATCACCACATCGTGCTCGACGGATGGTCGCTGCCGATCCTGGCGCGCGAGATCTTCGCCAGTTACTACGGCGAACACCTGCCCGCGGCCCCGTCCTACCGCCGGTTCGTCAGCTGGCTCGCCGATCGTGACCTCGGAGCGGCCCACGCGGCGTGGCGAGACGTGCTGGCTGACTTCACAACTCCGACACTGGTCGGCTCTCCGGAACGTTCCGGGCCGGGCACCCGCAGTGTCGTGCGGTTCCAGGTGCCCGAGGATGTCACCCGCGCGGTGAGCGAGCTCGCGCGCTCGTGCCACACCACCGTCAACACTGTGTTGCAGGGCGCATGGGCACAGATGCTCATCTGGCTGACCGGCCAGCACGACGTGGTCTTCGGCACCGCTGTCTCGGGCCGACCGACGGAGCTGGCGGGAGCTGAGACGATGGTGGGTCTGCTGATCAACACAGTGCCGGTGCGGGCGCGCATCACTCCCGCCACCACCGTGACCGACCTACTCGGCCAACTGCACAGCACCCACAACCACACACTGGACCACCAGCACCTGGCCCTCAGCGAAATCCACCGTCTCACCGGTCACGACCAACTCTTCGACACCCTCTTCGTATTCGAGAACTACCCGATGGACGGCGCCGCGATGCTGAGCACCAACGGCCTGGCCGTGACCGAGATCGCCGGGCGGGAACACAACCACTATCCGCTGGCGATGATCGCGCACCCCGGTAGGGAGATCGGGGTTCGCGTCGAGTTCGACACCGCCACTGTTGATTCCGTGAAGATCAGTAAGCTCGGCAAGCGGTTCACCCGGGTCCTCGAAGCGATGGCCCGCGATGCGGGAGGGTGTCATGACCGCTGAATCGACGCGGCGGGTCCTCTCGATCGACCTCTTGGACGACGACGAACACACCGACCTCGACGAGTGGGGCAACCGTGCAGTGCTGAACCGGACCGCGACTCCGGTCTCGATCACGGCATCGTTCGCCGCGCAGGTCGCCCGTACCCCCGAGGCTGCGGCTGTGACGTGCGGACCCGGCACGCTCACCTATCGCCGACTCGACGAGATGTCCAACCGATTCGCCCATCTGCTGACGGAGCAGGGAGCGGGTCCGGGATCTGTCGTCGCACTGTTGGTTCCGCGCTCTGCAGAGGCGATCGTAGCGATCCTCGCGATACTCAAAACCGGAGCGGCCTACCTGCCCATCGATCCGGCGGTGCCCGCCGCGCGGATCGAGTTCCTCATCGCCGACGCCGTGCCGGTGGCCGCAGTCACCACCGCGGACTTCGTCGACCGCTTGAACAGGTACGACGTGGCGGTCATCAGCGTCGACGACGCCCTGATCGACAGCCACGACAACTCCGCCCTCCCCGGCCCCGCACCCGACGACGTCGCTCACCTCATCTACACCTCGGGCACCACCGGTGTCCCGAAAGGCGTTGCCACCAGCCATCACAACGTGACCCGGTTGTTCGACGCCATTGATGTCGGCCTGGCCATGGGCCCGGGACAGGTATGGACCCAGTGTCATTCATACGCCTTCGACTTCTCGGTCTGGGAGATCTGGGGCGCGCTCCTGCGCGGTGGGCGTCTGCTGGTCGTGCCCGAGTCGGTGGCCCGCTCCCCCGGGGACCTGCACGCGCTGCTGGTCGGCGAGGCCGTCACGGTGCTGAGCCAGACTCCGTCGGCAGTGACCGCACTGTCGCCCGAGGGACTGGGATCGATGGCGTTGATGGTGGCTGGTGAAGCCTGTCCGCCGGAGGTGGTTGATCGCTGGGCACCGGGGCGAGTGATGGTGAACGGTTATGGCCCCACCGAGATCACGGTGTATGCCACGATCAGTGCACCGCTGGCCCCGGGGGGCGGCGTGCCGATCGGCGTGCCGGTTCCCGGGGCGGCACTGTTCGTGCTCGACGCGTGGTTGCGCCCGGTCGCTGCCGGGGTGGTCGGCGAACTGTACGTCGCCGGCCGGGGCGTGGGAATCGGGTACTGGCGCCGAACCGGCCTGACCGCAGCACGATTCGTGGCGTGCCCCTTCGGCGGCGAAGGCGGGCGGATGTACCGCACCGGGGATCTGGTGCGGTGGGGCACCGACGGTCAACTCCAGTACCTCGGACGCGCCGACGAACAGGTCAAGATCCGGGGCTATCGGATCGAACTCGGCGAAGTGCGCGCAGCACTGGCCGGACTGGACGGAGTGGACCACGCGGTTGTCATCCTCCGGGAGGACCGTCCCGGCGACAAGCGACTGGTCGGCTACATCACCGAGACACGTCCGGGCGCCGTCGATCCTGTCGACTACCGAAGAGTGTTGGCCGATCGCCTGCCGCCCTACTTGGTGCCCGCGGCAGTGGTGGTCCTGCAGTCGCTGCCTGTCACGATCAACGGCAAGCTCGACACCCGCGCCCTACCGCCGCCCGAATACCAGGACGTCGAGCGCTACCGCGCCCCGGACACCCCGGTGGAGGAGATCCTGGCCGGGATCTACGCCCGGGTGCTGGGGAACGACCGCGTGGGGGTGGACGACTCGTTCTTCGACCTCGGCGGCGACAGCATCCTCGCGATGAGGATGGTCGCGGCGATCAACACCGCGCTGGACGCCGACCTGCCGGTGCGCGTGCTGTTCGACGCGCCCACGGTTGCCGAGCTGGCACCGCGCATCGGGGAGTGTTCCTCTCGGCGTGGGAAGTTGGTGGCGCTCGAACGCCCGCAGGTCATTCCCCTGTCGTTCGCCCAGAGTCGATTGTGGTTCCTCGACCAGTTGCAGGGCCCCTCACCGGTCTACAACATGTCGGTCGCACTGAGACTGAGCGGCACGCTCGACGTCGACGCACTCGGTGCGGCGTTCGGTGACCTCCTGGCCCGACACGAATCGTTGCGTACCCTGTTCCCCGACGTCGATGGCGTACCGCACCAGCAGGTGTGCAACGCCGACGAGGTGGACCTCGGTTGGGACATCGTCGACGCGACCGGTTGGTCCGCGGACACCCTTGATGAGGCCATCGCCGCGGCGGCGCGTCACCCGTTCGATCTCGCGAACGAGATCCCGCTGCGAGCAACACTTTTCCGCAGTGCTGTCGACGAGCACGTCCTCGTCGGCGTCGTTCATCACATCGCCGCCGACGGTTGGTCGCTGGCCCCGCTCACGCGTGACCTCAGTTCCGCGTACGCCGGCCGCCACGCCGGCCGCGCGCCGGGGTGGACCGACCTGACCGTGCAGTATTCCGATTACACATTGTGGCAGCGTGCCCGGTTCGGCGATCTCGACGACAGCGAGAGTCCCATCGGCGCGCAGCTGGCGTACTGGCAGGACACGCTGGCGGGTATACCCGAGCGGTTGCAGCTTCCCACCGATCGGCCCTACCCGGCCGTGGCCGATCAGCGCGGCGCCACCCTGACAGTGGACTGGCCCGCCGCACTGCAGGAACGGGTCCGCAATGTCGCCGCCGAGTACAACGCGACCAGCTTCATGGTCGTCCAGGCCGCACTTGCGGTGCTGCTGTCGGAGGTCAGCGCGAGCAATGATGTGGTGGTGGGGTTCCCGATGGCCGGGCGGACCGACCCGGCCCTCGACGACCTCGTCGGGTTCTTCGTCAACATGTTGGTGTTGCGTGTCGACCTGACCGGCGATCCGCGCCTCGCGGAGCTGTTGGCCCAGGTGCGTCGGCGCAGCCTCGCCGCGTACGAGCATCAGGACGTGCCGTTCGAAGTCCTCGTCGACCGACTCAACCCGAGCCGCAGCCTGAGCCATCATCCACTCGTCCAGGTCGCACTGGCCTGGAACAACTCAGCGTTCGGCGACGACAGCGACCCAGCCTCCGGGCTGACCCTGGGCGCTTTGGACGTGACGCGGATACCGATCGAATCACGGACCGCCCGAATGGATCTGGTGTTCTCGCTGGCCGAACGCTGGTCCGCTGACGGAAAGCCCGCCGGGATCGGCGGCACCGTGGAGTTCCGCACCGACGTGTTCGATCCCGCTACCGTCGCGACACTCGTCAACCGCCTGCGGCGGGTGCTGGTGTCGCTGACCACCGACCCTGAGCAGCGGCTGTCGTCGTTGAACGTACTCGATCGTGATGAGCGCGCCCGCCTGGATGATCTCGGCAACCGTGATGCTCTCACCGCGCCGGCGGTGGCATCGGTATCCATTCCGGGAATGTTCGCCGAGCACGCGGCCCGGTCCCCCGGCGCCATCGCACTGACCTGCGACGGCCATGACATGACCTACCGGGAACTCGACACAGCGTCGAACCGGTTGGCGAACCTGCTGGTTGCCCACGGTGCCGCCCCGGGAACGACTGCAGCACTGTTGTTCACCCGGTCGGCAGAGGCGGTCGTAGCGATACTCGCGGTGCTCAAGACCGGCGCCGCCTACCTGCCGATCGATCCCGCTGTGCCCGCGGCGCGGATCGAGTTCGTGATCGCCGACGCTGCGCCGATCGTCGTTCTCACCACGGCGGCGCTGCGGTCCCGCGTGGACGGCTGCGGCCTGCGGGTTGTCGATGTCGACGATCCCGGCGTCGAAAGCCAACCCGAAACACCGCTGCCGGCACCGGCCCCCGAGGACATCGCGTATCTGATCTACACCTCCGGCACCACCGGGGTGCCCAAAGGCGTTGCGGTCAGTCATCACAACGTCACCCAACTGCTGCGGGTGCTCGATGCCGGGCTGCCGTATCCGGGGGTGTGGCCGCACAGCCACACCTTGGCCTTCGACGTTTCGGTGTGGGAGATCTTCGGCGCGCTGCTGCGCGGTGGGCGGGTGGTGGTGGTGCCCGAGTCAGTGGCCGACTCCGCGGACGATCTGCAGGCCCTGCTGGTCAGCGAGCGAGTGACGGTGATGACGCGGACCCCGTCTGCGATGGTGGCGCTCTCGACGCAGGGGCTGGAAGCCGCTGCCCTGGTGGTCGTCGGTGAGGCATGCCCGCCCGAAATCGTCGACCACTGGGCGCCCGGCCGCGTCATGATCAACGCCTACGGCCCCACCGAGACCACGATGTGCGTGGCCATCAGCGCGCCACTGACCCCGGGGGCGGGGGTGCCGATCGGCTCGCCGGTGCCGGGCGCGGCTCTGTTCGTCCTGGACCAATGGCTGCGGCGAGTGCCCGCCGGATCGGTGGGCGAACTGTATGTGGCCGGGGCCGGACTGGCCTACGGGTACGTGGGCCGGACCGGCTTGACCGCGTCGCGGTTCGTGGCGTGCCCGTTCGGCGGACCCCGAGCGCGGATGTATCGCACCGGGGATCTGGCGCGTTGGCGCGCCGACGGACAACTGGAGTACCTCGGCCGCGCCGACGAACAGGTCAAGATCCGCGGCTACCGCATCGAACTCGGCGAGGTCCAGACTGCACTGGCAGCACTCGACGGCGTCGACCATGCGGTCGTCATCGCGCGCGAAGACCGGCCCGGCGACAAACGCCTCGTCGGATATGTGACTGAAACACATTCCTGGACAGTTGATCCCGCTGTCATGCGGTCCGGGCTGGCCGAGCGGCTCCCTTCCTACCTGGTGCCTGCCGCGATCGTGGTACTGGACGCGCTGCCACTGACCCCCAACGGCAAACTCGACACCCGTGCCCTGCCTGCACCGGAGTACCGGGATACCACGCACTATCGTGCGCCCGCGTCCGCCGTCGAGATGATCCTCGCCGATGTCTACGCCGAAGTGCTCGGGCTGGACCGCGTCGGAGTGGACGACTCGTTCTTCGATCTGGGCGGTGACTCGATCCTGTCGATGCAGGTGGTGGCCCGGGCCCGGGCGGCAGGTGTGAGGTGCCGACCGCGTGACGTCTTCGTCGAGCAGACCGTGGCCCGCCTGGCGATGGTCGCCGAGGCCGCCGACACCGTGACCGGCCCGGCCGACGACGGCACCGGAGCGGTGATTTCGACACCGATCATGCGTTGGCTGCAGGCCATCGACGGACCCACCGGGGAGTTCAACCAGACCGTGGTACTGGAGGCGCCCAGTGGTGTCGTCCGGTCCGACGTCGTCGCGGTTCTGCAGGCGCTGCTGGACCGGCACCCGATGCTGCGCCTGCGCGTCGACCCCGTCGACTCGTCACTGCACGTTCCCGAAGCCGGGGCCATCGATGCCGACCGGTGCCTGTACACGACGAACGCGCTGTCCGACGAGGCAGTGGTGACGACGAGGTCCCGGCTTGATCCCACCGCGGGAACGATGCTCGCCGCGCTGTGGGTGCCCTCCGGCGGCCAACTCGTGCTGATTGTGCACCACCTGGCCGTCGACGCAGTTTCCTGGCGAATTCTGTTGGAGGACATCAACATCGCCTGGGCCCAACACCACGGCGGGCAAGTCATCGAGCTGCCGGCACCGGGAACGTCGTTCACGCGGTGGGCGTCATTGCTCGCCGGGCATGCCCAGAAGCCCGCGACCGTCCGCCACGCCGCCGCCTGGCAAGAGGTGGTCGCCGTCCCAGCGGTACTGCCCGCGCCGGAATCCGACACCTACGCCGACGCCGGACGACTCTCGTCGTCGCTGGACACCGACACCACGCGCTTGCTGTTGAGCGACGTGCCCGCAGCATTTCATGCGGGGATCCACGACATCCTGTTGATCGCCCTGGGATTGGCGTGTGCGGAGTTCCTCGGTGCCGGTCGCGCTGCGATCGGGATCGACGTCGAGGGTCATGGCCGCGACGAAGAACTCGCCGACGATGCCGACCTGAGCCGGACCGTCGGCTGGTTCACCGTGAAATATCCGGTGTCGCTGACCGTCGGTGGGCTGCGCTGGTCCCAGGTGGTCGCCGGTGACGCCCCGCTCGGACCAGTCGTCAAGAATGCCAAAGAACAACTCCGCGCAACGCCTCCCGGACTGACCTACGGACTGCTGCGGTACCTGAATGACAGCGTGGACCTCGCCGGGCCCGACCCGACGATCGGCTTCAACTATCTGGGCCGGCTGGCCGCTGCCGGGATGTCCCACCACCTGTGGCGGGTCAGCCAGGACGGGGTGTCCATCGCGGGTGTCGCAGGCGCCGTGCCGATGCCGTTGCCGCACACCGTGGATCTCAATGCCGTCACCGTCGACGCCGGCGCAGGCGCGCAGTTGCGCGCCACGTGGACGTGGGCGTCGTCGGTGCTCGATTGCGCACAGGTCTCCCGACTCAACCAACTCTGGCTCGACGCACTGACCGGGATCTGCACTCACGTCGCCCACGGCGGCGGCGGTCTGACACCGTCGGACATCGCGCCGGCCCGCCTCACCCAACAGCAGATCGACGAACTGGGAGACCAGTTCCGCCACACCGATATCCTGCCGTTGACCCCGATGCAGCACGGCCTGCTCTTTCACACGTATACCGCACAGACCGACGACGACCTTTATGCCATGCAACTGGACGTCACCGTCGCCGGGCCGCTCGAGCCGGAGCGCCTGCGCGACGCGATGAACACGGTGGTCGGCCGACATCCGCACCTGACCGCCCGCTTCTCCGCCCAATTCGGCCAGCCCGTGCAGATCATCCCGGCGGATCCCCGGGCGGCGTGGCGGTATGTGAACCTGGAAGCCGACGGCGTCGATGACGTCGATGCAATGCTCCGCCGGATATGCGCTGACGAACGCGCCGCGGTCTGCGACCTGGACCATCCACCGGCGGTCCGAGCGGCCCTGCTTCGCACCGCCACCGACGAGCACCACTGCGTGCTGACCTTTCATCACATCGTGATGGACGGCTGGTCACTGCCGATCCTGCTGCACGAATTGTTCGCGAGCTATCACCGGCAGCGGCTACCCGCGGCCGGGTCGTTCCGCCGATATGTCACCTGGTTGGCCGAGCAGGATGTCGACGCCGCCCGCACCGCCTGGTGCGAGCTGATGGCGGGCTTCGACAGCCCCACGCTGATCGGACCACCCGGTGCGTGCGGCCCGCGAGGTGTCGAAAGTGTCCGCGTCCCAGAGGAAACCACCCGAGCTCTGACCGAGCTGGCTCGCAGTTGTCACACCACCGTAAACACCGTGCTGCAGGCCGGGTGGGCGCATCTGTTGATGTGGATGACCGGCCGGTGTGATGTCGCGTTCGGCACTGCGGTGTCCGGCAGGCCCCCGGAGTTGGCGGGAGCCGAATCGATGGTGGGCCTGCTGATCAACACCGTCCCGGTCCGTGCGCGCACGACACCGGCGACAACCTCCGCGGACCTGCTGGGACAACTTCAGAACGCCCACAATCAGACCGTCGAGCACCAGCACCTGCCGCTCACCGAGATCCACCGCATCGCCGGCCATGACCAACTCTTCGACACCCTCTTCGTCTACGAGAACTATCCCGTCGACGTCACCGCATTGAACGGCACCGACGAGTTGACCGTCACCGAGGTCAACACCCGGGAGCGCAACCACTACCCGCTGACGTTGCAGGCGATGCCGGGTCCGCAGATGAGTTTGCGCCTCGAGTTCGACGCCGACCTGTTCGGACCCGCCGACATCACCCGGCTCATCGGGCGGTTCCAGCGGGTGCTGGCGGCCATGAGCGCCGAGCCCGACCGTCCGCTGTCGTCGATGGATCTTCTCGACGACGACGAGCACACCCGGCTCGACGAGTTCGGCAACCGGACGGTGCTCACCAGGGCGGCCACGCCGGTGGCGGTTCCGGTGTTGTTCGCCGCACAGGTGGCCCGCACCCCCGGGGCAGCGGCACTGGTGTGCGGTGAGCGCTCATGGACCTACCGCGAGCTCGATGAGGCGTCGAATCGGTTGGCCCATCGGCTCACCGATCACGGAGCGGGCCCGGGACAGAGTGTGGCTCTGCTGTTCTCGCGTTCCGCCGAGGCGATCGTGGCGATCCTCGCCGTGCTCAAGACCGGGGCGGCGTACCTGCCGATCGACCCGGGGCACCCACCGGCCCGGGTCAGGTTCATGGTCGACGATGCCTCGCCGGTGACGGCGGTGACGACCGCGGCGCTGGTCGATCGACTGCAGGGGTGTGAGCTGACCGTCGTCGACGTCGACGATCCAGATATCGCAGACCTGTCCGACAGCGCGATGGCCGCGCCCGCCCCCGACGACGTGGCGCACATCATCTACACCTCGGGCACCACCGGCGTACCCAAAGGTGTTGCGGTCACCCAGTACAACGTGGCCCAACTATTCGATTCGCTCGACGCCGGTGTGGAGTTGACGCCGGGACAGGTGTGGACCCAGTTCCACTCCTACGCGTTCGACTTCTCGGTGTGGGAGATCTGGGGTGCGCTGCTGTCCGGTGGACGTCTGGTGATCGTCCCCGAAGCGGTGGCTCATGCGCCCGAGGACTTCCGCGCTCTGCTGATCCGTGAGCAGGTCAGCGTGCTGACCCAGACCCCCTCAGCGGTGCGCACGCTCTCGCCACAGGGTCTGGAGTCGGCTGCGTTGGTGATAGGCGCCGAAGCGTGCCCCGCGGAGTTCGTCGATCGGTGGGCCCCCGGTCGCACGATGATCAACGTCTACGGGCCCACCGAAACCACGATGTGGCTGGCCAAGAGCGCACCGCTGACAGCCGGTTCCGGTGCCCCGCCGATCGGGTCGCCGACGACCGGAGCGGCATTCTTTGTGCTGGACGCCTATCTGCGACCGGTTCCACCCGGGGTGGTCGGCGAGTTGTATCTGGGCGGACGAGGTGTGGGGGTCGGATACTGGCGCCGGAGCGGCCTGACGTCGTCCCGGTTCGTGGCTTGCCCGTTCGGCGGAACCGGGGCGCGAATGTACCGAACCGGCGATCTGGTGCGTTGGCGCGGCGACGGGCAGCTGCACTATCTCGGGCGGGCCGACGAACAGGTCAAGATCCGGGGCTATCGCATCGAACTCGGCGAGATCCAGGCCGCCCTGACCGAACGACCCGGCGTGGCCGAGGCCGTGGTCGTCGCGCGCGAGGACCATCCCGGCGACAGACGCCTCGTCGGCTATGTCACGGGCACAGCGGATCCGGCCGAGCTTCGCGAGGCGCTGGGCCGGCGCCTGCCGCCGTACATGGTGCCGGCAGCGGTGGTGGTCGTCGACACATTGCCGATGACCGTGAACGGCAAACTCGACACCCGCGCCCTACCCGCGCCCGAATACCGGGAAGCCGATCGCTACCGCGCCCCGGCGGACACGGTCGAGGAGCTCCTGGCCGGCATCTACGCCCAGGCGCTGGGACTCGAGCGGGTCGGAGTCGACGACTCGTTCTTCGATCTGGGCGGGGATTCGTTGTCCGCGATGCGGCTGGTGTCCGCCGTCAACACCAGCATGAACACCGACCTGTCGGTGCGCACCCTGTTCGACGCGCCCACCGTGGCCCGATTGGCGACGCAGATCAGCGGGGGCACCGGCCAGGGCGAGCTGTTGGTCGCAGGCGCGCGGCCTGCGGTCATCCCGTTGTCCTTCGCGCAGAGCCGGTTGTGGTTCCTCGACCAATTGTCAGGCCCGTCAACGGTGTACAACATGGCAGTGGTGTTGCGACTGCGCGGGCACCTCGACGCTGATGCGCTGGGAACCGCCCTCACAGACGTCGTGAACCGCCACGAGAGCCTGCGCACGCGGTTCACCGCGCCCGACGGAATCCCCCGGCAGCTGATCGTTGCCGCCGAGCGGGGCGACTTCGGTTGGGATGTCGTCGACGCTACCGGCTGGCCATCGACCCGGCTGGATGAGGCCATCGCCGGGACGGCATGCCACACCTTTGATCTGACCAGCCAGATCCCGTTGCGGGCGAAGCTCTTCCGAGTCGACGCGGACGAACACGTGCTTGCGGGGGTGATCCACCACATCGCCGCCGATGGATCGTCTATCGCCCCCCTGGTGGCCGACCTGGGGACGGCGTACACGGACCGGTGTGCGGGACGCACTCCCGGGTGGGAGAAGTTGCCGGTGCAGTACGTCGACTACACGCTGTGGCAGCGCACGCAGTTCGGCGACATCGACGACGCGCAGAGCCGGATCGCGGCGCAACTGGCGTACTGGCAGGATGCGTTGTCCGGGATGCCCGAACGTCTCCAGCTTCCCACCGACCGGCCGTACCCGCCGGTGGCTGATCAGCGCGGCGCGAGCGTCACGGTCAATTGGCCGGCCGAACTGCATCAGCGGGTCCGCGATTCGGCGACCGCACACAGCGCCACCAGTTTCATGGTGGTGCAGGCGGCATTGGCCGTGCTGTTGTCCCGCTTGAGCGCGAGTTCTGATGTGGCAGTGGGATTCCCGATAGCCGGGCGCCGCGACCCCGCACTCGAACGATTGGTCGGCTTTTTTGTCAACACCCTGGTGCTGCGGGTCGACCTGACCGGCGATCCCACCGTCGCCGAGGTGATCGAGCAGGTACGTCGACGCAGCCTGAGCGCCTACGAACACCAGGACATTCCCTTCGAGCTCCTCGTGGAACGACTCAACCCCACCCGGAGCATGACCCATCACCCGCTGGTTCAGGTGCTGCTGGCCTGGCAAAACCTTCCCGGACACGTCGGCGACCCGGCGGCCGGATTGTCGCTGGGCGATCTCCGGGTCACCCAGATACCGATGGACACCCACACTGCCCGCACCGACCTGTCGGTATCACTGTCGGAGCGCTTCGCCGCAGACGGTTCGCCGGCGGGGATCTGGGGTGCGGTCGAATACCGCACCGACGTGTTCGACGCCGAAACCGTCGCCTCGATGGTCGAGCGCCTGCGGCTGATGCTGGTCGCCCTGACCGCCGACGCACAGCGGCGACTGTCCTCGATCGATGTGCTCGGCGTGGGCGAGCACGCCCGGCTCGACGAGATGGGCAACCGGGCAGTGTTGACCACACCGGAGCCGACGCCGGTCTCGGTGCCGGCTTTGTTCACGCAGCAGGTGCGGCAAGCCCCCGATGCGGTGGCGGTGACGTTCGACGGCCGATCCCTCACCCGATGTGAAGTCGACGATGCCGCAGACAGATTGGCCCGTTGGCTGCACACTCACGGCGCAGGTCCGGGACAGGTGGTGGCTCTGCTGTTCACTCGCTCGGCGCAGGCGGTCGTGTCGATGCTGGCGGTGCTCAAAACCGGCGCGGCCTATCTGGCGATCGACCCTGGCCTGCCCGCGGACCGCATGGGATTCATGTTCGCCGATGCCGCACCGATCGCCGTGCTCACCACCTCGGGGCTGCGGTCACTGGTCCGGGAGTTCGATGTGGCGGTTCTCGATGTCGACGATGTCGACGATGAGCGACCTGCTCCCCCGCAGTCGGCGCCGATCCCCGACGACCTCGCGTACCTGATCTACACCTCGGGCACCACCGGGATTCCGAAGGCGGTGGCGATCACCCACCGAAATCTCACAGCTCACCTGGCGGGGTCACTGCCAGCTGGTCTGCCGGCCGATCAGGTCTGGACCCAGTGCCATTCGTACGCGTTCGACTTCTCGGTGTGGGAGATCTGGGCCGCGCTGTTGGCCGGCGGGCGTCTGGTGGTGGTTCCCGAGGAGGTGGTGAGGTCGCCAGAAGATCTTCACCCCTTGCTGATTCGCGAGCAAGTCACTGTTCTCACCCAGACACCCTCGGCGGTGACTGCGCTGTCATCTCGGGGTCTGGAGTCGGTCGCGGTGCTGCTGGGCGGGGAGGCGTGCCCGGCCGGGGTCGTCGACCAGTGGGCGCCGGGGCGGGTGTTGATCAACGCCTACGGCCCGACGGAGATCACGGTGTACGCCTCGATGAGTGCGGCGCTGAAACCTGGTTCGGGGGCGGCGCCGATCGGAGCGCCCGTGCCGACCGCGGCGGCATTCGTTCTCGACGAGTGGCTGCGGCCGGTGCCCGTCGGGGTGGTCGGCGAGTTGTACGTCGCCGGCCGCGGCGTCGGCGTCGGATACTGGCGCCGCGGCGGATTGACCGCATCCCGGTTCGTCGCCTGCCCTGCAGGGGCGCCCGGTTCCCGGATGTACCGCACCGGAGATCTGGTGTGCTGGCGCGCCGACGGGCAACTGCAGTACATCGGCCGCGCCGACGACCAGGTCAAGATCCGCGGTTACCGCATCGAACCCGGCGAGATCCAGACTGCGCTCACAGCGCTCGACGGAGTCGACCAAGCGGTGGTCATCGTCCGCGAAGGCCGCCCCGGTGACAAACGACTCGTCGGATACCTCACCGGGACAATCGATGTCGTCAGTGCGCGGGCAGCTCTCACTGCTCGCCTGCCCGGCTACATGGTACCGGCGTTGGTGGTGGTGGAGGCGTTGCCGCTGACCATCGGCGGCAAGCTGGACACCCGCGCTCTGCCGGCGCCGGAGTACCAGAGCGGCGACCACTACCGTGCTCCGACCGACGCGGTCGAGGAACTCCTGGCCGGCATCTACGCCCAGGTGCTCGGTCTCGACCGCGTCGGCGTCGACGAGTCGTTCTTCGACCTCGGCGGCGACAGCATCCTGTCGATGCAAGTGGTGGCGCGCGCCCGCGCCGCCGGGTTGAGCTGCCGGCCACGCGACATCTTCGTCGAGCAGACCGTGGCCCGGCTGGCCCGGGTCGCCACCATCTCCGGCGGGCAGCACGGGCC
>NZ_JBAUJR010000388.1:0-9366 GCF_049683935.1 Mycobacterium sp. | reverse complement strand
GCTCGCATCCTCCTCGGTACCTGGCATCCGCGGGTGCTGGGCACAGCGCTGATCACGTCGAGCCTGGCGGTCGCGGTCGCCGCGCCGGTGACCCACCTCGAGCACCCGCTGGTGTGGCCGGACTTCGAGCTGTCCTACCTGTTCGTTTTCCTGGCGCTGGCGCCGGCCCCGCTGGCGGTCGTCATCGGGCTGTCCTTCGACCGGGCGATGACCGCCGCCCGCCCGGGTGTGCAGCCGCGTTCGTGGCTGCTGATCCCGGCGATCGCGGCCGCCGGGCTGTTGACGGGAATCTGCTCGATCTGGCTGCCGGAACTGCCCGGCAACGGCCGCAGCATCCTCGAAGTCAGCGTCAACAGTGGCCTGACGTTCGGCGCGGCGGCGGCGATCCTGCTGCTCAAGCCACTGCTGACCGCGGCATTCCTGCGTGCCGGCGCGGTCGGCGGACTGCTCACCCCGGCGCTGGCCACGGGTGCGGCTGCGGGTTCACTGGTCGCTCTGGGACTCAACCAGTGGGCAGGCACCGATCTGCACATCCCGGCGGTGTCGTTGAGCTGCGCGGCGGGAGTCCTGGCGATCACTCAGCGCTCGCCACTTTTTGCGGCGCTGTTCGTGTGGGAACTCGCCCGCCCGCCGCTGTGGCTACTGGCGGTGTTCGCGATCGCGGCCTACGCGGCGTACGGCATCGTCGAGATCCACCGGCGCCACGCCGCCGCGGCGGGTGACTCGGCGGTCACCGAACACCCCGGACATCACTGACCCATCCGAACGTCATTGAGGCAGCTTGACCCAGTTGCCGGCGTCGCCGACGATCCCGACCGGCACGGCCCCGGTGAGGCTGACGTTCTGCAGGCGCGGTCCCGCGGCGACGATCGTGGTGTCCTGCAGGATCGGCAACACCGTCCACATGTTCCACAGCCTCGGCTCGACCTCGTCGATCACCTCGCCGATGTCCGCCGTACCGCGCAGCGCGGCATCGATACGGGGTTGGATGGCACGGTCGCAGGTCCCGGTGATGTTGCTCGGCGCCTGCACCAGCTCACCGGTGTCAGGCACCGGTGTCGGCGTCGCCGTGGTGGTGGTCCCGGGTGGCTCAGGGGGCGGCGCCGTCGACGACGGCCGCGACTCGGGCGACGGGGACGGAGACTCTGTGGATGGGGCCGGCGACCCGGTGGTGGTCACGATCGGCGTCGCCTCCAGGGCGGGGCAGCCGTAGCGCGATGCGAGCGCGGTGGCCAGGTCCCCGCCGGCCTGACGCCATCCGATCACGGCGTCGACCCGGTTGTTGACCAGCGCGTCGCTGTAGAGCACCACCGGATCCAGCGCGGACACCGACGCCGCGATACCGACATTGCGCAGTTGGTCGGCGGCGGTGTTGGCGACCGAGATCGATGTCGGATCGTTCGCGGCGACACCGAGCACCAGTGTCAGCGCCTCGCCGTCCTTGGTGAGGTGCCCGCGGTTGTTCTCCGGCAGGGTCGGTGTGGGTGGCGCCGGCGGCGTGGTCGACACCGGGTCGATCTGGTAACCGGCACCGGCCAGCAGCGTCATCGCCTGCTCGCGGCTCATCGCCGGCGGAGCGGTCGGGACGTAGCCGGGATCGGACGGGGAGCGCACCTGCGCCTGGGCGAGGGTGACGGAGTTGTCGTCGCCGGCCCCGACCGCGGCCAGCAGGTCCACGTCGAGCAGACCCAGGATGGCTTGTCGCACTTGAGGTTCGGCCAGAGCCGGCTGTTGCGCGCGCAGTGTCAGCTGCATGACGCGCGGGGTGACGATCCGCGCGGTCCGGACGTCGGGGATGGCGGACAGCTGCGCAAACGCCACCGCCCCGCCGTGTACCTGGGCTACCTGGGTGTCGCCGTTGCGGATCGAGTCGGCCAGGGCCGCGGGTGCGCCCCCGCGGCGGAACAGGATCAGATCGGGAACCGCGGGCTGACCCCAGTACCTGTCGTTGCGTGCCAGCAGGATCTCGTCGCGTTGCGGATCGATGGTCTCGACCCGGAACTGCCCGCCGGTGACCGGCAGCGCCTGCACCAACCCGGCTCCGAATCCGCCCGGCACGTCCTTGACGATGTGGGCGGGCAGGATGTTGTTGAACAGCTCCCGCCATGCGGGGTACGGCTGGGAAAACGTCACGACGGCGGTCTTCCCGCCCTCGATGGACTGCACCCCGGTGATCAGGTCGTAGCCGGCCGGATCCACCGTGCCGGGCTGGCTGACCATCTGGCGCCACAGATACCAGTAGTCGTCGGCCCCGATCGGCGCATTGTCCGTCCACTGGGCCTCGGGGCGCACCTTGTAGGTGACCGTGAACGGCTCCTCGGAGGTCACCTCCGCCGACTCCAGCAGCGACGTGTCCAACTCCCAGCGCGAGCCGGTGGGCGTCCGCGCGTCGGGGATCGGACGGAACGAACTGGGCAGCACCAGCGAGCTGATCGCGGCGTTGACCGGGGATTGGTCGGACAGCAGGTGGGCGTTGAACCCGGGACCGATCGAATCGATCGCCATGATGATCTGCGTCGCCTTCATCGGCGGCGGCGGCGCCGACTCGGTGGTGTCGGTGCTCTGAGGCGCCGGTGGCGGCTTGACGGTACATGCCGTGACCAGCGCCAACGTCATCAACAGGGCGCCGGCGACGGCGCTGACGCGTCGCTGGGTCGTCGGCACGCCTACAGAGTATCCATCGGTCAGTTGCGGGCTTTGGCGCGCGACCGCGCACGCCCCCGGGTCGTCGCGTCGAGTTCGGCTTTGCGCACCCGCACGATCTCCGGCGTCACTTCGACGCACTCGTCCTCGGCGCAGAACTCCATCGCCTGTTCGAGACCCAACTCGAGGGGACGGGCCAACGTCTCCATCACGTCCGCGGTCGAGGAACGCATGTTGGTGAGCTTCTTCTCACGGGTGACGTTGACGTCGAGGTCTTCGGCACGCGGGTTGATGCCGACGACCTGGCCCTCGTAGGTGTCGTCGCCGGGTTCGACAAAGAACTGACCGCGATCGGACAGCTGGATCATCGCGAACGGCGTCACCGAACCGGAGCGGTCCGAGACCAGGGAGCCGGTGTGGCGGGCCCGGATCTCGCCGGCCCATGGACGGTAGCCCTCGAAGACGGCGTTGGCGATGCCGGTGCCGCGGGTCAGGGTCAGGAAGTCGGTCCGGAAGCCGATCAGTCCGCGGCTGGGCACGACGAAGTCCATCCGGACCCATCCGGCGGCGTGGTTGGCCATCTCCTCCATCCGGCCCTTGCGGGCGGCCATCAACTGGGTGATGGCGCCCACGAATTCTTCGGGGCAGTCGATCGTCATCGCCTCGAACGGCTCGTGCAGCTTGCCGTCGATCGTCCGGGTGACCACCTGCGGCTTGCCGACCGTGAGCTCGAAACCCTCGCGGCGCATCTGCTCGACGAGCACAGCGAGCGCCAACTCGCCTCGGCCCTGGACTTCCCAGGCGTCCGGGCGGCCGATGTCGACGACCTTGATCGACACGTTGCCGACCAGTTCCTGATCGAGGCGGTTCTTGACCATGCGGGCGGTGAGCTTGTGCCCGGAGACCTTGCCGGCGAGCGGCGAGGTGTTGGTGCCGATGGTGACCGAGATCGCGGGTTCGTCGACGGTGATCCGTGGCAGCGCGTGCGCATGCTCGACGTCGGCGAGGGTGTCGCCGATCATGATCTCGGGCATCCCGGCGACGGCGACGATGTCACCGGCGACAGCCTCGTCCGTGCTGGTCCGTTCGACGCCTTCGGTGGCGAGCAACTCGGTGATCTTGGCGTTCGTGATGACCGGATGGCCGTCCACTTCGCGCATCCACGCCACCTGCTGGCCCTTGCGGATCCGCCCCTTGTAGATGCGGATCAACGCGAGCCTGCCGAGGAATGCCGAGGCGTCGAGGTTGGTCACCAGCGCCTGCAGCGGAGCTTCCGGGTCGCCCTGCGGCGGCGGGATGTGCTCGAGCAGGACGTCGAAGAGCGGATCGAGATTCTCGCCGTCGGGGTTCTCGCCGTTGGCGGGTTCGGTGGTGCTGGCGATGCCCGCCCGGCCCGATGCGTAGAGCGTCGGCAGTCCGAGCGCGTGCTCGGCGGCCTTCTGCGCCTCCTCGTCGAGATCGGAGGCGACGTCGAGCAGCAGGTCGTGGCTGTCGGAGACCACCTCGGCGATCCGCGCGTCGGGGCGATCGGTCTTGTTGACCACGACGATCACCGGCAGGTGCGCGGACAGGGCCTTGCGCAGTACGAACCGGGTCTGGGGCAGCGGACCCTCCGACGCATCAACGAGCAGCAGCACGCCGTCGACCATCGACAGGCCGCGTTCGACCTCACCGCCGAAGTCCGCGTGGCCCGGGGTGTCGATGACATTGATGACGGTCATTCCGCCGTCGGGGTGGTGACGATGGACGGCGGTGTTCTTCGCCAGGATGGTGATGCCCTTTTCCTTCTCGAGGTCACCGGAGTCCATCAGGCGTTCGATTGCATCGTCGCCGCGGTGGCTCAGGGCCCCCGATTGGCGCAGCATCGCGTCGACCAGGGTCGTCTTGCCGTGGTCGACGTGAGCCACAATGGCGACGTTGCGGAAATCGGGGCGTGCATTCACGTCGTGATTGTCGCAGTGCAGCGCACTGATCACGAAAACGAGAGAGACAACTCACTTGAAGCCCGGCAAGCTCGCCGACCTGAAACCGAAGAAGAAGTGTTGTCGCAGCAAGCCCCGCTGCAAGCGCTGCCCGGTCGTCATCAACAAAGTGCACAGGGCCGAACTGAACGGCATCCGGGGTAAGGAACTGGCCAAGGTGCTCAAGCGCGCCCGCAAGTCCTGACCTGCGGCGTACCGTGGATACATCCCGTCAGAACGTCTCGGCGTTTGGAGGTCCGGTCATGACGGTTTACGAGATTCTCGCGGTGTTCACGATCGTCGCGGTCGGCACGCTGGCCACTGTGGCGCTCTACCTGGGGCTGCTCAGCTGGGTCGGAGCGTTGTACATGGTGCGATGTTCGGAATGTCATCACCTGTCGTTCAGCTCGGCCAAGGAGCCCAGGACGTCGTGTCCGCACTGCCGGCATCCCGTGCTCACGCACCCGATCCACGCGCTGCACCACCCCGGCAGCCGGACCGATGTGCGGATAGTCGGAGATCGTCTGCGCTATTGAGGCGCCGCCGGCCGCCCGTGGGGTTGCTGTCGAATTCCGTCCTGCCTCGTCGGCCGGACGGTCGTCAGAGAACTGCAGCAGGTAGGGTTTTCCGCGCGCCGACAACACTGGCCCTCCACAGCGAAACCTGCACCGATACGTAACAGACGATGACGACGATGACGACGACGACTTTGAGGAGGCGGTAACCGTGCCGACCCCATCGGACCGCAAGAGTGCCGAAGGCGAGCGGCAGAATCCGCTGGCGAACGCGTGGCGAAGCCTCGAGCCGGCGGTGTTCATACCCTCCTCGATCATCATCCTCGGTCTCATCCTGTTCGCGGTGGTCTACTCCGGCCAGGCCGAAGACGCCTTCTCGCAGCTCAACGGGGTGATCACCGACGGCGTCGGATGGTGGTACGTGCTGGTCACCACCGGCTTCGTGGTGTTCGCGATCTACTGCGGCGCCTCCCGCATCGGCACCATCCGACTCGGCGACGACGATGAGAAACCCGAGTTCAGCTTCATGGCGTGGCTGGCGATGCTCTTCAGCGCCGGAATGGGCATCGGCCTGGTCTTCTACAGCGTGGCCGAACCGCTGACGCACTACGTGAGCCCGCCCGAGTCGAGAGGCATCGCGGGCCAGACCGACGCAGCGGCCAACCAGGCCATGGCGCTGACGCTGTTCCACTGGGCGCTGCACCCGTGGGCGATCTACGTCGTCGTCGGCCTCGGCATGTCGTACATGACCTACCGCCGGGGCCGGCCACTGTCGGTGCGCTGGCTGCTGGAGCCGCTGTTGGGGCGCGAGCGGGTCGAAGGCCCGATCGGGCACGCGGTGGACATCACCGCCGTCGTCGGCACCCTGTTCGGCGTGGCCACCTCCCTCGGCTTCGGTATCACCCAGATCGCGGCGGGACTGGAGTACCTGGGCTGGATCCAGATCAACAACTGGTGGACGGTCGGGATGATCGCCTTGATCACCCTGGTAGCGACGATTTCGGTGGTCACCGGTGTCAGCAAGGGTCTGAAGTGGCTGTCGAACATCAACATGATGCTGGCCGCCGCACTGGCGCTGTTCGTGATGCTGCTGGGGCCGACGCTGTTCCTGTTGCAGGCGTTCGTGCAGAACCTCGGTATCTACATCCAGTCGCTGCCGGAGCTGATGCTGCGCACGGCGCCGTTCACCGACGGCGAGTGGCTCGGCGGCTGGACCGTCTTCTACTGGGGCTGGTGGATCAGCTGGGCACCGTTTGTCGGCATGTTCATCGCGCGCATCTCGCGGGGCCGCACCATCCGCGAGTTCGTCGGCGCGGTATTGCTGGTTCCGAGTGTCATCGGTGCACTGTGGTTCACGATCTTCGGCGACTCGGCGATCCTGCGCCAGCGGGAGAGCGGCGACATGCTGGTCGACGGAGCTGTCGACACCAACACCTCGCTGTTCCAGCTTCTCAACACGCTGCCGATCGCGACGATCACCAGCGTGCTCGCGATCGCGGTGATCGTGTTCTTCTTCGTCACCTCCTCGGATTCGGGATCGCTGGTCATCGACATCCTGTCCTCGGGCGGAAATGTGGATACCCCGAAGCTGTCCCGGGTGTACTGGGCGGTGATGGAAGGACTGGTCGCCGCGGTGCTGCTGCTGGTGGGCGGTTCCGGTTCTCTGACGGCGCTGCAGACCGCGTCGATCGCGACGGCGGTGCCGTTCTCACTGGTGATGGTGGCGGCCTGCGTATCGATGTTGCGGGCGTTCCGGTACGACCTGGCGACCACGCCGAGACTGCTACGCATCTCGGTGCCCGACGAGATGTCGGCGTCTCAGCGCCACGACGTCTCGGCCACGCTGGCGGGGCTGGTCGCGGTGCGCTCGGTTCATCCCGATTCCTACGCCGTACACCCCACCACCGGTGAGGTGACGTTCGAGGAACCGGTGGATCCCCTCAACGGCGAGCACGTCGGCGAGAGCGACAGCGAGACGGCGACCGAGACCGACGCCAAGGCGCGGTGACCAGTCCGCGTCACCGGAGCAGTGTCGCCAGCTGCGGCAGCCACGCGGTGTCTGCGGGCACCCACGCCAACTCCTCGAGGCCGTCGGCGCGCACCCACCGCAGGGCGCGATGGTCGTTGGGGTGCAGCACCCCGTCGGTCTGGGTGACGAGGTAGGCGCGCAAGGTCGTCGTGGCGTTCAGTGCCACATCGGCGCCGAGGCGGGCCCCGACGACCACGCCGATACCGAGTTCCTCGCGTAGTTCGCGAGCCAGAGCGCTCTCATCGGTCTCGCCCGCGGCGACCTTGCCGCCCGGCAGTTCCCACAGCCCGGCCAACTCGGGCGGCCGAGCGCGCTGGGCGACGAGCAGCGCGGCGTCGTGGATCAACGCACCCGCGACCACGATCAGATTCGGCAACTGGTTGGACACCGTCTGGTTTGACACTGCCGCGAACGGTATACCGTCGAACACATGGCTGTGTTAACGGACGACCAAGTAGACGCCGCACTGCCCGACCTCGAAGGCTGGGAGCGCGCCGAGGGGGCGCTGAGACGCGCGATCGAGTTCCCGTCATTCCTCGACGGGATCAACGCCGTCACCCGCGTCGGGGAACACGCGGAAGCCCGCGATCACCATCCGGATATCGACATCCGTTGGCGGACAGTGACTTTTGCACTTGTCACGCACTCCGAGGGTGGGATCACCGACAAGGACGTGGAGATGGCGGGCGACATCAACCGGATCGTCGGCCAGTAGCGGCGATCCACGCCATCGTCGCCAACGTGGCGACGATGTAGACAAGGCCGGCCCACGCCAGGTACCAGGGGCGCGATATTTCCCAGATGGTCGGCTGCGCGAAGCTCAGCAGCCACGGCACCCCGATCAGTGTCAGCACCAGCCAGCCCACACCGAGCACCCGGGCTCCGACCCGATCACGCAGCGGACCGTGCAGCAGCCAGATCATCAACGGCAACAGCCAAACCCAGTGATGGGTCCATGAGATCGGCGACAGCAGCAGACCGAACAGCTGCACGATCACGATCGCGGCGAGCCGGTCCCGGGCACCACCGACCGCGCGCCACGCCAGCACGGCCAGCACGGCTGTCACGGCGATGCCTGCCAATACGACAGGGCCGTAGCCGGCGTCATGGCCGAGGATCCGTGAGATGCCGCCGCGCCACGACTGGTTGAACGACGTCCCGACCGGTCCGACCCTGCCGGCGTCGCCGAGGAGTTCGGTGAAGTAGTAGCGCGCCTGCTCGCCGACGACGACGGCGGACAGCCCGACCGACAGAAAGAACACCACCGCGGAGAACACCGCCGCACCCCAGCGACGCGCACCGACGAAGTACAGACCGGAGACCGCGGGCGTCAGCTTCACTCCGGCCGCCAGCCCCACCAGGAGCCCGGAGAGCCACCACCGCGTGGTGTACACGGCGTACAGAACACCCAGCACCAGCACCACGTTGACCTGGCCGTAGTCGAAGGTGCTGCGCAACGGCTCGATCCAGATGCCGACGGCCGTCCACAGCATCGCGACACGCCGGCCGGCGCCGTGGCCCTCGGGGTTCGGCAGCAGGCGTTGGCTGATGCGCACCACGCCGTACAACGCGGCCATCGTGCCGATCTGCCATGCCACAGCGACCACGCCGAACGGCAGCAGGTGCAACGGGTAGAACAGCACCGCGGCGAACGGCGGATACGTGAAGGGCAGCGGGAAGTCCGGGGTCTGGTCTGCGTAGACGTAGTCGTAGAGGGTCCCCGGCTGGTCCAGCGCGGCTGCGCCTCCGAGATAGACGTGCAGGTCGACGAAGTTGGCGCCGTTGGGCAGCAGATACGTCCACGCCAGGCGCGCGGCGATGCTGAGGATCAACAGCACGGGCGCCGCGGCGGACAGCCGGGACACCAGATGGGAGCCGGGAGTTGCTGGGGCGGATGCGGTGGCGTCTATGACCCAGAACTCTATCGAGCGGTCACCATCGGCACTCGTGTCAGTAACGGTTACATAAATGCCACACGTGTCACTTGAGTAACTCTAGTAACAGGCTAGCTTCGGGTACAGGCGTGCCACCTATGCCGTTTCGAGCCACCAAGGATTTGGGAGAACCATGCATCGCACCGGGAAATTGTTTGCAACCACGATGGTCGCCGCGGCCGGAGCCGTCTCGGCTGCGTTGGCGCTCAGCACATCTGCGGCGGCCCAGCCCGCCCCCGCTCCGGCACCGGGGCCCGCACCCGAGGTGCCCGGCCTGCCGTTCC
>NZ_JBAUJR010000387.1:0-2855 GCF_049683935.1 Mycobacterium sp. | reverse complement strand
GCTGAAGGGCGGGCTGGCGTTCATCGACACCCCGGGTGTCGGCGGCCATGGCCAGCCGCATCTGTCGGCGACGCTTGGCCTGCTGCCCGACGCGGAGGCCATGCTGATGGTCAGCGACACCAGCCAGGAGTTCACCGAACCCGAGATGACGTTCATGCGGCAGGCTCTGGAGGTCTGCCCGGTCGCTGTGATCGTCGCGACCAAAACCGATCTGTACCCACACTGGCGCCGGGTGGCCGATGCCAACGCCGCCCATCTGCGCCGCGCCGGCCTCACCACGCCGATGATCCCGGCGTCCTCGACGCTGCGCAGCCACGCCGTGCAGCTCAACGACAAAGAACTCAACGAGGAGTCGAACTTCCCCGCCATCGTGAAGTTCCTGTCCGAAAATGTGCTCTCGCGCCAGAACGACCGCGTGCGCGATCAGGTGGTCGGTGAAGTGCGTGCCGCCGCGGGGCATCTGAAGATGGCTGTGGAGTCGGAGCTTTCGTCGTTCACCGATCCGCAGGCCAGGGAGAACCTGACCGCAGACCTCGAACGCCGCAAGCAGGAAGCGCAGGAAGCTCTGCAGCACACCGCGCTGTGGCAGCAGGTCCTCAGCGACGGCATCGCCGACCTGACCGCCGACGTGGATCATGACCTGCGGAACCGCTTCCGCAACATCACGTTTCACACCGAGCGGGTCATCGACGCCGGTGATCCGACGCTGCACTGGGCCGAGATCGGCGCCGAGCTCGAGGACTCGGTCGCCACCGCTGTGGGCGACAACTTCGTGTGGGCGTACCAGCGTGCCGAGGCACTGGCAGCCGAAGTGGCGCGCACCTTCATGGAGGCCGGGCTAGACGCGGTGCGGATGCCGGCGATCGACGCGCGGGACATGGGTGCCGAATTCGGCGAGTTCAACTCGCTGGCCCAGTTGGAGGCCAAGCCTCTGAAGGTCGGCCACAAGATCGTCACCGGGATGCGCGGCTCGTACGGCGGGGTGCTGATGTTCGGCATGCTGACCTCCTTCGCCGGGCTGGGCATGTTCAACCCACTGTCGCTGGGCGCCGGCTTCATCCTCGGTCGCAAGGCCTACAAGGAGGACATGGAGAACCGGATGCTGCGGATCCGCAACGACGCCAAGACCGCCGTGCGCCGGTTCGTCGACGACGTCGCGTTTGTGGTCGGCAAGGAGTCCCGCGACCGGCTCAAGGGCATCCAGCGTCAGCTGCGTGATCACTACCGCGAGATCGCCAACCAGACCACGCGTTCGCTGAACGAGTCGCTGCAGGCCACGCTCGCCGCGGCAAAGATGCAGGAGGACGAGCGAAACACCCGGGTCAAGGAACTCGAGCGTCAGCTCAACATCCTGCGGCAGGTCATCGACCACGCCGACAAGCTGGTCTCGCCTGCGGGGTCACTAAGCTCGGGGGGTTAGTTGTCGGGCAACTCGAAACGGGCGAACCCTGAGCACAAGCGATCACGTGCGGGCGATCCTGGGTGGCACCACCGCGGCCTACCGGGCCGACCCCGCATACCGGCAGCGTCCCGATGTGCACAACGGGCTCGAACTCATCGGCCGCCGGCTCAACCAGCCGATGCGCATCGCGCTCGCCGGCACCCTCAAGGCAGGTAAGTCCACGCTGGTCAACGCCCTCGTCGGCGAGGGTATCGCGCCCACCGACGCGACCGAGGCCACTCGAATCGTCACGTGGTTCCGGCACGGACCGACACCCAAGGTCACTGCCAATCACCGCGGTGGCCGACGGTCCAACGTGCCGATCGCCCGGGACCCGCACGATCGGGGCCTGACGTTCGACTTCGCCATGCTCGATCCCGACGACGTCATCGACCTCGATGTCGAATGGCCCGCGGCCGAACTCACCGACGCCACGATCATCGACACGCCGGGGACCTCGTCGCTGTCCCGCGACGTGTCGGCGCGCACGCTGCGCCTGCTGGTACCTGAGGACGGCGTCCCACGGGTGGATGCCGTCGTCTTCCTGCTGCGCACCCTCAACGCCGCCGACATCGCGCTGCTCAAGCAGATCGGTCAACTCGTCGGCGGCTCCTCCGGCGCGCTGGGGGTGATCGGGGTGGCGTCGCGGGCCGATGAAATCGGTGCGGGGCGCATCGACGCGATGATGTCGGCGAAGGACGTCGCCCAGCGGTTCACCACCGAGATGGACCGCACCGGCATCTGCCAGGCCGTGGTGCCGGTGTCGGGGCTGCTGGCGCTGACCGCCCGCACGCTGCGGCAGAACGAGTTCGTGGCGCTGCAGAAGCTCGCCGGGGTAGAGGGCGCCGACCTGACGAAGGCGATGCTGTCGGTGGATCGCTTCGTCCGCGATGATGACTCGCTGCCTGTCGACGCCGCCACCCGGGCCGCGCTGCTGGACCGCTTCGGCATGTTCGGTATCCGGATCTCCATCGCCGTGCTGCGCGCCGGGGTGAGCGACTCGGTGGCGCTGGCCGACGAACTGCTCGAGCGCAGCGGCCTCGTCGAACTGCGCGACGTCATCGATCAGCAGTTCGCCCAACGCTCGGACCTGCTCAAGGCGCACACCGCGTTGTTGTCGCTGCGACAGTTCGTGCAACTGCACCCGGTGTACGCGACGGCCCAGATACTCGCCGACATCGACCCGTTGCTGGCCGACACCCACGCGTTCGAGGAGCTTCGCCTGCTCAGCCAGTTGCGGTCCCGGCCGGCCACCCTCAACCCCGACGAAATGGCCTCGCTGCGTCGGCTGATCGGCGGGTCCGGTACCGATGCGGCCAGCCGGTTGGGACTGCAACCGGAGGCCCTCGACGACGGGCCCCGCGCCGCCTTCGCCGCAGCTCAGCGCTGGCGTCGGCGCGCGGAGCATCCGCTC